>CAZESH010000074.1:0-15610 GCA_964514665.1 uncultured Caryophanales bacterium
TCTCGCGGCTGACCGCCGGATCGTTCAAGCTGACATTGGAGGCGATCGTTCCCGTAAACATGAACGGATCCTGCAGTACGATGCCCATATGCTGGCGAAGCAGCTGATGCGGAATCGTCCGCGTATCCGTGCCGTCGATCGTGATCTTGCCGTTCAACGGATCATAGAAGCGAAACAGCAGGTTGAGAATCGAGCTTTTGCCCGAACCGGTATGGCCGACGAGCGCCACGGTTTGGCCTTGCTCGGCCGTAAAGGAAATATTTTTCAAAACCAATTCGCGGTCATAGGCGAAATTAACGTTTTCAAAGCGAACATTCCCTTGATATCGCGGAAGCTTGCCCGAAGTAAGATCGACACCGCTTTGGTCCATCAGCGTGAACACCCTGGAGGCGGCAACGCGGGACTGCTCCAGGTTCGCCAATTGATTGACGATATCGGTCACCGGCTGAAACAGGCGGTTGATATAATCGATAAAAGCATAAAGAATACCCACGGTAACGAACACCGTTCCGTGCAGATACGATCCGCCGAAATACCAGATCATGCCGACAAAAACCAGATTGCGCAGCACATTCACCAGATTGAAGGAGGTGACGCTGTTCAGGAACTGCATTTTATTGCGGTATTTGAAATATTCCTCGTTTAAGGAGTCGAACTCCTGCTCGGCCTGCTTCTGCCGACGAAACGCACGGATGATGCTCATGCCCAAAATCGATTCGTTGATCATGCCGTTGATGTCGCTTAGGCGGGAACGGATAATGTGATTGTATTTTTCCGCAAAATGGCGGTAAACGACAATCCAAACGGCAAGCGCAGGCAAGATCAGCAGACTGAACAGCGCCAAGCGCGCATTAAGCCAGAACATCGCCACATAAATGCCCGTAATGTAAATGATGCTCGAGAAAAAAGTAGCCATCACGGTCACGTACATTTCGCGGATCGCTTCCGTGTCATTCGTCACCCGGGAAACGACCTTGCCTGCCGCCATACTATCGAAATACCGCACCGGAAGCCGATGGATTTGCCGGAACACGTCCCCCCGCATGATTTGCAGCACGCGGTTTGCGGATACCTGCAGCATATATTTCTGGCCGTATTGAAATACCGAGGCCAGCAGCACCAGACCGATATAAATCCACACCACCTTGATCATGCCGCCGATTTCCGGACGATAAAAGCGGTATACCTGCTCCGCATTCAAAAGCTCCGCCGGATATTCCATCCTCCCGTTCTTGCCATTCACGATGAGCTTTCCGCCGCTGTAGCTTTTCGTTCCGTCGGCAACCGGACCGTTAACGAATACATAACGTCTGCCGATCTGGAATACCCTGACTTCACTGCCCTTGCTTTCACCAGTTGCAAAATGATCGCTCCGTTTGTACCAGTGGGCGTGGTATTTCGCGGCGTCCGGAGATTGCACCGTTTCATACCAAGGCTTTTCGATACCCAAAATATGCGTATCGATCAGCGTTTTGGCCAAATACGGACCGATTAATTCCGCTGCAACGGCAACCGCCAGCAGCACAAGCGCAAGAATGATCTGTTTTTTCTGATAAAGCGCGTATTGAAACAATCTTTTGCCAACCTTCATAAGTTTATCTGCCCTCCTCCGGATTATTTTCCAGACTGCCTTCCAATTGCTGCAGCTCGAACTGTTCCTTATACCAGCCGTTTAAGGCGAGCAAGCTTTGATGCGTACCCCGTTCGGTTATTCTGCCTTCATCCATCACAAGAATAAGGTCGGCATGCATCACGGCGGACAGCCGGTGAGCCGTGATCAGCGTAGTTTTACCCGCCCGTGTCGTACGAATGGCAGCGATGATCTCCGACTCGGTCTTGGCATCCACTGCCGACAAGGCATCGTCAAGCAGCAGCATTTCCGGATCGGCCATCAATGCCCGTGCGATCGAAACCCGCTGCTTTTGCCCGCCCGACAAAGACACCCCTTTTTCACCCACCATCGTGTCCAGCCCTTGCGAGAAGCTGTCGATGTCCTTACTCAACGAGGCGGCCTCCATCACTTCCCGCAGGCGCTGCTCATCCGGCTGCTTTGAGCCGAAATAGATATTTTCACGCACCGTTCTTGAGAATAAAAACGGGTCCTGCGGCACATAGCCGAACCAACGGAACAAATCGTCCATGGCGATGTCCGTAAGCGCAACGCCGGATATGCGAATCGCTCCCTCGCCAAACGGATATTCGCGCAGCAGCTGCTTCAAAAGCGTGGTTTTGCCGCTGCCGGTTTTGCCGACAATGCCAAGCGTCCGTCCTCGCTGCAGGGTAAAGCTGACATCCCGCAAATTGTCGGTTGCGGAAGTCGGATAGCGAAAGCTCACATGCTCGAACTCGATGTCCTCCGGCTCCTCGACGGAAACGGGATGCTGCGTGTCGCGAACATCCGGTGCATAAGCGAGCGTCTCTTCCACCCGGTCCAGCGAGGCGCTCCCCCGCTGCATGATGTTGATCAGATGGCCCATCGCGAACATCGGCCAAATCAGCATCCCCAGATAAATATTGAAGGAAACCAGTTCCCCGAGCGTTATTTGCTGATGAAAAACGAGATAAGCCCCGTAGCAGAGACCGATCAAATAGCTGATGCCTACCAAAATCTTGATCGTTGGATCGAATAAAGCATCGATCTTGGAAACCTCTATATTTTTTTGCAGCACATCTTCCGTAATTTCGTCAAAACGTCTCTGATCCGCTGCTTCCTGCACATAGGCGCGGAGAACGCGGACACCGGAAACGGATTCCAGCACATAGTCATTCATATCTCCGAAAGCATCCTGGGCCAAAGTGAAGCGCTCATGCATTTTTTTGCCGTATAGGCTCATCGTCAAGGCTATCAGCGGCAGCGGAATCAGCGCTGCAATTGTCAGCTTCCAGCTGATCGTAAAGCCCATGGTAAAAAACAGCAGCAGCAGCCATTCGGTTGAATCTCCAAGCGTCAATATGCCGAAACCGGCGGTTTCAGACACGGCCCTTAAATCGTTGGTCGATCTGGCCATCAGATCGCCGGTGCGATTTTTCTCAAAAAAAGTCGGCGTCATTTTCAGAAAATGCTTCATCAGCCTCGAGCGCAGCAATTTCTCCACCAAGAACGCCCCGCCAAACAGCTGGTAAGTCCAAAAAATATTGATCGTATAGGACAAGACTGTGAGCAGCAGGAAGCTTAAGAGCAGCATTCCGAGCAGCTTCCAGGTGAGCGACCCGAGCACGATTTGGTCGACGCTGTAGCCGATCAGCTTGGGCGGGATGATCTCTACAAAACCCGCAACGAACAGCACAATTATAGCGGAGATATACCTTTTCCTATAAAGCTTGAAAAACCATTTGAGCTTGAATAATACCGAAAGCATTGAGATTCTCCCCTCCCCACGTAAAAACAGAAAAGGCATGACGCAAAATGAGCGCACATGCCTGGTTTTTCACCCGGTTAACTAAACACGCGCAGATTGCAAGTTCGCAACCCACGCGTTGAGGACCGGTTCGGAAATTAAAAATGAATGATCTCATCCAAGTCTTTATTCCGTTAAAGCCATGTTCACACGGAGGGCTGCATCATTATGAAATTGCATACGATCGGGATGTAGCTTATCGAAATATACCAACATGATGCGAAACGCCTCCTTCTTTCGGATTGGATGATACTGTGTGATTTTACCATCGCTAAGAAATGATGTCAATCGTTTTTCTTGATTTAATTGAACAATGGTTCGTCCGCCTACAAGCGGAATTTTTCAATCTGCCGCCAGCAGTTCTCGGCTTGCAAAATTTCCTTTTGTCGCTCCCCCAGCAGATCGAAATGGGGGAAGTCGCTGCGTCGGTCGATCCATTCCGGCAATAAGCCGTAACGGCTTCCCCATGCCTTGAGCTTTTCCACATCGCAGCAGCCGGCTTTCGTCACGGTTTTATACTGCGGCCATCGCGGATGAAGCCAAAAATGGGTCAAAAATGCGATCTCTCCGCGCAGCGCCAGCGCTTTCCATTGCTCCAGCTGGTTTCTGTCTATTCCGAATGCCATAATCTATCCGAACCTCCCCGTCTCCTACCAGTTTAACAAGGAAGGGCGGGCAGCCGCAATCGGCTATTTGTTATTGGCGTGCTGCTTGTTGGCAAGCTTGCGGGAAGTTTGCCCCTTACCCTGATGCTCGCGGTTTTCGCGATCTTTTTGCTGAGTTTCATGTACTTTGTCCACCCATTGGTCCGTCGGTTTCAACATGGCCACCTCCATCCAAAAATGGTTTTCGCTTCATAGCTTATCCGCAAATGACCATACTAATCCATGAGAACACAAGACGGGAGGTGAACTGCAGATGGCAGACCGCAAGCCGGTGAAGCCTACAAAAGGAAGCCATTACCAAAGCAATGAAGAGTACGCCGAGGAAGTTACTGCCAAGAACGCGAAGCAGCCGGGTCAGAACAATCCGAGCATCAGTGTGAAAAAATAAGCGCAGGGGCGTATCCCGCCCCTCAGACTGCAGACAAAGCCTGTTTTTTTGTTCGGGTTTATATTCTTAAGGTTCGAAAGAGGGAATTCTGTTCCATAGATCGACTGCTTTTCGGAGGATGTTGAGAAAGTCCAGTCCGAACCTGACAGACCAAGAACCATCGAAGCATATGCTTAAAGCGAAGTTCTCCAACATTTTAAAAATACTATTACCACTTTCACATATTGGCTTTGTCCTCAATCTGAGGGGCGTAATCATGCCCCTTTTTTTATTTTTTAGATATTATCATCCGTTTTTTTCCAAAGATATGCGCCGATGGTCGCTCCTTCTTGGGTGTCGGCTACGAAGATCAATTGATAGCCTCCCGCATTATAGGTCATCGACCAAAGCTCGCCATACAGCTGGTTGTCGGCATTATCCCGAGAAGATTTAAGCTGGTCGGGCTTGCCCAGCGTGTCTACGATATCGGCGAATTTCATGCCCACCTTGACGCCGAACAGTTCGGCCCCCTCGCGGAATCCGAGTCCGACGACATGACCGGCGATCAGCTTTCCGTCGTTGTCCAAGGCAGCGCTGGTAAAGAAAACATTTTGCTGATAGGCAAAGTAAAGCCCGCCTTCAAAATAATCACGGCTGTCCGGCTCTCCCAGCTTTTTCAGTATATCCCCCGTTGCGGCGCCAATGCCAAAGGGCAGCGTATCCACTCTGCCGGACTCGGCGAGCTTGATCTTCCCGTTTGCCTGCTGTTCATCGCTGCTGGAAGGTTGGGGGGAAACGCTGGCAGACGGTCGGGGTGAAGCGCTCTGCTGCGCCGAAGATTCCGTCTTGGCGGATGGGGAAGGCTGACCTGTCGCTGACGGTTCGGTTGAAGATTGATTTTTTTGACAAGCGGTTGCCGAAATGAGCAGCACGAAGATCGTCAGCAACGCAGCAATTTGTTTTATCATGATTTTTTTCTCCTTTGGCCAGCAAGGCCGATCCTCCCGGGTCGTGAAAATGGATCGCAAAGCAAACTATTTCAATCCGATCAAGGGATAGCTATGGAAACTGTTTGTCGAGAAATAGACCAAGCCGGCCACGGCCGCATAGCAGATCAAGATGCCGTTGAATTTCAACCAGATCACGCGCCTGTGAATAGGCCGGTCTTCCTCGTCAAGCAGATGAAGCTCCCTGAACTTGCGGTTCACTACCGCCAGGTTGGATAATAAGTATAGAAGCACAACGATGACCGAGCCGATTTCCCATTGATTGCCCAGATACATTTCGGTCACAAAAAACAAAAAGATATACAAAAGAAACAAGCTCATGAAGCTCAAATCCTCTTTGGCCATCTCAAATCACCCTTGAACGAATACGTAATTAAATCCGGCATGAAAAAACCCATATGAATATACGTTAATCACGCTTAAAAGTTTTGCAAATCTTTCCGGCTACGCAACCGTAGTAATGATCGGCGCACCCTTGGTCACGATAATCGTATGCTCGTGCTGGGCCACAAAGCTCGCATCTTGAACCGACAGCGTCCAACCGTCGGCTTGCTCCACCACGTAATCGGCACTTGAGGAAAGGAACGGTTCGATCGTGATCACTTGACCTTCGTGCAGCACGTATTTTTCATCGGGATTGTAAACGTGCAAAATTTGCTGCGGCTCTTCGTGCAGCGATCTGCCGATGCCGTGGCTGCACAAATTCTTAATCACCTTGTAACCGCCTTTACGCGCTTCCCTTTCGATGATGCGCCCGATTTCGTTCAGCTTGGTGCCGTGCGTTATATTGGAAATGACCTTCATCATCGTTTGCTCCGTATAGCGGCATAAACGGGCAAGATCGCTGCGTACCGGGGCGATTTGGAAAGAGTGCCCCGCGTCGCCGTAATAGCCGTCCAACTCGGCTGAAACGTCGATATTGATTAAATCCCCGGCCTTGATCACTCTTTGCGACGGGATCCCGTGCGCTACCTCATGATTCAAGCTGATGCATGTTGCACCCGGAAACTGATACATTTTTTGCGGAGCGGAGGTGGCTCCGTATTTTCTCAGCGTATTGGCCCCGATGTCATCCAGTTCCTTGGTGGTCATACCCGGTTTGACGCTGTCCTTCATCTCTTTTATAGTCAAAGCCACGATTTTTCCGATCTTTTTCAGCGCTGCAATTTCTTCCGGGGTATTTGCCGTCATTCCCGTTACCTCCCCATCCATTAAGGTTTTTCATTTACTATAATGCAAACTTGATTTTCACGCTACCTTCTTTCGCCCAATCGCCGCTCCTTATCCCTTTTCTCCAGGGCAAAACGCCGCTCAGCTTGTACCCCTGGTTATCGTAATGACGCTGATCGATCCGTTCGGAGCGATAATCCGCAGCAGTAAGTCCTTATCGACCCACAGCACGTATTCCGTTCTGTCATCGAGCGTCAAATCGGCAAGCGGATCCCCGACATTGACGCCAAACGAAGCCGTCAGCTTGTCGGAAAGTGCATTGATTTGAAACACCTGGTCGTTTAAAAAATAAACGGTTGCTCCGCTGTATGCCCATTTTACCAATTTTCCGGACGAAGTTTGCGGCGTTTTTTCCCTCGGTATGCCCAAAATTTTCAATACTTTTTCCTTGGATGTGTATACGGTTATGCCTGACAAGTTGGGAAGCAAGCCGATGCGATTGGCAATCATGCGCTCGCGCAGCGCTTTGAGCTTCGCCGCGGAATCGGCGATTTGCCGCTGCAGCTTCCCTTCTGTTTGCTCCGCACTGTCCTTGCTTTCCTTGTGCGCTTCTTCAAGACCTCCCAGCTTTGCCTGAAGCGCATTGATCTGCTGCTGCATATTATCCGTTCCCGCCTGCAGACGCTCGATCTGATGTCTCAACGTTTTCTCGTTTTGGGTCTCGCAGCCTGCCGACAAGAGCAATAAGAGCATGGCCAGCAAAAGTTTTAACGGCTTCAACAATCTCCCTCCCCGATGCGAACCGCCTTGATTATTGACGGAGAATCCTTCTTGGCCTGCTACACCCGGCTCATCACACTAAGCAAATATTCATCGATGCGATTCACTAACAGCGCGGCGGAAATACCGCTTACCTGCAAATCCGTCCAGCCCTTGTAGACTTGGGGCGGACCGGGAAGAAATTCAATCAGCGAGAGTAAATCCCAATAAGGATCATAAACGCTGCGATCGTTCGTCAAGTTCATATATTCCAGCAAAAAACGATCGGCCGCTTCCGTTCCGTAGAGCTGCGACAAATTCAATCGGCAATGTCCGATGTCGATTCCGGCCGGGCCGGTGCATGCGTTCACCCAATCCACAATCCCGCTGACAGCGTCATTCTTCCAAAGCACATTGGTCGGGTGATAGTCGCGATGGATAAAGCGTGCTTTGGTCTGCGGCGGCTTTCTGACAAGCTCAAGGGCCTTTTCCCAAATCCCTCTATGGCCGGACCACTGCGGTACAGTCAAAGAATTCACATCGTTATATGTAAAGTAGCGCCAAGTCAGCGTTGAATCGGATGCATGGATCCGCGCCAGAGATTCGGCCAAACCGCTCAGCCAGTTTTCGGAATGCTGCGGCTGCAAGATCACTTTCCCCTCCAGATGCGTCATAAGTACGGCGGGATAACCGCAAGCCGAACCTTCCGGATCGAAAGCTACCAGCTGCGGTACCGGCACGCCCGTTTTCGCCGCGGCCTTAAGCGCTTCGGCCTCATGAAGCGCAAGATCCGGTTCCTTTGCCAGCCATTCCCGGTTCGTGAACAATCGCAGCACAAACCGTTCCCCGCTTGCGGTCTGCAATCGAAAAACGGCGGAAGAAGCACCGCCTTTCATGGGGACGGCTGATTGCAGTGCGGCCGCACCGCCTAAAATTCTCTTCAACCAGCGCTCTATGCGAGGCAACTCTATTTGTTCGAGTTCGATGACGGTTCATCCTTTCCGGAACTCATTTCACATTACACAAAACAAGCGGCAATATTGATATTTTACCATCCGCATTACTAAAATGCATGCTATTCCATGAGTCTGTACGACGAAATAATGCCCCCCACGTTATTGAGTTGCGTACTTACGATATAACGGAAAAGAGAGGCGAGAATCCGAACCGGATTGTCGCCTCTCTTTTAATGGCAAAGGGTAGCTTTGAGCGGTGACTAAACCTGTATCGCCGGACGGACTCCCGGCGGCAGAAGGATGTCAGGTCTATTTATGCCGCAGGCTCATACTATCTTATTAAAGGTGGTGATCGATTGCTTATTCATTTGCTTGAACAGGTGGCGCTCTTGATCATTATTTTCAGATCGATATACGTCACCGTCATGATGATCAACAGACCGTTAAAAAATTGGATGGACATTTTATTTCACGCTTCCATCGCAATTGTCGCCCTCTCCTTGCTGCTTTGAAACCTCCCGATTGGAACCCCGGATCACAGGGGTTCTTTGTTGTTTTTCAAGAAATGTGCACACTCTCAGTTAAATTTTCGGGAAAATATGGTTAATCAGAGTATAGTGTAAATAGGCTGATTACATTACAATGAAATCGTATTCGTTATTTTTTATACGAATAATGATGAAACCAAGATGCTTACAATTTGATTATGATTGCTCCATTCATTATCGCTTGTTGCCGGCTAATCTTACATAAGAAATTAATCCCAAAAACACTTAAGGAAAGGTGAAATCAAGATGAATCAGATGAGAATCGGCATTATCGGATTGGGCAATATGGGATCCTCCCATGCCAAAGTCTTGGACCGCAAGGAAATTTCGGGAGCGGTGTTGACTGCCATTAGCGATTTCCAACCGCAGCGGCTGCAGTGGGCAAAGGAAAATTTATCCGCTGAAGTCAAGCGGTATGAAAATCCCGAAGCGCTTATGTCCTCCGGAGAAATTGACGGCGTGCTGATTGCCGCGCCCCACTACGACCACCCGCCTCTTGCCATCAAAGCTTTCGGATTGGGGCTGCACGTTTTGATAGAAAAGCCTGCCGGGGTTTATACGAAGCAGGTACGGGAAATGAACGAGGTGGCGGCAAAATCGGGCAAAATTTTCTCCATCATGTACAATCAGCGCACCAACCCGCTATATCAAAAATTACGCGATATGATCCAATCCGGTGAACTAGGCGAGCTCAAGCGCACCAACTGGATCATCACCAATTGGTACCGCCCGCAAAGCTATTATGATTCCGGCGGCTGGAGAGCGACCTGGGCCGGAGAAGGCGGCGGCGTCCTGCTTAACCAGGATCCTCACCAGCTCGATCTCTGGCAGTGGACCATCGGCATGATGCCGACGCGCGTGCGCGCTTTTTGCCAATTCGGCAAGCATCGCGACATCGAGGTGGAAAATGACGTCACCGCCTATGTGGAATACCCGAACGGAGCAACCGGATTATTCATTACTTCGACCCATGAAGCTCCGGGGACGAACCGCTTCGAGCTCTCCGGCAGCCGCGGCAAAATCGTGATCGAGGACGGGAAGCTGTCATTTTGGCGCTTGCGCGTCTCCGAGACGGAGTTTAATGAAACATATAAAGGCGGCTTCGGCCAGCCGGAATGCCGGAAGGTGGATATTCCCGTCCAAGGGGCGGAAACCGCGCATAAAGGCATTATCCAGAACTGGGTAGACGCCGTCCTCAAAGGAACGCCGCTGCTTGCTCCCGGAGAGGAAGGCATCAAGGGATTGACGCTGTCCAATGCGATGCTGCTTTCCACCTGGACCGACTCCTGGGTCGATCTGCCGATAGACGAAGAAGCTTATTATCGCGAGCTGCAGCAAAGAATCGCGGCTTCAACCATGAAGAAGCCGCAAAGCAGCCAAACCCTTGATGTATCAGGCACTCATTAATCTTATTCAGAGGTGAAACTTATGCAAAAATCCGACGGAATGAATTATGCGCCTCAGGGCAAGCCCGCAGCGGTCGTAAAGCCGGGAGAATTCGTGTTTGCCGCGGTGGCTCTGGATCACGGCCACATTTACGGGATGTGCAACGGGCTTAGCGAAGCCGGCGCGACCTTGAAGTGGGTTTATGATCCCGATCCGCAAAAAGTAAAAGCCTTTTTGCAAAAATTCCCGCAGGCCAAGCCCGCTTCCTCCGAAGCGGAGGTGCTGCAGGACCCGGAGGTGCAGCTGATCGCAGGAGCCGCGGTCCCTTCCGAGCGCTATGCGCTGGGTTTGCGGGCGATGGAGCACGGGAAGGATTACTTTACCGACAAATGTCCGTTTACCGCAATGAATCAGCTTGAGCTTGCCCGTGATGCGGTTAAAAAAACAGGGAAAAAATATGCCGTTTATTACAGCGAGCGGCTGCATGTGGAAAGCGCCGTATTCGCCGGCGATTTGATCCGTGACGGGGCGATCGGACGCGTGATTCAGGTGATCGGTACGGGACCCCATCGCTTGAATGCGCCGTCGCGGCCCGATTGGTTTTTCCAGTTGGAAAAATACGGCGGCATTTTGTGCGATATCGGCAGCCATCAAATCGAACAGTTTTTGTCTTTTTCCGGCAGCACAAAAGCCAAGGTACTGCACAGCAAGGTAGCCAACTACAATCATAAGGAATACCCCGAGCTCCAGGATTTTGGCGATGCTACGCTGCTTGGCGACAACGGCGCGACCAACTATTTTCGCGTCGACTGGTTTACGCCCGACGGGCTGAGCACTTGGGGAGATGGAAGAACAATCATACTGGGGACAAAAGGCTACATAGAGCTGCGCAAATATGTCGACGTTGCGAGGGACCCTTCCGGTGATCATGTGTACTTGGTCAACGATGACGGAGAACAGCACCTCCATGTAAAGGGCAAGGTCGGTTATCCTTATTTCGGCCGGCTCATTCTCGACTGCTTGAACCGTACGGAAAATGCCATGACCCAAGAGCACGCGTTTCATGCTGCCGAATTGTGCCTGAATGCGCAAATGCAGGCGGAAACGATCGAATAAAAACGTCATGACCCATCAATAGTGAACAGGAGAGGGAGCGACAATGCCGGACCCGATCGTATCGATTAACTACCATAACGAGCAACCGAGTACCGGGATGACATTTCACTCCCATCCTTATTATGAAATCTATTTGTTTCACAATGGAAAATGCCGATATTTGATCGGCGACAAAATCTATGAGCTGGCATCCGGAGATTTGATCCTGATGCACGGCATGACCCTGCACTGCGCCAACGTCGATCCGCAGCAGCCCTATATCCGGACCGTGCTGCATTTTGATCCTTCCTTCATTCAGGGCGCTTTCCGCTCTGTTTATCCCTTGGATATACTGGCGCCGTTCCGCGAGCTTGGAAATATCCGCATTCCGCTTTCCCCCGGTCCGCTTCAGGAAATAGACGGCCTGCTGCAAAAAATCGACAGGCTTAAGCAAAAACAAGACGCCATTTCCGATAATCGGGCCTTTCTTTCACTCATCGAGCTGCTGACCCTGCTGTACGGTGTTGCCGAATCCAAGCTGAAATTGCAAACTCCCGAGATCATGACGGAAAAAGTGCGCAACGTGCAGAGCATCATCACCTATCTGGAGAAGCATTTTGCCGCCGATGTCCATCTCAAGCAGCTGGAAAGCAAGCTCCACCTGGACAGGCATTACATGTCCAAAATTTTCAAGGACGTTACCGGCATCACGATCTTCACATTTCTGTACCAGCGGCGGATCAACCAGGCGAAAATTCTGCTGCATACCGCCCCGGCAATGAAAATCACCGAGGTTTGCTACCAAGTCGGTTTTAAGCATCCCGCACATTTCAGCCGCGTATTCAAAGCTTATACCGGCACGACACCGGAGCAGTATCGCAAGCAGGGTCACCCTCAGAAAGCCAAATCATGAAGAAAAAACAAGGGAAGAGCGCGGACTAATCCATCAGCACGTTTTGCGAAGCGTATGTCGTGAAGTTTTCATATCCGACTTCAAACACGTCGGGAGCGGAGCCTGATGCGATGCCGGTGTTTAATTTGGTGTAGTAGTTTTTAAAATCCACTACCTCCGCGTCCACCTTCACATCGGGATTTGCTTTTTCAAACTCGGCGATCATCGCCTTCAGCGTATCCTCCTGCGAACCGCTCGCGGTATACTGCATGAATTTGATTGTAACCGCTTGCTTTTCGGGCTGTTTTGAAGCTTCGGGCGTTTGGGCATTATCCGATGCTGCCGGAGTAGCCGACGCCTCCTGGGATTTGCTCTCTTGTTTGGCTCCGCATGCGGACAGCAGCAGCATTCCCGACCATGATCAACAACACTACACTTTTTTTGACCACCTATAACCTCTCCTTTAATTGAATATAAAATCCTATTACTGCCTCACCCTTAATGCCACTTGTTTGCATCATCTCCCCGATAGAAATGCAAATCGAGAAATCGCTATTTGATTCCGCTCATCGTCATTCCCTTGATAAAGTACTTTTGGGCAAACAGGAAAACGATAAAAATCGGAATAAAGCTTTGAGCACGGAGCTCTATATCCTCAATGCATACCCCCGCATAACGAAAAAGAAAATGAATGGTGCCAAGCATTTAGTTTGATATACTAGAGACAATCACGCTGCAGACAATCGGAATGCCCTCCGAATCCGCAGCCTACAGCTTAGAGGTGAATCATGCGAGTAACGGTAGGGTTGGGAAAAGCATTATTGATCGCAGTGCTGCTCGGAGTGTCCGGATGTGCGGACCCGGGTAATGTCCTTCCGCAATCAGAAAATACGCCCGCAGTTGCAGCAAAAGCGGGACAGGCGGATAACGCAGAAAAATCCGCTTACTCCACGACAATATCCGCACCTGCTTCCGAAAGCGGCAAGCAGAATCTGCGGCGACCGCAGCGGATCGAAGCCAAAATCACAAGAGTGGTTGACGGAGACACGATGGTGGCATCACTGGGAAACAAACAAGAGAAAATCCGCCTGCTCCTCGTCGATTCTCCGGAGACGGTCAATTCTTCCAAGCCTGTAGAGCCTTTCGGCCGCGAAGCGTCCAATTTCGCCAAGGATACGTTGAACGGAAAATCCGTGCAAATCGAGCTTGATGTCTCCGGACGCGACAAGTACGGACGGCTGCTCTGCTATCTCTGGATCGGCGATCATATGTTCAATGAAATGCTGCTGGAAAAAGGACTTGCCCGTGTCGCTTACGTCTTTCCTCCAAATGTGAGATATATCGATCAGTTCAGACATATACAAGAGCAGGCGCAAAAAGACGGAATCGGCATTTGGAGCTTTGAGAATTATGTACAAATTGCAGAGGACAAAAACGGTGGGAAGAAGTAAGATTCCTTTCATGAAAAAAGGAGAGCAGGCGTTTTATCCGCCCGCTCTCTTTTCTTTCTAATCCGGAATCACCTCATTTCCCGTATTTCCGCCGTAAAAATGGGTATGCGGCGTAGCGCCGTTTACCGTTGTCACGCCCTCAAAATGATGAATGTGGCCGCCCCCGGGTACTAGAATCGCCGGTCCGGTTACACCGTCGATCACATGAGAATGCCCGTCGTCAAATGATGTGGCCGAGTAATAGCGGTGTGTATGCTGCACCCCGCTTGGTGCAGGGTCGGTCAATCCCGCATAAACATGCTGATGTCCCACATCAAATGAAGTTACGCCTTTAAACTCATGGGCATGTACCGGTCTGCCTGCCCAAGAAGTGATGTAGAGCTTATGCGAATGCTTGCCATCCGCTTCCTTGGAATGAATAACAACTCCTTTAACAGGAATTTTCATGGATCCATACCCTCTCCTTTAACATTTTGTTCATTCATTTTATGAAAGAACTTCTCTTGGCTTTTGGACAGATATGGAAATATCGAACTTCATCAGAGCCTTTTTTTTATGTACCGAAACCTGCAAGAAGCAGGTTATATCTGGAAAACTTTTTTTTGTGATTGGACGGATTTTAAATTATGTTCTAGACCATTTTTTTGTACGACCCAAACATAAAATTCTTGATTTCATAAAATAAAATGAACTTAGAACAGGGGAGGCAATCTGAAATTGAGTATGCAGGAGGTTCATGCGGGGCTGGTTATGTATCATCTGTAAACGCCAATAGAGCAAAGGCTCAAATCAAGAAAAATATAAAAGAAGCAAAAACTTCTGCATTCTTCAATCCGTTTTTTCTACCCTTTGCTTCTTTGGCATTTTTATTTGCTTTGCCGTTTTTCTTTTTTCCATTTTTTATTTAGAAAGCTTTTCCTTACCGACATATTAACATGGGTTTTTGCACAGATTCTTGAATTGAGATTTCCCCGCCGGATTCGACTGACGGGGATTTTCTATTATGCTTTCCAAAATCTCTCAGCTTGTGTAAAGGTCCACTGGAATGCGGCGATCGTCAATCAATAAATATTATATACATTCGTGCAGGTTTCAGCGGTTGGTTCGTAGAAACAGTGCTTTTTGTAGCGCCCCACCAGCGGTTGATTATACCAGCGCGCCGGACATTCTCCTGGCGGCCTGAAGTACCATAGGCTGAATTTCCCCGGCCAATATCTTTCCCCATTGACGGATCTTTGCGCCAGGCGTTTCTCCTTTTCCCGCGCTTTTTGATAGAAATATCCATGCAGCGTGGCCTCAAAGGCGTGAGGTTGATACACCATTTGCGGAATCGTGCGAAGCCCCTTGAAATCCGAGCAATCTGCCCGTATCCGGTTGATTCCGACATTGCCTACAAGCAGCATGCCTCGCTCGCCTTCCCCTTCCGCTTCTGCCCGCAGCAATCTTGCCAGCATATTGATATCCTTCGCTCTTGCTTTTACGACAGCCATACATTCACCTCTCCATTTGTTCCGATCTATTCATAACATATTAGGATAGGAGCGGATACGTGACTGTGATAAGCACGCAGTTGAAGCTGCGAACATTCTATACAAATCTGCCTTCCTGATAATCGATATAAGCCTGCTTGATCTCCCCTTCTGTGTTCATCACAAAAGGACCGTATTGCACGACCGGCTCCCCGACCGGTTCACCGCTATACAGCAGCACGCGCAAAGGTTTGGATGCTTGCACCGTGACCGAGCTTTCTTCCCCCGGTACACCCTCTCCAAGCCACAGCACCTGGTTTTTCATCCCTCTCTCCTGATTGGAGCCGAATGTGCCGCTGCCTTCAAGCACATAGAAAAATCCGCTGTAGCTCCCCGGAAGATCCTGGACAACCGTCGCACCGGGTTCCAGCAGCATCTCCACCATAG
>CAZESH010000075.1:0-15490 GCA_964514665.1 uncultured Caryophanales bacterium
CGCAAATCCTCGAAGCGAAGCGCGAGGAGATGCGGATTGCCAGTCCTGGGGTGAAATCCGACTCGTGAATCACAACCGGCACGCGGTTCAACCAGGCTCCAAGCACAACCGGAACGCCAACAAAACCGCCTTTCGAAAAAACGACATGCGGCCTCCAAGTTTTAATATGCCTATAAGCTTGAATAACGCCTTTCACAACCCGGTAAGGATCTTTGACGTTTTCCCAGTCAAAATATCTTCTCAGCTTGCCGGTTGAAATCGCAATATAATCCACGCCGCGGATTTTTCCGATAAGCTTGGCTTCGATTCCCTGCCTCGAACCCATGTATTGAACGTCCCAGCCCATGCCGACAAATTTGGGGATCAATGCCGCATTCATCGTCACATGGCCGGCGGAGCCCCCGCCAGTAAACAGGATACGCTTTTGCAAATATCCATCACCTCGTTTGGATGCATTACTCGCTTTTCTTTCGCAAAAATCGCCATTGGCAGGCAGACTTCCATCTATGGAAGATTATACCGTGCTTGAGCGTTCCATATCTAGCTATTTTTTCAATTTATTTTACTGCCGCAGCACATTCATCCCCTCATGCTTCAGCGGTTCAATCTCCTCAAGCCTCAAACCGGCGGCTTCACCGATCACGACGATGGCCGGGTTGCTTACGCCTTCCCGCTGTCGGACCGCCAACATGTCCGCCAGATTGGCTCTGATCAAGCGCTGCTTATCCGTTGTGCCCCACTCGATGAAAGCTACGGGAGTCGAAGGTGCTGTTCCGGAAATGAGCAGCTGCTCGCGGATATGGGCCAAATTGCTCATGCCCATATAAACCACAAGCGTGTCCACGGCATGCGCGAGTCCGCGCCAGTCCGGTTCATCGTTCCCGTGGCAGCGGCTGCCGGTCACACAGGCGAAGGAACCGCTGACTCTGCGGTAAGTCACGGGAATCCCCAAGGCGGCGGGTGCCCCGATTCCCGAGGTGATGCCGGGCACAACCTCGCAGCTGATTCCGCTTTGCCGCAGAGCGAGCAATTCCTCGCCGCCGCGGCCGAATATGAACGGGTCCCCGCCTTTCAGCCGGGTGACGATTTTGCCGTTTTCCGCATGATGAATCAGAGTGCGGGTAATCTCCTCCTGCTTCATATAATGAAAACCGGGCGCCTTGCCGCAATAAATCCGTTCCGCATGTTCCTGGGCATGCAGCAGCAGGGCATCGTTCACCAAGCGGTCATAGACGATTACTTCCGCTTCCTGAATGCATTTCAAGCCCTTTACCGTAATCAGCTCGGGATCTCCCGGTCCTGCGCCCACAAGGTACACTTTTCCTTTCTTCATCGCGTCTCCCCCTGTTGGTCCATTTACCCTTTCGGTTCAAATTTGGCGCCCCGACATACCGCTTTGAACCCGTGTTCAGAATTTGCCGTCTTCATAGACGCATTCCGCCGCAACCGCGCACAGCTTGAATTCCGGCATGCGGCTGAGCTCCTCCAGTGCATCATTCGTCAAGCGGTTGACAGAAAGCTCGCCGCCCCAATGAAACGGTACGAAAATCGTTTTCGGGTGTATGCCTTCTGTAATGCGCACCTCGAATACAGCCGATCCCCTGCGGCTGGACAGGCGAAGCATGGCGCCGCTGCGAAACTGCAGCTGCTTGGCCAACCACGGATGGATTTCCGCAATCGGCTTGGGCGCCCTTTTCAGCAAATTCGGCGAGCGGCGCGTCTGCGTTCCGCTCAAGTAATGGTTGGCCAAACGGCCGGTCGTAAGCAGATAAGGAAAGGCTTTATCCGTCGTCTCGGCAGGAAGCTTGGGGCGGATCGCGTGAATCCGTGCCTTCTGGTCCTTATGCGCAAAGCCTTGCCCGAATAGCCGCGGCGTTCCCGGATGATCGCTTGCCGGACAGGGCCAGTATACGCCCTTTGCCTTTTTTAACCGCGTATAGTCCAATCCGCTGTAATCCGCTCTGCCGCCCTTTGAAGCCGCACAAAGCTCAAGAAACACTTCTTCGCTCGAGGAATACGAAAAATAGGCCTCTTTACCAAGCGCACCCGCAAGCTCGCACATAATGGTCACATCGTCTTTGCACTCCCCGATCGTTTCCATCGCTTTTGCGCGGTGAAACACCCTTCCCTCGAGATTGGTCAGCGTGCCTTCGGTTTCGGCAAAAGCCTGCGCCGGCAGCAGCCAATCCGCCAAGCTTGCTGTTTCCGATTCGAACATGTCGACAACGACAAGCAGCTCCAGCTTCTCCAAAGCTGCCTGCACGGCGGTACTGTTCGGACTGGAAACAACGGGATTGGAGGCAAATACGAGCATGGCACGGATTTCCCCGCTGTCGATCTTCGCGAACAGCTCATAAGCGGAAACGCCTTTGCCCGGAAGCTTTTCGGCCGAAATACCCCAGACTTTTGCGACATGCGTCCTCGCCTCGGGGTCTTCGATCGAGCGGTAGCCGGGAAGCTGATCCGCTTTTTGGCCGTGCTCCCGTCCCCCTTGGCCGTTCGCCTGACCGGTAATCGAACCGAAGCCGCATCCAGGGCGGCCGATCTTTCCCGTAATCAAGTTTAAATTCATATAATTCAGCGCATGCTCCACCCCGTTTACCTGCTGCTCCAAGCCCCTTGCCGTCATCACGATTCCCGTTTCCGCCTGGGCGAAGCCGCGGGCGATGCTCCTTGTAACAGCGGCCAATATCCCCGTCACGCTTTCTACATAGTCGGGAGTAAACGGCTTCACCGCTTGCTTCAAAGCTTCATATCCCAAGGTGTGCTGCCGAATAAAGTGTTCGTCGGCAAGCCCTTCCTCGACCATCACATGAAGCAGTCCGTTGACAAATACCGAATCAAACCCGGGCTGAATGCGAACATGGATATCAGCCAGCTTGGAGGTCATCGTATTGCGGGGATCGATCGTCACCACGATGGCGCCGTTCTTTTTGGCCTGAACCATATACGGCATCATCGTCGGCTGGCATTCAGCCGCATTGGTGCCGGCGAGGATCAAATATTGCGTATCGGGAATGTCGGAAAGCGGAAAGGTCAGGCCGCGATCGATCCCAAAGGCCATATTCATCGCCGTTGCTGCTGCAGACATGCAGTAGCGTCCGTTGTAATCGATATATCTGGTCCCCAAGCCGATTCTTGCGAATTTCCCCAGCAGATAGGCCGCTTCATTCGTCAAGGAGCCGCCGCCGTATACTGCGACCGCATCCTTGCCGTACTGCTGCTGAATCCTCTTGATCCGTTCTGAAATCTGCGCGATCGCCCCGCTCCATCCGGCGGCTTTCCAGCTTCCCGTCCGCTTTTCCCGGGTCAAGGGTACGGTCACACGATCGGATGACATCACATGCTCCATGGAATGGATCCCTTTTTGGCACACCCTTCCCGTAGCCACGGGAAAATCCTCGCTCGCTTTGGTTTTGCAGCCCGCAGACCCGATGGCAGGCTCGAGTTCGAGCTGGCACTGCATGCTGCAGAAGCAGCAATGCGTCTTTCCACTTGTTCCCGCGCGGTGCTTCATCGTCTCCACCCTTTCTTCGTTGTCAGGCAATCGTTTCCGCAACAGGCAGCCGGGAAATCAAAACGGCTCCGTCCTCGCCCACATAAACGGGGAATATCTGAATGCAGCCGCTGTCCGGCACCTGCACCAAACCGCTGCTCAGCTCGATTTTGCGGTCATGCAGCGGACAGAACACATAATCCCCCGACACGATTCCTTCAGCCAGCACGCCGTTTTTATGCGGGCAGCGATTTTCAACCGCCTTGAATTTCCCGCTGCGCAAATGAAACAACGCCAGCTCCAATCCGTCGAAACGAATCGTTTTCCCCGAACCGCGCGGAAAATCGCCGACATGCCCGATTTCCACCCAGATTTCTTTGTCCTTCATGCTATCCATCGCCAACGCCTCTCCTTCATGAGAAAAATCGTTTCGCTTTTATTTTTCAATGACTTCAAAAAGCTCCTTCTGCACGTCTTTGTCAGCAAACGCTTGTTTCCACGGGTCCTGTGTCGCTTTCAAGGCGGTATCGATCCGTTCCTTCAGCTCGCCTCTTGTTTGCTCGTCGCTTAACACTTGGCGAATGTGCTCGATTCCAAGACGCTCCACCCATTCGGACGTACGCTCCCCGTAATTGCCCGTTTCCCGGTAGTACTGCAGGTAAGCTTCGGTATACGCCATGACCTCCTCTTCGCTCTTCACCTTCACCAGCAAATCGCCCGCCCTGACTTTGACGCCGCCGTTGCCGCCGGCGTACAATTCCCAACCGCCGTCAATGGCTACAACACCAAGATCCTTGATGCCGGACTCCGCGCAATTTCGCGGACAGGCCGATACGGCCATTTTGACTTTGGCCGGTGTATTCAGTCGCTCCAGCCGTTTCTCCATGCGGATCCCCATGCCCATCGAATCGGCCGTGCCGAAGCGGCAGAACTCTGCGCCCACGCAGGTCTTGACGGTTCGAATCGCTTTGGCGTAGGCATACCCGGAAGGCATATCCAACTCGGCCCAGATTTTTGTCAAATCCTGCTTTTTCACACCGAGCAGATCGATCCGCTGTCCTCCGGTCAGCTTCACTTTGGGCACCTTATATTTTTGCGCCACCTCGGCGATTTTCATCAGCTCCTGGGGAGTTGTGACGCCTCCGTACATGCGAGGAACGACCGAATAGGTTCCGTCTTTTTGAATATTGGCGTGCATCCGCTCGTTGACGAAGCGGGAGGAGCGGTCATCTTCGTACTGATGCGGGTAAAGCATCGTTAAATAATAGTTAAGCGCAGGCCGGCACTTCGAGCAGCCCTCCTCCTGCTTCCAGCCCAGCACATTCATCACTTCCCGCACATGCATCAGGCCCTTTTCCTTGATTTCCGCCACAATTTGATCGCGGCTTAAATCCGTGCAGGCGCACATCGCTTCCATGGCCGTCTGCTTGAAGGAATCACCCAACGTGAGCTGCAGCAGCTCGCCCACCAGACCCTTGCAGCCGCCGCAGGAGCGGGAAGCATTCGTGCAATTCTTAACCTCCTCCACCGAGGAGCAGCCCTGCTCTTTAATGGCTTGAACGATCGTCTGCTTCGAAACACCGTTGCAGCCGCATACAATCTCATCGTCCTTGAGCGCCTCTGCGCCGACTGAAACATCGGTCAGGCTGGCATCGGTTAAAATGGATGTTTTGGACAATCCGCTGATATCGGTTTTACTGCGAATCATTTGCATAAGCCGCGTACCGTCGGAAGTATCGCCGAACAGCACCGCTCCGACGATGCGGTTGTCGCGGACCATTGCCTTTTTATAAACCCCGGAGTATTCATCGTGAATCTTGATGGCTTTGGTCCCTTCGCTTTCCATAAATTCACCGGCCGAAAATACGTCGACGCCGGATACCTTCAATTTGGTGTAGACAACAGATCCGGTGTAGGGGTCGCTATCCGACCCCGCCAGCTTCTTGGCCAGTACCGCCCCTTGCTCATACAAGGGGGCGACCAAGCCGTACACGAGCCCGCGATGCTGCGCGCATTCACCAACCGCATAAATATGCGGATCGCTTGTTCTCATATAATCATCCACCACAATGCCGCGCTCCACTTCCAGTCCGCATTCCTTGGCCAGCGCGACGTTCGGTCTGATGCCGACCGCCATGACGATCAAATCCGCATCGGCAACTGTTCCGTCTTTGAATTTCAAGCCGGATACCCGATGATTGCCGATTATTTCCGCAGACTGCTTCTCGAGCAGAAAATTCATCCCTTGTCTTTCCAACTCGCCTTGCAGCATTTTGGAGGCCGTTTCGTCAAGCTGGCGTTCCATCAGAAAATTGCAAATATGCACAACATCAACGCACATTCCCAGGTTGAGAAGCCCTCTCGCCGCCTCCAGACCGAGAAGCCCTCCGCCGATCACAACTGCCTTGTTGTACTGTTTTGCAAGCTGCATCATTTTTTCGCAGTCCTGAATCGTCCGGTATGCCATGACGCCTTCTTTTTCTGCCCCCGGTATCGGCAGGATGAAAGGATCGGAGCCCGCAGCCATAATCAACGCGTCATATTGCGCCGTTGCTCCGAGGTCGCTGGTCACCGTTCTGTTTACCCTGTCGATTTCTTTAATGGTATGTCCGGCAAGCAGTTGAATATGGTTCTCTTCATACCATGTATAATCATTGATCACGATATCCTTCATCTCGGAGTTGCCCGCCAGCACATAGGACAGCAGGATCCGGTTGTAGTTTGGATGCGGCTCCGATCCAAAAATCGTAATCTCGTAGTGCTGAGGCGATAATTTCAGGAGATGTTCAATCACATTGACTCCCGCCATTCCATTTCCAATCAGTACAAGTTTCTTTTTCTCCCCCATATTGCATTCATCTCCTTATTTTATTTCACTTTAGCTGGTCATTTCCTCAAGTTCCCCTGTAACGGGTCGGTTGTAAACGTGTTTTTGGGCCATTTCCAAATCCACCGATGATAAGTAATAGCTGTCGGAGAACGCGCTTTTCGGCTCTTCCAGCATAATCAAGCAGAACAGGAAACTGATCAGGGCGCCGACGGACAGTATAATGAAAAACATATGCGGCGTCACCAATGTGAGGATCGTCAAATAGGTGACGGCTCCGACATTGCCGTAAGCTCCGGCCATCCCGGCAACCTGACCGGTGATTCTCTTCTTGATTAAAGGAATCAGCGCAAAAGTGGCTCCTTCCGCACCTTGAACGAATACCGAAGTTAAGATCGTCATCAACACCGCCAGCGGGATCGGCCAGTTCCCATTAACCTGGCCCATGACGAAGAAACCGATGCAAATTCCCGCCATATAAGTCAGCATGACGACCTTTCTCCTCTTCATACGATCGGACAGCCAGCCTCCCAGCGGACGAGCGAACAAATTTACGAAAGCGAATGCGGAAGCGACCAGCCCGGCAGCTCCCGGAGTCATAGCGTACACCGATTGGAAAAATGCCGGCAGCATCGATACCACCGCAAGCTCCGCTCCAAAATTGGCAAAGTAGGTGGAGTTGAGCGCAGCCACATTTCTGAATTTATACTTATCGTCCTCCGGAACGCCCTTTTTCAAGATCGGAACGTTCACTTGCAAAATGCGGATCAATTGATAAATCAGGATGACCGCCAATGTGACGTAAATGATATCGGAGAACGAGCCGGAAATCATGTGGGTTTTTTCCAGCTTCCAATTCAGCAATCCAAGAATTCCGATGATCGGCACAGTCCATGCCATCAACTGAATCAAATCGCCCCATGAGCTGACTTCAAGCGCGGAGGATTTTTTCGGACGATGGTAAACCGAGCCGTCCGGCGTATCCTTTACCGAAAAATAGTAGATAAAACCATAAATCAAACAGATAACTCCGGTAATCGCAACCGCGAATCGCCAGCCATTATCTCCGCCGATAAACGACAATGCGAACCACGGCAGCGTCATCGCTGCAAAGGCGGAACCAAAATTCCCCCATCCTGCGTAAAAGCCTTCGGCAAATCCTACATTCTTGGGAGGAAACCACTCAGCGACCATACGGATCCCGACAACGAAACCGGCGCCGATGCAGCTCATCAACAATCTGGCAATGGCAAGCTGCATCCAACTCGTGCCGAAAGCAAACGCAAAGGTGGGTATCGACATCGTCACCAGCAGTACGGAGAATACAATTCTCGGTCCGAAGCGGTCCAGCAAGCGGCCGATGACAACACGAGCCGGCACAGTCAAAGCCACGTTCATGATCGCAAACACGGCCAAATGGGTTTTTGTTAAAAATCCGGTGGACTTAATCATCGTGGTGGCAAGAGGCGCCATGTTAAACCATGTGACAAAAGTGATAAAAAACGCAATCATCGTTAATTGCAGCACTTTCACATTCTCATTCTTGAATACAAAAAGATCTCTGACTTTCATTTCTTTCCCTCCCGTATCCTGTTCTTTATCTGGATCAAACACAAAAAGGCGCCAAGCCGATATAATCAGTCTCAACAATCAAGACCTGCCTATATCGATTTGGCACCTTTGCCGGATATCGCGATTACGCCATTGTATTCACGATACTTTATCTAACATTAAATTGATAATCACATCATTGTGATATTAAGATTATATTTTTAAACGCATTAGATGTCAATATATTTAACTTAAATTTAAAATAATCTCTTTTATGTAGTATTATCTAACATGTAAAACCAAAGCTTAACCCCTCGCATATCCAGTTATTCCTATCCATTCGTTCTTTTTTTCAAAGCCGGCGTATAGAGATGATTCCGATAAAAGGCTACAGAAAGAAGGGACGAATTTGTCTGCAGGACCAAAAAAGCAGCTAATCAAGCCAGGCAGCTTTTCATTCCACGCCGCCACCGACCGCGTTTGAACGCTTTACGATCATTATAACGTGCAGCTATTATTCCATGACGTCAAGGTCGACTTTGCCTTCATCGGCGAATCGATTACACAGTTCTGGGATTTGCAGGCCCAATTCACTTCATCCGGCAAATTCTTGATCAATCGCGGAGCCGCAGCAGACGTTTCCGAGATCATGCTGCTGCGATTTCCGGCAACATTTCTCCGCCGACATCCAGCACTTGCTGTTTCGCAGTTTCAAAAGCGACTAGATAGGTAGCAATAATCACGGAAGCAAGAATCAGGAAAAGCAAACATGCTCAACTTCCCTTTCTGCCGCTTTTTGTTTTATCCTGTCGAAAAATTTAAAGACTTGTCCTACATCGCAGCATATGTATCATTTCCGCGCTGCAAGCCATTTCAACATGCCCGACACGATATATTGAGAACGGAGTGCTGCAGGTTTAAGAAAACGTTTAAATTGTTCGGGATTATTTTGATCCGATATGGTGCGAATGACGGCATAGGGAACCTTATTTAAATAAGCGGCTTGCCCGACTGCAGCACTTTCTGCATCGACAGCCACGCCTCCCAGGATTGCCTTTTTGGATAAGTAAAATCGGTCGCCGGAAATGATTTTGCCTATAAATGTTCGGCCCTTCGCCAATCGGCCGGCCGATTTTCGGGCCAGAACAACAAGCATGGGATCAGCCGGAAAAATCGATGTTTTCATGTAGGGAATCACTCCAAGCGGGAAAAGCGGCCGGAAATCAACATCATATTGTTGGGTTTTTGTAGAAATTACAGTATCTAAAATTTTAATTGTTCCAGGCTTCAAGCCCCCTGCTACACCGGTAAAAATAACACGACGCACATGGAAGCGGCCAATCAATAGCTGAGTGGCAAGAGCGGCATTGACTTTGCCGACCCCCGATTTCCCGAGGACAATGGGAGCTTTATTTAAATACCCCAAATAAAATTTTTTGCCGCCGATTTTAACAATTTTCCGTACCGTCATGCGCTTTAACAGAAATGAAATCTCCTCATCAAGCGCACCCAGAATTCCGGTTCGCATCATGTTGCATTCCCCGTTTCCTTTCATTGCTTTTATAGGATATGGCGTTGGAAAACGGTTGGTGTATACTTTAAAACGACAAAAAAACCGCTTCATTCTGATCAAGCCTTCAGAATAAGCGGAATTTTACGATTCATCTGAACATCCCCCATAATTTGATCAAATGAAACGTGTTGTTGGGGTCTATTTTCTGTTCGATTACAAAATGCACGATACTTTCCTTCTGCTGCTCCGAGGGATTTTCACCCAGCGCTTTGCACACGGCATTAAGCTTTTTTGAGATCTTGGCGCGATTCTGCAAATCCTGCTTGGTGACGCCGTCCAAAATCGCCGAAACCCGCTCCTTGTTGGCCGGAATCTTCATTTTCTTCTTGACGCGTTCCACCAGTTCTTTGGAAATCCCGTATTGTTGGTAATTCACTTTTGACACCTCCGCATACGATCATTGTCTATCCTATGCGGAGCAGTGAGCTCTTTTGCAGGTTACAGCGAAAATTGGACACATCAGACTTGTTCGATTTCACCGCGACGGGGGATGGACACCATCGCTCCGTGGCGGGTGGTGGAGATTGCAGCAGCGCGGTTGGCAAAGGCTGCTGCCGTGAACAAATCCTTACCTTCATGCAGCACTGCGGCGAGTGCGCCGGCAAACGCATCTCCGGCCGCTGTCGAGTCCACCGTCTGAACGGGAATTCCCGGCATATAATCAAGCCTCTGTCCATCGGCAACAATCGCGCCCGCTTTGCCCAGCTTGACGATCACCTGACGCGGGCCCATGGCGAGCAGCTTGCGGGCCGCCGTCTCCGCGCTTTGCGGATCGGTCACGGGAATCCCCGTCAGGTGCTCCGCTTCGATCTGATTCGGCATAAGCAGATCAATCGTGTCCAGCAGCCCTGATGGCAGCGGGCCTGCCGGAACCGGCGCAGGATCGAGCAGGATATAAGCGCCCTGAGCTTTGCCATGAATGGCGGCCATCCGCACTGCATCCAAAGGAACTTCCAGCTGCAGCATGACAATCTCTGCAGTTCCGGGAGCGCTTAGTTCCCGAGGGATATCATCCACGGCAAACGCTCCGTTAGCTCCGGAAACGATCACGATGCTGTTCTCTCCCTGCGGATTGACGGATATCATCGCCAGGCCCGTAGGGACTCCGGGAAGCGCTTGGACATTGTCCGTATTGATCTTCTCGCTGCGCAAAAACCTCAGCAGCTCGCTTCCGAACTGATCATCCCCGACTCTCCCCGCCATTCTCACGGGAGCGCCCATGCGCGCCGCCGCTACCGCCTGATTGGCGCCTTTGCCTCCCGGGGAGTAATCAACACCGTCGGCCAGGAGCGTTTCCCCTGGCTTCACATGATGACGCACCGCCAAAACCATATCCATGTTCAAACTGCCGATCACCGTAATTCCCATAGCTTGCTTCCTCTCTTTAATCCAGCTGATCGCCGGAGAAAATTTGTTCCCGATGTAGAAACCGACGCAGCGGCAAAAACGTCAGGCCGGTCCAAAAATCGTTGCGGGCCACAAGCTCGGAAGCGTCGTCTCTGGCCATCTCCAGCAGGTGAAAATCATGGGTCATGTCAGCCAATTTAAAGTCGGGCAGTCCGCTTTGTTTCGTGCCGAACAGATCACCCGGACCCCGCAGCTCCATATCCCGGCGGGCAATCTCAAAGCCGTCATTGGTTTCCGTCATGGCCAGCAAGCGTTCCTTTCCCGTTTCCGATTTCGGGTCGGCCATGAGAATGCAATGGGATTGGTGCTCTCCCCGTCCGACCCTGCCTCTCAGCTGATGAAGCTGCGACAAGCCGAAACGGTCCGCATCGTAGATCAGCATAATCGTGGCATTGGGCACGTCCACACCCACTTCAATGACCGTTGTCGATACAAGCGCCTGTATCCGATTGGCAATAAAATCCGCCATCACCTGCTCCTTCTCCTGCGGTGCCATTCGTCCGTGCAGTAATCCCGTACGGATCTCGGGCATCGCTTGAGTCAAAATCGCGTGAACATCAATGGCATTCTGCACATCGAGCTTTTCCGATTCTTCAATCAACGGACAGATCACATACGCCTGCCGTCCGTTGCCGACCTCCTTACGAATAAAGGCGATAATCCGTTCCAGCATGTCGTGCTTCACCCAATACGTCTTGATCGGCTTGCGCCCTTTCGGCATTTCCTTCAAGGTCGAAATATCCATATCGCCGAATGCGGTGATCGCCAACGTCCGCGGTATCGGAGTTGCCGTCATCGTCAGCACATCGGGCGTCATCCCCTTGCGGCGCAATATGCTGCGCTGGTTGACACCGAAGCGGTGCTGCTCATCCACCACCACGAGACCAAGCTTGCGGAAATACACATCCTCTTGGATAAGCGCATGCGTGCCAACCGCGATATCGATCAAGCCCATCTGCAAGCTGGCCAAAATATCCCTTCGCTGGCGATCGCTCAAGCTTCCGGTGAGCAGGGCTACCTGAATCCCGTATGGGGTGAAAAGTTTTTGCAAAGAACGCAGATGCTGCTCGGCCAAAATTTCCGTCGGCACCATCAACGCCCCCTGACAGCCGGCTTTGACCGTTGCGAATAAGGCGGTCGCAGCCACTACGGTTTTGCCTGCTCCTACATCGCCCTGCAGCAGACGATTCATGGAATAAGGCTGCTGCAGGTCATGCATCAGCTCGCCAATCACCCTTTTCTGCGATTCGGTCAGTCGAAAAGGCAGCGAGCGCACAAAAGCGCGCACCTCCTCCATCGGAACCGGCTGCGCCGCCCCCTCGACCTTGCTGCGCGTAATCGCGCGAAAGGCGTGCAGCTTGAGCTGAAACAAAAACAGTTCCTCATAAACCAGTCGCCGTCTCGCTTCCCCGCCCAGCTCGGCATTATCCGGCTGATGCATCAACCACACCGCCCGCTTGCGCGGCATCAGCTTGTGCTTATCCAGCAGTTCCGGCGGAAGATTCTCCTCAATCAAATTTCCGTACTGCGTCAAAGCTTGGCGAATCACTTTGCGCAGCCATTTTTGCTGAATGCCCGCCGTCGCCGAATAAACCGGCTGAAGTGCGCCGCTTTGCGTGTCGCGCATGCCGGGAAATTCCGACTCGCTAACGGTCAGCTGTTTTCTCCGCTGATCCCATTTGCCGGTCAAGATAATCGTCTGCCCCGGCTGCAGCTTGTCTTTCAAAAAATGGCGGTTGAACCAAACCGTTGTAACAAAAAAACGGTCAACCATGACCTTCAAGGTTAACCGGGATTTCTTCCTGCCGAACATCTGCACCAAAGGCTCGCTGAAAATTTTCCCTTCAACCGTGATCTTCTCCCCGTCCTTCACCATGGACAGGTCACGCAGCCGGTAATCCTCATAGCGAAACGGAAAATAGAGCAGCAGCTCGAGCACGCTGCCGATGCCCAGCAGCTCGAGTTCCTTGACTTTTTGCAGGCCTACGCCCTGAATCTCTCTGAGCGGTACATGCTCCAAGTCAATCATGGCTGTGCAGGGATCATGAAGACCGCCGTCGCTCCCGGACCGGCGTGCGTTCCGATCACGGGACCAAACGTCGTATAGTCGAGTTTTTTGATTTCAAATCTTTGCCGCAGCAGCACACTCAGTTCATCCGCCGCATCGGGAGCGTTGCTATGAGCGATAACGGCCTGCACAGGAATTCCCGAGAAATCCCGCTCAAGCAGCTCGATAATTCGCTGCATCGCTTTCTTCTGGCCTCTTACCTTGTCCACGGGTGCCACCTCACCGGAAGCGTCGATCGTTAAAATCGGTTTAATGTTGAGCAGCGAGCCGAGCATCGCCGAAGCTTTGCCGATCCGGCCGCCTTTATACAAATACTCCAGCGTATCGACGATAAAATAAAGCCGCGTTTCCTTGCCGAGCCGCTCGATCATATCCAAAATTTCCTGTTTGCTTTTGCCTTCTTTTGCCGCTTCTGCAGCCAAAACCACCATCATGCCCAAACCATAGGAGGCCGTCCTGGAGTCATACACCGTAATGTCCGCTTGTTCCTCCAAAAGCGATTTGGCCAATACGGCGGATTGATACGTTCCGCTGAAGGCCGACGACAGATGAATCGACAGAATAGCGGTATCCTGCTGCTCCAAGAGACCTTTGTAAACCTCCAGAAATTCAACCGGTGAAGGCTGGGAGGTAGTCGGCAATTCTGCGGCTGCGATTAATTTTTCATAAAATTGTTCAGGATGGATCGTTACCGCGTCAAAGTAGGTTTCCGCTCCAAAATGCACCTTCAGCGGCACCATCTCAATTCCCAGACGTTCTCTTTCCTGCTGGGGTATATCGGCTGTGCTGTCCGTAACTATACGAACTCGACTCAATCGTATCACCTCTTGTTAAACTTTGAACCGGCAACCACCGGAAATTACTCGACAGAAAAAATAAAATAATAAAGCGGCTGCCCGCCGTAATGCATTTCAACCTCCGCATCCGGATAACGTTCGTCCAAAAACGATTCAAGCTCGCTGACATGCTCATCCGCGGCATCTTCACCGGAATATATCGTAACGACTTCCTCTCCGCTGTCGATCATTTGCTCAAGCAAGCTTTTGCAGGTATCCATAAGATCGGGGGAGGTGGTTACGATTTTGTTGTCGAGAATGCCGAGAAAATCCCCCTCCTTGATTTCCATTTCGTCTATTGTCGAGCTGCGCACGGCGAACGTCACCTGTCCGGAACGAACCTGACCGGCTGCACGAATCATTGCTTCCTTGTTTGTCTCCAGTTCGGCCTGCTCCTGAAAAGCCAAGATGCTTGCCATACCCTGCGGGATCGATTTCGTGGGAATGACCGCAATTTCCTTTTCCGAGATCTCTTTGGCTTGCTCCGCTGCCAGAATGATATTGGAATTGTTGGGAAATACAAAAACTTTCTTCGCCGACACTTGCTCGACTGCACTCACAATGTCTTCCGTACTGGGATTCATCGTTTGCCCGCCCGATAAAATCACATCCACGCCCAGGCTGGAAAAAATTTCTGAAATTCCTTCCCCTATGGCGACGGCAACCATCCCGTAATCCTTTTCCGGCACAATCGGCGATTCGTCGGCGTTATCACCATCCGGAGCATTCTCTGCATCCGCGGATGAGGTCTCCTGCTCAAGAATGCGGGTATGCTGATCCCGCATGTTGTCGATCTTGATTCTGCTGAGATCACCGTAATTCATCGCCAGATTCATCACGCTTCCGGGATATTCGGCATGAATATGTACCTTCACAAGATCATCGTCGGCAACGACCAACAGCGAGTCGCCGTGCTGCTGCAGCTCCTCGCGAAACTGCGGCTCTGTGAAGTCCATTCCCGGGACTTTTCCCGGTTTTAGGTGAAGCAAAAATTCCGTGCAGTATCCGAATTCGATATCTTCGGTTGCCAGATGCGATTGGGCGCTGCGAGGAGCCATGGTCTTGTGCGCCTCGTGGGCAAGATCCATGACCGGAATCAGCGATTCCGCAGCATCCTCCTCCGCACCAACGTCCGTAACAACCGCTGTATCTAATCGCTCTCCGTCTTCACGGAGCGCTTCGATGAAACCTTCGTATATAAAAACCAGCCCTTGGCCTCCCGCATCGACGACGCCTACCTGCTTCAACACCGGCAGTAACTCCGGGGTCTTGGCCAACGCGTCTTTGGCATGAGAATGAACCTCGACCATCAGTTCAAGAATATCTTCAAATCTGCGCGCATGCGTCACTGCATGCTTAGCTGCTTCTCTGGCCACCGTAAGAATCGTGCCTTCCACCGGTTTGACGACAGCCTGGTATGCCGTATCGACGCCTTGCTGCAGTGCGGCGGCAAATTGCTGAACGTTGGCATCGTCGTGCTGCGACAGCGATTTTGCAAAACCGCGAAACAGCTGGGATAAGATCACACCGGAATTCCCCCGTGCGCCCATCAGCAGCCCCTTTGAGAAAACCTCCGCGGCCAGGCCCAGCCTGTCCGAAGGTTTTTTATTCAACTCCTCCGCTCCTGAATTCAATGTCAAATTCATATTGGTTCCCGTATCCCCGTCCGGAACGGGAAACACGTTCAAGGCATTGACCTCGTTCGCTTTTTCCTGCAGGAATGCGGCACTCG
>CAZESH010000076.1:0-15461 GCA_964514665.1 uncultured Caryophanales bacterium
CACTTTGACTTCGTCACAGCTTAACACGCCATTCAAATGAGAGTCCAATCCTCTATATTCCAGCAGAGGCATCAGCATTTCAGGAGTGCCATTCGAGAAAATCACTTTCTTGAAGGAGTCCAGTTTTTGTAATACGTCTTGTACTTCCGGGTATGCCTCGAGCTTCGAATACTCTTGCATGAGTTGATCTTTGGAAATAGCATCCAAGGAAATGCCCAGATGCTTGCCGGCATAAACCAATGCATCGCATGTGATCTCGCGAAAATCCATATATCTTCCCATTAATGAACGAAGCCATGTATACTCCAACTGCTTGCTGCGCCATATGGAGTTGAGTTCTTCTCCTTTACCCGGGAACAACTCGCTGCATCTCTTGACAACTGACTGCACATCGAAAAGCGTTCCGTAAGCATCAAATACAATTGCTTGAATGTTAAGCTGTTTCACAAATTTAGATAACCTCCTTTCTATTGGAGATGATGAAGTTGATTCCTTACTTATCATACTTTTCCAAACCATTATGTTCTGTAAGATAACTTACATACAACATTTGTATACTTTGATTAAATGGTTTATATCATCGACACTCAACCGAAGCGTTAAATGAGGTCTATGCATTTACATACCAAGTCTTGTTGTAAAATTTTAAGTTGTTCCCTAAAATAAGTATAAGATATTAGTATCTAATAATAAATAAGGTGGAGTAAGACATGAAATTTGAATCATTAAAGTCCGTCATACAAGAACGACGAAGTGTTAGAAAATTTACGGATCAAGACGTTGCTATCGAGGAGATCAAAGAGATTATTGATTGTGCGCGTTATGCCCCAAGTGATACGAATTCGCAGACGTGGGAATTTATTGCTGTCATGAGTAGAGATAAAATAAAAATGCTCCAAAAAATCACATGGGAAGAACTTGACAAAAAAGCGAAGGTGGCTGAAGAAGAAGGGTTGAAAAAAGAAGCCAAACTGTTGGTTAAATCCTTTGGTCCTTACGCCACTGCGTTTTCGGATGCACCCGTGCTGATTATTTGTCTTGCTACTCCATACCATTCAAAGTTCCGTGAAAAGATATTCGATCCGATTCAGCTTGTCGACGAATCGGTCTGGATAGAAGAAGGTATAAAAAGCAGTTGCCTTGCCTCGCAAAATCTGATGTTGGCTGCATACGCCAGATGGCTTGCCACCTGTCCGATGACCGGCCCCGTACTTCTGGCTGAGGATCGCTTAAAGCAATACTTGGGGATTGATGGCACCAGAAGGGTTAACATGGTAATTGCCTTGGGATATCCTTCGGAAACACCAAAAAAACTGCCAAGGAAAGAAGTGGACGCCATATTGAGGATTGTACCGTAAGGCGTCCCGAACTGACGCAAATGATCATCCTAACAATCGTTTGCACCATTTATACTCAACCGATGTCCCATTAGTACGGTGTCTGAGCCAACTTGATATTCAAACAAATTACTGTAACATGCAGAAGTCGAGCTTGTTTTATCCTGCAAAGCAAGAGAGTTTGGAAACATCCTTATCCATCGTTAGCGCAGCCAGTTTTAGGCCTTTAATAAAGCGGGAGGCTATCGCGCAATTCATCCACTGTCAATCCGAATTTAACAGCCAACGTTGCGGGATAAATCACATCTCCGGCATTCTCGGCAACGATATGCACCCCTAGTATTTTTTGCGATTTTGCATCCGCTACCAATTTAAATACCCCCGTTGTCTCACGGTTCACAAGTGCTCTTGGTAAGGCATCCAACGGCAGAATTGATGTTTTGACTTCATATCCAGATGAAGATCCGCCGTATTCGGGTTGCGTCCAGCCGCCACGAGAAGCTGTTCCGCTTCAATGATCTTTTTTTCGCCATTCACATCAATGTGAACGCGTTTCACATCGCCAACCTGATCCACTTGCTCAAATGTTGCACGGGTAACGATACGGATTCCCTGTTCTGTTAATGCTTTCGTTACCGTTTCGGAAATTTCGCGGTCATAATCTTTCAACAGACGGGGACTCCTCTGCATTAAAGTCACTTCCGTCCCGAAATGATGGAAAAGCTGTCCCAATACCATAGCAATATATCCCGATCCGATCACTGCCAGCCGTTTGGGAACCTCTTTCAATTCGAGTGCAGATGTACTGGTCAGGTAATCGACTTCTTTCAAACCACGGATATCAGGGATTGCCGGTGAGGCACCTGTGGCTATAAACATTTTGCCGTAATTTTTCTTCGGCTCGCCTCAACGGTATGAGCATCGATAAATTTCGCTTCCCCTCGAATCAATTCAAAGCCGTAATCAGAAATTAAATTGACATATTTTTGTTGGCGAAGTTCGCTAACCAATTCATCTTTTTGCTTGACCAATTTGCCAAGATCAACCGATCCGGCAGAGGTATGAATACCCGCAAATGGATGTTGGCCGGCGCAGGTCGTATTCGCCCTTCAGTTCCGATTCTCGACCACTTTGCTCTAAAATGATTTCGGCATCTCCCGATTGATAGCCTATTTCATCGATCGCTATGCGCCTCCATCGCAACCCGGTCCGTCATCTGGAACATCGCTTCTCCGCGGCGAAAATCGACCGTTACATTTTCGGCTCCTGCATGTTCTAATGCTTGAACGACATGCTCTTCGCATCCCGCACAAGTCATGCCCTGAACCGGCATTCGAACTTTCATTAACCTTTCACTCATCCGTAAATGTAAAGAGACTGGAAATCCAGTCTCCGTATGCTGAATTGTTCTTGTTTTTCTCAATGGTTGCTGATCAGATTCCAAGTTTTTCTTTTAATATTTCTTTACTTTGGACGCCAATCATCGTATCCACCGCTTGACCGTCTTTGAAAAGGATCAACGTTGGAATACTCATTATTCCAAATTGGGATGCTAATTCCGGTTCTTCATCCACATTTACTTTGGCAATAGTCGCTTGGCCCTGAAGCTCACCCGACAATTCCTCGATGATTGGCAACTGAATTTTACAAGGTCCGCACCAAGGCGCCCAAAAATCGACTAACGTCGTTCCATTTTGAATTTGCTGTTGAAATGTATTTCTCTTAAGAGCAATTGCACCCATGATACTCACTCCTCATTAACGATAGGATTATAATTTGGCAACATTGATGACACGGTTTAATACTGCCTCTATCGGTTCATAACGAACCAACGATTGGCAGCCAAACCTGAATAGGAGGCAACAATCTTTTCTGTTTTAAGCGATACGGAAACGGTTTTGTGCATATTCTCTACCGTCGCGTAAATATATTCGCCCGAAGGATCGATCGCTAAACCACTTAACTTCGCTCCGGGTAATGTTGGAATATCTTTTTCAAATGTGACACTGTCTGTGTTGTAAACCATAATGTTTCCGCTAAAGGAAGCGGCATACACGTATTTTCCATCAGGACTTGCTGCCAATTGCATAAAACCGCCTGAAGACATCATCATGTTCGACATGCTGAATCCGCCGCCTTCCTCTTCACGGATGACCTTGATCACTTTATTGTTGTTCGTATTTAACACGGTCATGTCTCCGGTTGACCAATTCGCAAGTCCGATTTTTCAAATTCTGTAAGATAACTTACGTAACCCAATGAAAATCATCAACCGTTTAGCGATATTTGTGAATAAATGCTTTATCGATCGCTCGCTTCAGCAGCCATGGCCATCTTCCATGAGCCGTAAAATTTCTATACATAAGAAATCCTTGCCTGTTCCCCGTTGAAAGGATGGACAAAAAAGAGGATTGCGGACGGAAACGTTTTAACACTTTCCCGGCGAAAAAACGCTGGATATTCTTCCATAATACCGGCGCCTGTCTAACCGGATAAACACCGGCTTTTGGTATGGACGGTTTTTGTTCGATACCAATGCAGTCCCCGACGCCGAACATATTAGGATAATCTCTCACCTGCAGAGTGTTCCGGACGATAAGGTATCCATCCGAGTTTACGGGCAGTTTCGAAAGCGCAAAGATTTTTGGAGCTTTCGGCCCGGTTAGCCAAAAAAGTTGGTCATAGGGAATGGCACGGCCCGTTTCCGTAATCACATGATTCCGTTGCACCTCCGTGACTTTATTTTCGGCAATAATCCTCATTCCCTTATGATTTATCACTTTTTTGATTTTTCGGGAAACCGTTTTTCCCGCTTGTTCAAGCGGATGACCGGAAGAGACCAGCACAACGGGCGTTCGGTTCCCTTCTTTTTCCCTTCGGGCTTGGAAAGCCAACCCCAGCTCGATTGCCGACGCGCCTCCTCCCACCACAACGATTCGATTGTTCGGTTGAATCTTATCCATCACATGGGCAAAATGAAAATTTGGCTTTATGGGACATGCATAATCGGCAACTCCGGAGAAATCGTCATTTTCCGTTAAAGAGCCGATATTGAAGGAAACCGCATCATAATAAATGGTTCGACCATCATTGGTTTTCACGCTTTGCTGCCGAGGATCAACAAAAACAGCGCTTCCTTCTACGAAACAGACACCTGCTTGTTCGGAAAGTTTTCTCACATCGATTCTGATTTCATCTTTTGCATACAACCCTTCGATATACCCGGATAGCATGCCGGAATAATATTGGAATGCGGAAGAAGAAAGCAGAGTAACCTCCACATTCGGCAATGGCTGCTGCCTAAGCCGTTTTAACAGATATACGTGGGCGTGTCCGCCCCCAATCAATAACAACTTTCGCATTTTTTTGAGCCTCCCGATCATTTCATAACAGGAACCCATTTCTCTCCGATTCGCTCCAAAACAAAATGCATTCTGCAAACCGGGCAGCAGGCAGCGTCTCCCGGTTTAGTGCGGGATGAAATTTCGATAATCTCCCCATGTTCCGGACAGGCCACAAGCGGAATACCCGGAGCTGAGTGAAGGATGATCTCTTTGAAGTGGGTTTTCCACCATAACTTGACAAACACATCCGCAATATCCGGATCGAACTGGGTTCCCGACTGCTCATGAATAATCTGAATGGCTGCTTCCGAACGCATGCCTTTCCGGTACGGCCGATGGCTGGTCAAGGCGTCAAAGGTATCCGCAACGGCGATGATCCGCCCTTCAATGGGGATTTCTTCGCCTTGCAAACCATGTGGATAACCTTTTCCGTCATAGCGTTCATGATGACTTTCAATGCAAGTTTTGTATTGGGATAAAAATGGACTGCTTGAAATGAGGTCTACACCCATGACGGGGTGTTTTTTGATCTCTGCAAATTCTTCAACCGTTAATTTACCATCTTTATTCAAAATCAAATCCGTAATCCCGATTTTCCCCAGGTCATGCAAGATCGCCCCCGTTTCCAACCAAGCGGTTTCCGCCCAATCCCATCCCAATCGCTTGCCAATCCTTTTCGCATACTGCGATACGCGCCAAACGTGCCCGGCCGTATAGGGATCTTTGGCTTCAATCGCCTTAACCAACGTATTCATGATTTCCAAATTCACATTTGAACCGCTGAAATCCTTTCCTGAAATCGACTCTTCCAACTTTAGTTCCTCCTTTTCTTCATAGAATCAAGCTCAATCATGCCTAGCCCTTAATTTACAAAAGAGCGGTTTTGCCTGTTTTGCCAAGTTTTTTCCGTTTTTCGATAGAAGATCATGGGGATCAATAAAAAGAATGAAGCCGAAAAAACGATCAACGGATACTCCCAAACCACAAACTTGGGTAAAATAAGAGGCAAAAGTGAAACAGCATGCAAACCATGATCCACGCCATCACAATTGTCAGATAAATGAAACTGTAATGCTTTTTTTCTCGAATATTCTCTTCAATTAATGCGCCCGGTTTGTTCAGCCTGATCCCCAGCATGATAACGAATGTCAATAAACAAACGGATAAAACAAAAAGCCAGGACGTGACTCCTAATACAACAGGCAACAAACCGGCCGATATGGTGGGGCCGACCTTTACTTTCAACCATTTGATAAATGAGACAATGACGGTCAAACAGAAAATTTCTTTCCAAACAGGTTGAAGCGTCAAAAAGTTGATACCGACTCCAATCCCGGCCGCCAAAGTGGGGGCCAACCAAATATGCAAAGGATTATACATCCAATTTTTTTCTCTAAAAACAAAGGAACCCATAGCTAAAGCGGAAATCTCCGGAAAAATAATTTCCGGTTGTTTCACCCATTCAGAGGCCCAAAGCATCAAAGCGACAAGGAACACGGAACTGATCAAAGCTATGGGCGTCTTATTCAATCTCATTGCAGAAATACCTCTCCCTTTTAATCAGCTATCTAAACCAGCGAATATATTTTTGCAACGATCGTTGAATACGGCCCTCCAAGTACTTTTTGCGCATATACTGAACGGCAGCCTGCTGCAATACGGCCCCATGGGTCGGGTACGGATGAATCAATCCTGACAGTTTTCCGAAGGTGTGCCCGGATTGTTTGGCGTATACGATTTCCTGCATCCAATCCCCCGCCCCTTTGCCGACGGCATGCGCGCCAAGAATGATCCCTTTCTTGTCGGTGATCACTTTCACCAGTCCGTTTACATCCCGATCCGCCACAAAACGATCGACTTCATCCAGGGAAACCCGATAAACCTGAATCCGATCGCCATGACTTCCCCTCGCTTCGTTTTCTGTCAGGCCCAGATGGAACACTTCCGGATCCGTATACGTCACCCATGGAACAGAAGCATAGTTTGCTTTTCGATGCAATCCAAGCACCGCGTTGCTAACAACAATGACCGCTTCCATTGCGGCGGCATGCGTGAAAGGAAAAGCCTGAATCACATCGCCGATCGCATAAATATGCGGAATGCTCGTTTGCAAGGTATCTTTTACCGCGACATAACCTTTCTCCGTTCCCACTCCGATTTGCTCCAATCCCAAGTTGTCCGTATTGGGACTGCGGCCGGCAGCGACCAGAATTTCATCGGCAAACAGTGTGATTACCTCCTCTCCCTGTCGCACGGTTATCTTTTTCTCTCCATGACCGGTATCTTCCACACGCTTTACCTGCGCATTGAACAGGATGGTCAGTTCCTTTTCCAAAGCTTCCCGGACATGCGGAACGATTTCTTCATCTTCCCTCCCGAACAAATCCGACGCGTATTCCACTATCGTAACTTGGGAACCGAACCTCGCCATGGACTGTGAAAGCTCCAGACCGATCGGCCCTGCGCCTATGACTACCAGACGACGCGGCAGCGCTTCCAAATCGAATATCGTCTCATTCGTATAGACTTTGACATTCTCGATATTTTCTATCGGCGGAATGGATGGGCGTGAACCGGTAGAAATGACGATTCTTTTTCCGCGAATGACCTCTCCGCCGCTGACTTCCACATGATGTGCATCTTTAAAGCGGCCAAACCCTTGAATCACATCCACCCCCATGCCGCGAAAGCGGTCCGCATCGTCATGCCGTTGAATGTGCGCAATTGCCACCCTGACCCGTCCCATGGCAACGGAAAAATCAGTCTGCCCTTGAATTTCAAATCCGAATTCTTCACTTGCAGTGTGGGCGGTATGGATTTTTTTGGCTGCTTCGATCAATGCTTTGGACGGAACACAACCATAGTGTAGACATTCTCCGCCCAACTGCTTCTCTTTTTCGATCAATGCGACCTTCGCTCCAAGGCTTGCCGCGCCCGCCGCCGCCGTCAGACCGCCTGCGCCTGCACCGATTATAATTAAATCGCAGGCTTTCACTACTCACACCTCCGTTTTTGGGCTTGTTATGAATCGTTCTGACGCTTCCAATCCTTCGGAAATAAAGATGCGGTTTTCAGCAATCGGCTTGCTTAACGCTTTAATTGTTTCACTGATATGTTTGAGTTCCACGGATTTATCATGGATTTCCTCGTGATTCTCTTTTAAACTGCTGATGTTTTTATGAATCCGATGGAAGGATTGCTCTGTTTCCTCTAATTCCGCTTTGCCTTTCTTCGACTCGTCCAAGCCAAGTTTTGCCGTTTGACCAAGCAGATCAATCTCCTTCGTAATTTTATGAACGATGCTTTCGACATTTTTTGATGAATTATTGCTGCTTTCCGCTAATTTTCTCACTTCTGTAGCCACTACATTAAATCCGAGTCCATGCTCGCCGGCCCGCGCCGCTTCAATGGCGGCATTAAGGGATAACAATTTGGTTTGTGCAGCGATCTCCTGCAACACACTAATGATCTTCATAATATCCTTCGATAAATTCTTTAGCATGTTCATTCTTTGCTGCATTTCTTCGGCACGAGCATCAATCCGGTTCATTTGTTCAACGAGTTCATTCATCCGATCTTCACCTTGAACCGCCAACTGCTCAGTCTCATTGGAGAACTCTCGCACACTTACGATTCGATTCAATACGTCAAAGGCATGATTCGATATATGCTTTGAGGTGTCCACTAAGGTTTGAATCTGTTTTTGTTGATCGATCATGGTGACTTTAGCTTTTTTAATTTGCTCTGCCGCATGGCTTATTTCAATTGACATCAAATCAACTCCTACTAATAAATCGCTGCATGAGATTTCTCTAATTTACCATAGCATGGTCAACGAATAATCTTCTGTAAGTTAGCTTACATTTGATTTCATTGCTTTTAAATTCCTTCTTGTCTGCTGGTCTTATGTGCCGTGCCGTGCCGTTGGTTTGCTTAACGTTGTTAAACCAAGCCTTTCATTGAGGACATATTTCAGTCAACAGACAACAAGAACTTGTGATGGATTTCACCGCACATAATGAGTCAACTACAACCCTTTCTTTCTGGATCGAAACGTTTCACAAATATCATCATTCTATTGAAAGCAAGGCTTGAAATCAAGAAAAGGATGCTCTTAATAGTAGAAGTGATGAAAATCTTTGTCTGGTGGTTTGAATTATATAGTATAATTTTGTTGACGCTTCACGTTTTGCCAGGGGGTGACGACCATTCAAAAGCATATCCATAGACGCCTTCTTATCAGACTTCTCATCGGTTCGGTCCTGTTGTCCCTCTTATTCGGGACCGTCGTCTATTTCCTGGAAATGGAGAAAATCGACAGAAATGTGATTGAACTTGCCTCTCAGGAATCCGGACAGATTATTTCCGACTTTAAGAATGCCCCAAACCCCGGTGACCACGTTTTTTTGCAAAATCTTGAAATGAAAAGCGAAGAGCTGGTGCTCAATCACTTCATCGTGGTGGAAATGTATGACGGCGACAAAGGGAAAATATTAGAGAAGGTTCGCTCTGACAAAGATGCCGTGGAGAACGTATTGAAGCGGTATTCCCATCAATTTCCAACGAATTTCAAACCGCTCTACAATAAGTTTTATATCGATAAGGTGCTGTATTTGCAGGTGATCGTGCCTATTATGGACAACGCTCGCTTGCATGGATATTTCGAGGGTGTCTATCAGGTGGACAATGCCACGATGAGTGATATTTATGGAAAAATCACTTGGTCGTTATCCCAGACGGTTGCCGTTGTTTTTCTGACCACCATCATGCTGTATCCGATCATCATGGCTTTGAATCGGGATCTGGTGAAGCAATCTCAGGAATTGTTGAGCGCTAACATCGATTTGCTTGAAGTGTTGGGTGGAGCTGTTGCCAAGAGAGACAGCGACACGAACGTGCATAATTACCGGGTCACCATATATGCGGTAAAATTGGCGGAAGCATCAAAGCTTGATGCGGATGAGATCAAAAATTTGATCAAAGGCGCGTTTCTGCATGATGTAGGGAAAATTGGCATTTCGGATCAAATTCTGCTCAAACCGGGCAAGCTGAATGACGATGAGATGAAAGAAATGCGAAAGCATGTGCGTCATGGTGTCGACATCGTCAAAAAATCCGGGTGGCTGAAGAGTGCGTTTGATGTGGTGGAATATCACCATGAAAAATATGACGGCAGCGGGTATCTAAAAGGGATTCGCGGGTATGAAATTCCGGTTGCGGCGCGGATTTTTGCGATTGCAGACGTTTTTGACGCGCTTACGTCCAGAAGGCCTTACAAGGAACCGTTTTCTTTCGGGAAGACAATGGAAATATTGCGAGAGGGAAAAGGCGCGCATTTCGATCCGGAATTGATCGACAGCTTTGAGCGAATCGCCGAGGAACTTTATACGGAAGTCAATGCCGCCAGCGAGGAAAAGATTGAGGATATTTTCAAAATGATGATCAAGAAGTATTTTTTCGATCAGCCGAATTAATCAACGGCGTCATAAGAGATAGGCGCACCTGCAGCATTTAACTATCAGTGCCCCGAAGCTTTTTAGACTATCGGGGCACTGCGCATTTGAACGAGCGCGTGAACACTCGGCCTGTACAATTTACTTGGATGGTTTATCTTCAAATTCTTGGATACTTATCCTTTAATCCTCCAACCCAACAATTTTAATGATTCTAGATCGGGGAATGTTCGTGAATACAATGTTCCCGTTTAAATTAAGGCGTTTTATTCTAATGGTTGTGCTGGTAATCCTGGTCACTGCTCCATTACGAACAATGGTTCTGCCAACTGCATTTCTATAAAGAACACCGACGCAGTCTTTTACCTCAATATCATTCATTTTCTTGTCCCTCCTTTCTGCTCTATCATATGATTCTTTTGAGTAAAGGGTATCGGCTTATAAGATTCTAATATGATTTTGTATAACCAAGACATATTTTCCCCTGCCCCGGAGTATGATGAATTAGGATTAAAAGGCGATTGAGTTCGCCAAAACCGCCTCATAGGCTGATGACTCCTACCGGATACACCCTCTCCGGTAGGAGTCATTTTTACGGACTTGCTGAATCGTGGACAAATTAGCAAGATAAGGGGGAATTTCATGCTGCACCTGCTTCAAGTCATTGTGGGCGAATTCCAAACCAACCGCAAAAACAATAAGACATTGCACCGAAACATTTGGAAACTACTTTTAAAACAAGGATTCATGAACACGACAATGGTACGTTCTGAGCTTGGCATTGGTGAAAAAAGTGATTTTCGAAGCCAAACAGCCGAAACCGTGCAATTTGACAATCTTCCCATTATTATCGAAACAACGGCCAGCGGGTATCGGATTAAACAGGTAATTCCCCATATTAAAGGACAAATGGGGAACGGGTGCCTTATTACTGTACCTGGTTATAATCTTTTCAAGGATCCATTGACTGTCAAAGACACCGATTTCCTTCTGTTGAAGATTTATTTGTTTGAAAAAAATCACTTGTTCAAACCCGCCTTGCATTACAAAATTATCCGCCTCTTTGGCGATCATCGCTTAATTTGGACCAGCGCCGTACGGGGATTAAAAATGCCGGTCAAGAAAAAAGAACATTTCTTTTCCATGCATCCAACCCCCATTATCATTGAATCTATAGTCCCCGCAAATATACTTAACGAACTTATTCCCAAATTAAAGGAGATCGTTCAAGATGGAGTTGTAATTGCAATGCCCATTCATGTCTTTGTTCGACAGTAATAACCTTCAGTTCTCACACGAACCTGGAAGGCGGAATCTTGTAGTATTTCTTAAACGCTTTTGAGAAGCTGAACGGATCCGGGTACCCCAGCAGGCCGGCGATTTGCTGAACCGAATATTTCCGCTGATAAATATAATCGCGGGCGCGGTTCATTTTGATCTGATAGACGTATTGGCCCGGTGTGACGCCCAGCGCTTTTCTGAAATAGGTGATGAAATATTTCTCAGACATGCCGGCCACGGCGGCTAGCTCGCATATACGAACTGGACGCTCAAGGTTATCGTGGATGTGCCGGAAAACCGGCTGCAGAATCGCCAGACATGCGGACGTCTGCCCGCGTCCCTCCCCCCGCTTTGATTCGAAGGTCCCGGTGTAGGCGCCGCTGCTGCATAATTCGATGATTTTCGCCATTGCGATTGTGAGGCATCCTTTCAGGTAAAGCCGCGTTCCCGATTGGCCCGCGCGGGCTTGATCGCGTAGGCACGCTTCCCGAAACATGGCGTATTCCCCTCGGATCAACTTTTCCGGAATGACCCCGGCCAATTTGAAATCGTCCAAAATGCGCAGCTGATGCTCGAGCGCAAAATCGAAATGGACGTATATAAAGCTGCAGCCCTCCACTTCCGTCGTGGCCGTGTAGGTGATATCCGGATAAAAAAACACGACGTCACCCGGTTCCGCAATGAACTGGGAATGGCCGATCGTGAGGATGATCCGTCCGCTTTGGATAAACCAAAGATCGTAATCGTGATGGGCCTTGTTCTCGATCCAGAGTGAATCGTGAACATCCTCCCGGAAGGAATTCAAGCGCAAAGAGATATGCTCGGACAATTCATGAAACAGATGCAGTCTTTTATCCATGCCGGTTATACTCCATTCTAATGGCAAAATACTTTTTGACATGATACGGATACTCTCTCATATTCCGCAGCTCCCCCACTTCACTATAATGGAGATATATCCAGTAGGGAGGCGAAAAGCATGAGTGGCGTGAATGTGCAGCATCCGAAAGTGGCGGTTATTGGAGCAGGCAGTTTGTTTTTCGGCAGGCAGTCGATTTGGCAGATGGTTCACTCGAGTTATCTGAATCAAGGCACACTGGCTTTGGTGGACACGAACGAAGAGAAGCTGGAGAAAATGGTCAAGCTTGCCAAGATGGTGGCAGAGGCGAACGGAGTCAAGCTGATAATAGAAGGCTCGACTGACCGCAGGGAAGTTCTGCCGGGTGCCGATTTCGTCGTATTGAGTTTCGCTGACAGTACGGTAAAATACCGCGGCATCGACTGCGGGGTTTCCGAAAAATATGGCATTCGCATGTGCTCTGGCGATACAATTGGTCCGGGCGGAATTTTCCGTGCGATGCGGGAACTTCCGGCGATCATGGAATGCGTGCATGACATCGAAGCGATCTGTCCGGACGCTTGGGTTATTAACTACATAAACCCGTCAACGGTGAATGGAATAGCCATCGGCCGCTATGCGCCGAAGCTGAAGAGCTTTGCTTTGTGCGACTCTCACCATATGCCCCACAAGAAGATTGAATATGCCATTCGTGCCGGGATCGTTGCCGATAAAAAAGAATATACGGAAGAGATCGATCGAAAATTCGATTTTCGCGTCGCCGGTGTCAACCACTTTACCTGGCTGCTTAAGGCTGATTATGAAAGCCGGAACGTTATACCGCTCATCGGCGAATCGCTTTTGCGATCGGCGGAGACTGCAACCCTTGGCGGAGATACGGGAGCGAAAGCCCTCCACAACGATGCGATCGGTTATGAGTTATACCATATTTTCGGCTATGTCCCGACCTGTATTGCGCATACGAAGGAATACGTCCGGTATTGGCAGGGCCTTGGCAAAACGAAGGACTCCATTCCCCCACTCTCCATATGGGAGACGGAGGATCGGTATAAGCGCCATGAGTCGATGTGGAACCAAGTCGACAATTTCATTGCCGGTAAAACTCCAATTACCGAATACATGTCCTCATTGGGCCCCGACCATGCGACGGACATTATCGAGAACATGGTTGGCGGGCTGGGTAAACCGTTTTTCATCAACACGTTCAATCGCGGCGCCGTAACCAACATGAGCGACGATGCATTTCTGGAGCTGCTTTGCCAGGTCGATATGGAAGGCGTCAGGCCGCTTCAGGTTGGAGAAATGCCCCGAGGGATCCGCGGCATGCAGGAACTGGTGCTCGACACGCATGAATTGACTGCGGAAGCAGTCGTCGAGCGGAACTTTGAAAAGCTGCGGAGAGCGATGCTGACCGATCCCCTGGTTAACTCCATTTCCGACGCCGATGCGATCATCCGTGAGATACTTGAGCTGGAGAAGGATATCATTCCGAATTACTGGTACGAATAGCGGATCGACGAGCCGGCCTCTAGGCCATAATGGCAGACGCTTCTTTGGTAATGCGCCACTTGAGTGGATCACCGTCCACAAAGCGCCGCAGCTCTTCCACCATATACTCCCCCATGCGCCTGCACCCCTTTGCTTGCGAACCGTCAACACAACATTGGGCAGCATAAACAGGGGCGATCCCGGCTCCGGAGGCTCCGGATCGGTTACGTCCAAAGACACGATTCCCACAGTGCTGCCGTAGGTGCCGGGCATTTCCTCCGCCCATTCCTTCAAGGGAGGAAATGCTGCGTCCTGTTTGCTCCTTTGTACAATTTGCCAGCCGCATTTCAAGCAGAACAAGATTTGCGACAACGTATAGACTGCCACCGGCAGGGCGTTGGCCGCGTAAGCACTCGTAATCGGAATATTGCGGCGCCAGAAAGCATCGGTTACCAGAGGCTTTACCGATCCTGCTCCGTAAAAGACGGCTTTCAAGCGCGGAGCAGCTTCCATGAAGCGCTCATCCAGTACTGGCCCGCCCCATCCTGAGAAAACAACGTCCGTATCATGCAGCAGTTCCAGATGGTCTAATATCGTTTGTCCGGCGTGCGGCGGCGCCTCAATCCGCACCATTTTCGATCTGCTCCCTTACCGAAGCGGTATAGACATACTCGTAACCGTATTCGTTCAATAAATAAAGTCCTTGCAGCATTCTCATTCTCCACCTTTCTTGGTGCTTGGCGCTTAACTGATCATCTCTTTGTATTTGCCCGGGGTGATGCCTTCATATTTCTTGAATACACGGATGAAGGTGGCGGTTTCGCCGAATCCGACCTTCTTGGCGATATCGCCGACATTGGCCGGTTCACGGGTGATCAGTTCCTTCGCTTTTTCAATCCGGATTTTATTGATGTGCTCCAGCAAACTGTTGCCGGTATGTTCTTTGAAAAGCTTGGACAGGTAAGCCGGCTTCACTTTGAATTGGCGGCCGACCATGGAAATGTTCAAATTCAAATCATCATAGCTGCTGTCCACAAATTTATAGATTTCATCGACCAGTTCATTGCGCGTCACGAGCCTTTTTTGCTCCGCTTGCTGCTTTAGCCTGGCTGTTTTGTACGCGCACACCTCTTGCAGCAGCCGCGTTAATTGGGCATGCATTTCCTGGAACGTTTCGCACTGCATCGTTTCGTCAATCCAATTCGTCTTGCGGCCAAAAACGCTTTCCTCAATCCCCTCGATCTCGTGAATCGTCTTGATCATCGTGCTGATCAGATTGAACATCAGGCATTTAGCATGCTGAATCGATACGATCGACGGCTTGAAATTTCTCTCCATAATTTCATTTAGGACTGCCTCCGCCTTTGCGAAATCGCCGACATTCATGTAGTTGGTTAGCTGCTGCTCGACCTGCAGCGGATAGTAATATCCGCTAGGGGCATCGTCGACCTTGGACAGAATATCGTCATATGCGATAATCTCCTTCTTGCCGAGCACCAGCTTGTATTCCATTGCATCCAGAGCTTCCTTGTACGCTTGCGAAATTCCCAATACCGTATGATGGATGGCGCTGACGGAAACGGTCAAACCGATATGATACGATTGAAGCAAAAAGCGCTGCGACTCGCTTGCAATGCCGAGCAGCTCTTCTTTCCGCCTGTCTTCAGAGTCTCCCGTCCGAAAATTGACGATGCAAACA
>CAZESH010000077.1:0-15399 GCA_964514665.1 uncultured Caryophanales bacterium
GGTTTGTTCGGGAGCAAAGTATCCGATGTGAGGCGGTGACGGTATGCTGAACATCATCCTTAATCCGTATTATCTCCAAGTCGCATCTTTCATTTTGATCAACATCATGCTTGGCATCAGTATTTATATTACACTGGCTACGGGACAAATATCCCTCGGCAACGCCGGTTTCATGAGTATCGGCGCATACGCATCGGCGATTCTTACGACAACGTTTCATTTTCCGTTGGTCGGCGGCATCATTGCCGGTTCCTTGATCGCCTTTGTTGCCGGCGTATTGGTCGGAATCCCCACCCTTCGTCTCAGCGGAGTATTCCTTGCGATTGTCACATTGGGCTTCGGGGAAGTAATCCGTGTGTTGTTCATCAACTGGGAAAGCGTCACAAAAGGCGCGGTGGGAATCGCCGGAATTCCCCAGCTCGGCATGAAGCTGCTGCAGAGTCTGAAAAGCTTTGGATTTACGCCCGGGACGATCGGCATGCAGAACAATCAGTTCAGCCAATTGTCCGTTTTTCTGATTTTGCTGCTGATCAATATTGTACTGATCTGGTTTTTTGTGCGGCAGAATCATTCCCGCATCGGCCGTGCCTTTGCAGCCATCAAGATGGATGAAAGAGCGGCGGAAGCGATGGGTATCAATATTACGTATTACAAAGTTTTGGCGTTTGCGCAGGGTGCGATGATTTCCGGGTTTGCCGGAGCCTTGTTTGCGCATGTAACCACGTATATCAGCCCGGCGGATTTTTCATATCATCGCGCCGTGGAGATCTTGATTTTCGCCGTATTTGGCGGTTCCAACGTCATTTGGGGTCCTGTTTTCGGAGCGATTCTTTTGACGTCCATTCCGGAGTTTCTTCGCTTTATCAGCGAATACCGGTACATGATTTATGGATTGATCCTGATTGCGATGATGGCTTTCCGTCCGCAGGGGCTGATCGATGCCCGGTTGATCCATCGCTTGAGAAGAAAGAAGGACAAGGAGGCAAGCCGTTATGGTACTGGAGCTTAAGAACATTTCCAAAATGTTTGGCGGACTTTCCGCGCTTCATGACGTTTCCTTCTCCATCAGCGAAGGGGAGGTGCTGGGTCTGATCGGACCGAACGGCGCCGGGAAGACCACGCTCTTCAACATCATCACCTCGATGTTTTCGCCCACCAAGGGTGAAATTTTGTTTGCTGACGAGAAAATTACCGGCTTAAAGCCCTACCAGGTAATGGAAAAAGGAATCGGCCGCACGTTTCAGAACATTCGCCTGTTCGGCGAGATGACGGCGGAAGAGAATATCATGGTCGGACTTCATTGCCGGCAAAAATCAGGCGTTTGGCAAAGTGTGTTTCGTACGCGAAGCCAACAAAAAGAAGAAACCGAAGCGAAAGACAAAGCGCGCCATTTATTGGAACTGGTCGGTTTAAAGGGGCAGGAAGAGACATTGGCGGCAAGCTTGGCCTATGGCCAGCAGAGGCGGCTGGAGATTGCCAGGGCGCTGGCCGGCGACCCGAAGCTGCTGCTGCTGGATGAACCTGCCGCAGGAATGAACGAAAGCGAGACCAGCGATTTGTTTCATCTGGTCAAAAAGATCCAGAGCATGGGCACGACCGTGCTTCTCATCGAGCATGACATGCCCTTGGTCATGAAGGTATGCGACCGCATCGTGGTCTTGAGCTTTGGCGAGAAAATCGCCGAAGGGACGCCGGAAGAAATTCAGAACGATCCGGCTGTCATTGAAGCCTACCTCGGCAAAGAGGAGGATGAGGAGATTGCTTGAGATTTCCGGCTTAACAACATACTATGGGCAAATTCAGGCACTAAAAGGCATAGATTTATCAGTCAAGGAAGGCACCATCGTGGCACTGCTCGGCGCCAATGGAGCCGGCAAAACCACGACAATGAAATCGATCGTCGGCTTATTGAAGCCGAAAACAGGCAGCATCACCTTCCAGGGACAAGCGGTTCAAGGGCTGACTCCCGATCAAATGCTGCGCAGGGGCATCGCGCTCGTACCGGAAGGCCGGGCGATTCTGTCCGGAATGTCGGTCATGGAAAACCTGGAAATGGGCGCTTATCAGAGAAACGACGGGGAAATTGCCGATGATCTGGAAAAAGTGTTCCGCAAATTTCCGATTTTGCAGGAGCGCAAAAAACAATTGGGCGGAACGTTGTCCGGGGGACAGCAGCAGATGCTGGCGATCGCCAGGGCCATCATGTCGCGGCCCAAGCTGCTGCTGTTGGACGAACCGTCGATGGGACTCGCGCCGCTCGTCGTCGCAGAAATCTTCAGGATTATTAAAGAAATCAACGAGACGGGAACGACCGTCCTGCTTGTCGAGCAGAACGTCCGTCAAGCGTTGAAGGTGGCTCATTACGGCTATGTCCTGGAAACGGGAAAAATTACGCATCATGGCCCTTCCAAGGATTTGCTCGACGACCCCAGGATCAAAGAGGCTTATCTCGGGCATTCCGTGAAATAAATGAAATTAAGCCAAAGCAGCTCGCGTAAACTTACTAGCTTTGTTGATAGACTAAACCGTCCGGTATACGGACGGTTTTTTTGATATTGTAAAATTTTTTTGGGGCCGGGCGAGGTCTTCCGTTTGCAATTCATCTGCTTTTTTCCAGCTTCGACTACCGTACCTGCATATAAGCAAGTAAATTTGAGATTTTGGCTGGAGTGGCGAGGCGTACCTGCAAAAAAGCAGGTATTCAAACCGGCAAGCTGCCGTTTGGCGAAAAACCGGCCAATTTACCTGCATTTTTGCAGGTACTGCTGAAGCATTTTACACAAATGCGCAACTATTTGGCATTTTTTGGCGTTTATATCTATGTGAGGAAGGAGAAGATCCGATGAAAAAACCATTCATTTCGCTGCTCACCGTTGTGATGCTGTCGTCTGTGCTGGTTTCATGTTTCAACACAAGTGAAATTAGTCAAAGCCCCAGCCGTTCAACTAATGTCAAACAATCGCCTCATACCAATATGACTCCGACGCCACCCCCTTCTTCCCGTTCAACGCCTGCAACAGGCGGAAAATCCAGTCCCGCTCGGCAATCGGATACAGATCCCTATAAGAAAATGAGTCAGGCGGGCTGGATGACCTTTGCCGGAAAAAAGGACCAAATCGTGCTGCCTCTATATGCAATTTCAGGCGATTACGGTGTGAATGATCAAAGTGTGACGATAAATCCGACTTTGCCGCTGCCAGTCATCGATTACGAAATACCTGACAAGCTATCCGGAAAGCTGGCCGCATATTGGATGAGTATGGCAGGAAATTCACAAGGCTTGCTTATACTTGGTCCGATCGGGTGGAAAGCCGCGGCAGCTGAAGAAGGCACAAATGGTTCTATACGGATCACGCTTGTGAATCCGAGCAATCCCGCTGAAAAGCTGGATTATGAGGATTCCGGAGCCTGTCAGGGCTGCACCATATCGGCTATTGGAAGCTATTTTCCGAATTTGGCCAAATGGGCCGATGATCAAGGCTTTCCAGGAGCTGATTACCTGCCGTTCCAATATCGGCAGCTGCTAAGTCCCGATTTAACGGCCTACTCGTTGAAAACCAAGAGCCGGGACATAGAGACGAATGGAGTCGCCTATCAAAACCATGCGGAGTCAGGGAATGCCATCTTTCATTCTGAAACGGTAACACTCCCTAAACAGTCGCATGGACTGGCTGCGCTGATATTAAATTATTTTGTACATAAGCATCAGCCGGTGATAGTCAAGCTGGCGGAATAAAGATGTTATGTTACTCGTGTAACCCCTCGGATTTATTGCATTTCCCGAAGAAGGACAAATCGCTTTCCCAAGCCTGTTTTACAAGTCAGTTGTTATGAATGCGGTATTGGTTATGGCCTGCCATCATACATTTGAAATATTACGAGAAACCATCTGGATATTAGACGCGGAAAAAGCGTGTTCTGTACACTTGATTTAACGAGAGGAAATGAAAGGAGAGGAAGATGATGAGCAGGCAATATCAACCGGGGCTTGAGAACGTTATTGCAAGTGAGACAACCCTTTCTTATCTGGATGTTGAACATGAAGAAATTGTGCTGCGCGGCTATGATTTGATCGAGCTTGCCAAACAAAAGACATATCTGGACATTGTCGGATTAATGCTGGATGGTGTCCTTCCTGACCCAAACCAGCGGAATGCATTGGAACAAAATCTGAAATCGGAATATGATTTCCCGGAAAATGTCCAATCGATTCTGCAGCTGCTTCCGGAACAAGCCAATTTGATGGATGTGCTGCGAACGGGGATTTCGGCCATCGCCAGCTTTGATGGGGAGCTTGACGACCGTTCCCATGCAGCCAATTATCGCAAAGCGATCCGCTTGCTGGCCAAGGTGCCGCAAATCGCAGCGAATGGGTATCGGGCCGTAAAGAAGCTGCCTTTGGTGGAACCTCGCAAGGATTTGTCCTATACCGGAAATTTTCTGTATATGATCACAGGAAGAGTTCCCACGAAGCTGGAGGAAAGCATCTTCGACCAGTCCTTGATCGTATACAGCGAGCATGAAATGCCGAACTCCACTTTTGCCGCACGGGTGATTGCTTCCACCCAGTCCGATATATACGGGGCGTTGACCGGAGCTGTAGCTTCACTCAAGGGCACTTTGCACGGCGGAGCCAACGAGGCTGTAATGAAAATGCTTTTGCAGGCAGGTTCGGAAGCGGCGATCGAAACTTTGATGCTGGACAAATTGTCCAAAAGAGAAAGGATTATGGGTTTCGGACACCGCGTCTACATGAAGAAGGCTGATCCCCGCGCCATGCTGATGAAAGAGGCGCTGGCGGTTTTGGTTGAAGAGACGAACAGGATGGACTTATATAAGATGTGCGTGATCGGCGAAGAGATCATGAAGAAAGAGAAGGGGTTATATCCGAATTTGGACTATTATGCGGCGCCGGTTTACCATTTGCTCGATATTCCGATCGATTTATTTACCCCGGTATTTCTTGCTGCACGTACAATCGGGATTTGTGCGCATGTGATCGAGCAGCATGATCACAATCGGCTTTTCAGACCCCGTGTGCTCTATAATGGACCGCGCAATTTGCATCCGGAGCATCGACGCTCTGAATCATAATTTAATCGGAAAGATGGGGAAAAGATGAGTACAGTCGAATATGCCGCAAAAAGTAATTTGAAAGTGGATCCATTGCTTGCAGATATTGCGGATTATGTATTGAACGGGCGAGTTGAAAGTGAAGAAGCCTATCGCATCGCCCAACATGTCCTTTTGGACTCGATCGGGACCGGGTTGTTGGCGCTGCGGTTTCCGGAATGTGCCAAGCTATTGGGGCCGATCGTTCCGGGGGCTTTTCTGCCTGGCGGGGCCCGGGTGCCGGGAACACGATTTGAATTGGACCCTGTCCAATCCGCTTTTAATATCGGCTGCATGATCCGCTGGCTGGATTATAATGATACGTGGCTTGCGGCTGAATGGGGGCATCCGTCGGATAATTTGGGCAGCATCCTTGCAACGGCGGACTATGTAAGCCGCTGCCGCGTGTCGGAGGGGAAAGCGCCATTAACCATGAAGGATGTGTTGACAGCCGCGATCAAAGCGCATGAAATCCAGGGTGTACTGGCGCTTGAGAACAGCTTGAACCGTGTCGGCCTGGATCATGTGCTTTTTGTCAAAGTTGCTTCAACCGCCGTGGTTACGGCCATGCTGGGCGGAAACCGGGAGCAGGTGATGAATGCGCTCTCGAATGCGTGGCTGGATGGCGGCAGCTTGAGAACGTATCGCCATGCCCCCAATACCGGATCGCGTAAATCCTGGGCTGCCGGCGATGCCGCCAGCCGGGCGGTGCGATTGGCTTTGATGGCGCTAAATGGAGAAATGGGATACGCGACTGCGCTTTCCGCAAAGGGTTGGGGCTTCCAGGATGTTTTGTTTGAAGGCAAGGAGCTGGTTCTGGCACGCCCCCTCGGCACTTACGTGATGGAAAATGTGCTGTTCAAAATTTCTTTCCCCGCCGAATTTCACGCGCAAACAGCGGTTGAATGCGCCTTTCATTTGTATGAGTCCGTGAAGCACCGCTTGGAGGAGATCGATCGCATTACGCTGACGACCCATCAATCGGCGATTCGCATCATTGACAAAAAAGGCCCGCTTTACAACCCGGCGGACCGCGATCATTGTTTGCAGTATATGGTTGCCGTCGGTCTGCTGTTCGGTCGGCTGACGCCTGAGCATTACGAGGATGAGACGGCGGCCGACCCCAGAATCGATACGCTAAGAGAAAAAATGGTCGTCGTCGAGGATGAGCAGTACAGTATGGACTATCTAGATCCGGAAAAGCGCTCCATCGCCAATGCGGTTCAAATCCGTTTCAAGGACGGAACCCAAACGGAAAAGGCCATTGTTGAATATCCGATCGGCCATCGCAGACGGCGCGAGGAAGGTTTGCCGCAAGTAAGGGAGAAGTATCAAGCGAACCTATTGACCCGCTTTCCCCGTCAAAAAACCGCCGATATCCTGGAGCTTTCTTTTGATTTTGATCGCTTGAGCCAAACGCCGGTTGATCAATTCATGAAAATGTTTGTGATATGATGAGTCTATAAATCAAGTTTCATGGGAGGTTGTCATGGCCTGGCTTATTGAAGAGGAACCGGATCAAAAAACATTGGCGGCCGAATTCCGCAAGTCCGTCAATTCCGCATCGATTGTGAAAATTCCCGGCGCGCATGACGGAATGGCTGCCAGAATTGCCAAGCAATTTGATTTTAAAGCGATCTACCTTTCCGGGGCCGCCTACACGGCGAGCAGGGGGCTGCCTGACTTAGGTCTCATCTACTCGAACGAGGTTGCGGAGCGGGCGCGTGAGCTGGTGCGGGCATCGGGACTTCCGCTGCTGGTGGATATCGACACCGGCTTTGGCGGCGTATTGAACGCTGTCCGAACGGCAAAGGAAATGGTGGAAGCCAAAGCGGCCGCCGTGCAAATCGAGGATCAGGAAATGCCGAAAAAATGCGGCCATTTGAACGGCAAGAAGCTGGTGTCCGTCCAGGAGATGGCGCAAAAAATTCGCGCGATCAAGGAAGCCGGCCCGTCGCTTTTTGTCCTCGCCCGCACCGATGCGAAAAGCGTGGAAGGGTTCGATGCGGCCATCGATCGGGCCAAACAATATCTGGATGCAGGGGCGGACGGTATTTTCCCGGAGGCGCTGGAGAGCGAAGAAGAATTCAGGCGTTTTCGCAGCTCGGTGAACGGCCCAATGCTTGCCAATATGACCGAATTTGGAAGGACGCCCTATTATACGGCGGAGCAGTTTGAAGCATGGGGCTTTAACATGGTGATTTATCCCGTTACTTCGCTGCGGGTTGCTGCCAAGGCGTATGAACGGGTTTTTGCGGAAATCAAAGAAAACGGCACCCAAATCCATGCAGTGCAACATATGCAGACAAGAAAAGAACTGTACGAGACGATTAGATATTATGATTACGAGGCATTGGACGGGAAAATAGCGAAAACCGTTCTTCCGGAGAAAGAGTAATCTGCGATGAAAGTCCTGGAAATATCCAAGGCTAAGATGCGAATTTAGACGTTGCGGGTCACGAGAGTTTGGCCGGTTGCTCATCGCATTGCCGGTTCACGCACTCGAGGAATTGCTGCAAAGCTGGGGACTTCTCCTCTTTTCTCCACACAAAAGACATTTCCAGAGCGGCATCGATTTCATCCAACTCTTTATAGACTACACCTTCGTTTGTTTGATTTTGAAAAGATGCGGGAACAAAAGCAACCCCCATGCCTTCCGATACAAAAGCAACAATCGTCAGTATTTCGGGTGCCTCCAAGGAAATTCTGGGCTTGTACCCCGCCTTATAACAAAGATGAATGACGGCATCATGATAAATCGAGCCGCTGCTGCGGGATGGCACAATAAAGTTTTCGTCGGCAAGATCTTGCACACGAATTTTTTCCCGCTTTGTTAGAGCATGCGCTTTGGGAATGGCTGCGATGAATTTTTCTCTCAGAACGACTTTGGAAATCAGGAAAGGACTCTGCACAGGCGTGCGAACGATGGCCAAGTGAAGGCGTCCTTCACGTAAAGCTTCAATTTGATTGGCTGTTTTCATCTGATGAAGCGCAAGGTGAACCGTCGGGAACTGTAAACGATAATGATGCAGAAAAGAGGCAATATGATAAGTCGTCGATCCCACAAAGCCGATGTTGAGCCGGCCGGTTGCGCCATTATGCGCTTGCTCGGCCGCACCGACGGCCCTGTCCATGCGTTCCAAGATGGATCGGCACTCTTCCAAAAATACTTTTCCGGCTTCGGAGAGCTCCACGCGCTGCTTGCTGCGGAACAGAAGGGGAAATCCCAGCTCTTCCTCCAATTGGCGGATTTGTTGGCTGAGAGGCGGCTGCGCCATGTTTAATCGGGATGCTGCCCGGCCAAAATGCAGTTCTTCGGCAACGGCAACAAAGTACCGGATATGCCGCAGTTCCATCGCAATTCCTCCCCGCTGCTTGAATTTTGGGAATGGCCGCTCAGCTTAGGAGCGGCCATTCGCCGGTGTCATTTATTGCTTCTCGCCCGTTACAAGACCCAAAGAGATCCAGCGGCCGTTGTCCCGGGTAATAAACCGCTGCTCTGTTTCAGAGATTCGGCCTTGATCGCGGTATACTTTCCACCATTTATAGGCCTCGTCAAAATAATAACGATCGACAATTTTCAGACCTTGGCCGGCAAACAAATCGCAATTCCAGGTCAAGGTTGAAAAGCATTGCTGAAAGCTTCGCTTGATATCCGAATCGGGAATATCAGCCGGTATCGGTCCCGGCAGGCACATCGGCTCGGCAATGCCGATCCGCGCTCCTTTTTTGGCAACCCGGATCATTTCGGATAAAGCCTGCGGACGCTCTTCGCCAATCATTTCAAAAGAACCGATGCTGATCACAGCATCAAACGTGTTTGCGGCAAAAGGCATGGTCTGGGCATTAACCTTTAAGGCAAGCACCTGACTCCCTACGTTTTGTTGTTCCGCATATGTTTGAATTTCGGTTCCATCCGACCAGGGCTCCAGAGTTACGATTGAAACCTTCCAATGCTTGGCTATGGTCGCTGCAATTTGCCCCGAGCCGCCCCCTACTTCCAGCACGCGCATTCCTTCTTGGATCTGTATGGACTCGACGAGCGACTTGGCCATTTCAAAAGAGCCGGGACCCCATGCTTTCGGTGCTTCTATGGTCATAAACGGATTTGTTGATTTTGCATTGCCATGCATCATTTTCGATATACCTCCATGTTTTTAAGAACGTGGAAGCACATTAAATAGACGACTAGTTAAATGTCGCTTCCATCATTCAAATTTTGTTTGGTTCCCTGTGAAGATATACGGAAATACTTTTCATACTGCATCTCTCCCTAACGTCGTATTGAACCCGGCGCATACTTTTCTCAAAGCCCCGGGCTCCTTCTAATATCATAACGCATATTTGCAAAAACAAACAGACTATCCATATTTGTGCATTGGGTTAAAATGAAGATGATGGTTTTTCGAGCAGGGGTATTAACGAGGCGCATCATAGGGATTTGAATTGTGCAAGCAGCGAAGGAGGGGGATTATGAAAGTCGGGTTTGCAAGAAATGCAGCGGCTGAATGGGTGATGGCGCAAGCCAGCCATGAATCTTGGTTCCGGGGGGCGTACTTCAGCGGTTCTACGATCGGATTGGCTGATGAGGCGGAGCTGCCGGCGGCTTCCGACGTCGACATCGTGATCGTCACGGCACAGGAGGAACCCCCGCTTAAGCTCGGGAAATTTATTTACCGCGAAACACTGCTGGAGGTCACGTATCTCTCTTGGCGGCAGTTTGCCTCGAGCGAGGAGGTATTGAGATCCTATCACTTGGCGGGCAGCTTTCGCAAGGACACGATCATTGCCGATCCCACCGGTCATCTGCGCAGTCTGCAAACACAGGTGTCCCGCCGCTTTTCCGAGCGGAACTGGGTGCGCCGCCGCTGCGAGAACGCCCGGCAGAGAATTGAAAACGGGCTTCGGACTATTGACACCTCCGCACCATTGCATGATCAGGTAACGGCATGGCTGTTTCCGACCGGCGTGACCACGCATGTCCTGCTTGTTGCCGCACTCCGCAATCCCACCGTGCGGTTGCGCTACCTCGCTGCTCGCGGCGTGCTTAAGGATTACGGCTTGTCCGGACTTTACCCGGAGCTGCTGGAGCTGCTCGGCTGCGCGAAGTTGGGCGCGCAGCGCGTGGAATATCATCTCGCCGGGCTCGCCCGAACCTTCGATGCTGCCGTTGCCGTGTCCAAAACGCCGTTTTTCTTCAGCACCGACATCACCGCTGCGGCGCGTCCGATTGCGATAGAGGGAAGCCAGGAACTCATTCGCGCCGGCAACCACCGCGAAGCGGTGTTCTGGATTGCGGCGACCTTTGCGCGCTGCCACAAGATTCTGGCCGCAGACGCTCCGCCGGAGCTGCAGCGGGAGCTCGCGCCTGCTTTTGAAGAATTCTTGGCCGACCTCGGCATCGTCTCCGCCGCCGAACTCATCCGCCGAGCCGAAGATGTTGCCGGCTTTCTCCCCAGACTGTGGGAAACCGCCGAGTCCATCCTGGTCGCCAACCCCGGTATTACGGCGGAGTAGTGCGGTCACGCCAATGCTTGCCGCATGACGGTGTGACCGCTCACGGGCAAGCGATGCATCGTCAATCCATGCACCGCCAATGCTGGCATTGGCGGATTTACGGCTCAAGCTTGAGGCCAAGCGGTGTTGCAAGGCCATCCATACTGACGGCGTTTTTCTCCGAATGATAGTTTTTCAGTCCGTCATCTCCTTTTTTCTCGGCCCAATTTTTCAGCACTGTCCGTTCCTCGGTATAGCTGAAGAAAGGGATGCTGTAGCCGCATGACGTTTTCACTGCGTGAAGCTTTGCGGCAATGATTTGGCGGGAGCCCGGGTACAACTCGAAGCGAGGAGCCAGGGTTTCCCATTCCTGCATCTCCGGCAGGATGACCCGCCCGGTTCCATACAACCGCAAAATCATCGGGGCGTCTTCAAAAGCGACGAACATAAAGGTGATCCGGCCGTTTTCCAACACATGGGCACTGGTCTCGTTGCCGCTTCCCGTCAAATCCAGATAAGCCACCTCGGTCGGGGACAAAATGCGAAATGCGTCATATCCCTTGGGCGAAATATTGACATGTCCGTCTGCCTGTAAGGGTGCAGATCCCACAAAAAAGAGCCGCTGCTTGCGGATGAACGCTTCATGCTCAGGCAAGAGGGCGGTGAAAAGTTTTCCCATTCGGATCTCTCCTTTGTATTTCGATATCAAGGCACTAAATTGTCTTCAGTATAGACGGAGTCTTGATCATTGTGAACCTTTTTTTAACAAAAAAACAAATTGCGGCTAGCTTGGAGAGAGATTCAGGTGGTGCAATGCCGAAAACCGGAATTGCGGCTAGCTTGGAGAGAGATTCAGGTGGTGCGATGCCGAAAACCGGAATTGCGGCTAGCTTGGAGAGAGACTCAGGTGGTGCAATGCCGAAAACCGGAATTGCAGCTAGCTTGGAGAGAAATTAAGGTGATGCAATGCCGAAAACCGGAATTGCGGCAAGCTTGGAGAGAAATTAAGGTGATGCAATGCCGAAAACCGGAATTGCTTAGCTTGGAGAGCAAACTAGACGGTGCAAGGGGAAACTAGCTATTTCCATGCATATAGAAACAGATTTGATGGGATGTAGGCTGCTGTATCAAACAGGATGTTTTGCCTGTTTCCTTAATCGAACCAATGTTAAGAAAAACAGACAAATCCAAAACTGCGCCATAATGCAAAATCCCCTCAAATCTGTCCTAAACTTGTCTTGTTTTCAACCCAAAAAAGGGAGCTCCCGCTCGCTTTACTTATCGATGATCTCATCCAACGAAGTATGAGGATCGCGTTTCGCCGATTTAATGATTTCACGGTCTGTTTCACTTCCGCCTTGAATGGCATCCGCCGCATCCGCCTGTTGGTTCAATTGCTCTTCGATTTGTCCGGTGCCGTGCGCCTCTTGATGATTCCGGCTTGATGGCATAGTTGTTCACCTCCGTATACAGGAAATTCCCCCAGCTTATACTATGTGTTGCTTGACAGGAAATTATGAATTTTGTAACGGGGGTTACAGAAATTGGGAGAATACATAGCTATAATAAGCAATTATCACACCTTAGGAGGATATAATAATGAACAACAAACGATGGATCCCTCTTTTCAGTATTGCATGTCTACTGCTTCTCTACTTGCCAAATCTAGCAAAGGCTGAAGACATAACATTCTCGCAATATGAAAACAGTTCTTTGCACTATTCCTTTGTTATGCCGGATACATTCCAGCCCGTATCCGATTCCGTGCTTCAGACCATTGCGCAGCAGGATGCCTCGGTCGTTGGTGTTTTTCATTTGGCGACAGATGCGAAAAACTCGCTGCTTCCTTCCATTTATCTCAGTCATTATTCCGTGAATGATTCTTATTATGCTTATCTTTCAGACGTATTTGATCAATTTGGAAAAAATGCGGACACAGCCAAACAAACCGAAAAGGATCAAATTTTAAGCTTTGCCAAAGAACATAATCAAACCGTCAATGTCAAAGCTATCGAGTTTTATGCGGATAAAAATCTTCTGATTGTGGAAAAAGAGCTTGTGAACGACAGTGGATCGCAAATTCAGTTCATCGCCCAATTTATCGGCCCGAACGGAGTCGAATACATCGATTGCTATAGCGATGGAAAAGACGCGGATTTGAATGTGAAGACGTTCCAGTATCTGGTGGATTCCTTTCAATATGTGACCAAATTCAAGTATGTGACCCTAAGCCAATCCATTGACGACAAAATGCTTAAACCGGTTAAACCGCTCTCGGAATTTTCCCCTGATGCGAGCAGAATGTATTTATTCGTGGCCTTGGACAGCCCGCTGACGCAAGATATTACCTGCAATTGGTATTTTGTCAAAGACGGCAAGAAAACATTGAAACATACAACCACAAACACCAAGCACGGCGGTGATGTATATTGGTTCTGGTATCCAAACTACGGAGTTCCGTTCGATAAGGGGCAGTGGGAAGTGGAGCTCAAAACCGGAGAATCGGTCGAAACCATTCCATTTATGGTAACGGACAATAAAAGCAAAGAAAAACCGATCAATGTTTACATTAACGGAATCCAAAAAAATTTCACACAGCCTCCGGTCATGCTGCAGGGAAGCACGATTGTACCTTTGAGGGGAATATTCGAGCTTTTGGGAGCATCGATCCAGTGGGACAATAAAACACAAACGGTGAAAGCGACGAAGGACAATATGGCTATGAGTCTGACAATCAATAAAGACACGGCATTTGTCAACGGTAAAGAAATCAAGCTGGCCCAAAAGGCAAGCGTAATTAACCACAGCACCATGGTACCATTGAGGTTTGTCTCGGAGGCTTTGGGAGCGAACGTCAAATGGGATGGCAACACAAACAGCATTTTTATTGATCAGCAGTAGCATTTAAGGGAAAAATTCTGCCTGTAATTTAAAAAAACCATGTAACTTTCCACAAGCAGCAAAGCTTCTAAACATGAATTGACAAAATTGGGGGGGGAAGGCAGCTCGCTTTCGCGGCCTGACACACCTTCGACTGCAGTTCCTGCAAATGCAGGTAAATTCGGGAATTTGTCGGGAGGGGCGATGCGTACCTGCAAAAAAGCAGGTATTCAAGCCTGCAAGCCGCCGTTTGGCAGAGATACGGCTGATTTACCTGCAAATTCGCATTAACGCCTGGCGAATTTCGCCGTGGAGGCCGATTTACCTGCATTTATGCAGGTACTGATGAAGCACATGCCCTTCTCCCTAAATGACTCGGCGCAGGCCGAGTTTTTCTTGTTGAAGATCAGTTGAGCGGATCTTCTTTATAGCAGCAGCTTATACTTCTGAACGTTGTCCATTTGCTTGAGCTTCAGCATATCATAAAGAGCTTGTCCGAGTTGTTGACGTGCGATGTTTGTCTTTTCCTCTTCCAAACCCTCTTCGACAACATAGTAAGCCATGAACGTTTTGGGTCCCGTCACCTTGATCTGCAAGCCTCTTATATGCTCCGACAAGCAATTCTCGATCGTATCCGCCGTCCCGCAGCGGTTGCGGAAAACAGGTCCGTTCTCCTTTCTTCCGACGATTTCCCTTACTTTCATGAAAGGCATGATCGTCTTCAAGCGGAAGGAGCACATCGTTCATTTCATAACGGATCAGCGGGAGCGTGTAATCCTCCGGACGGTTCTAACGACAAAATCAGCGATCATTAAATTATAATATCGATCATGGCGATTGTATAATACTTCCTTTTGTGATTCAATAACATCTTTTTGCAGAATATTGTTTTTCTTTGGATTGGAAAGCTCATCTTTCACTCATTTCAAATTTCGTAGTTTTTTAGCGGGAATGGTAGACACTTTGCCTAAGTTCATGGTATGTTTTAGAGAAAAATTGAATATATTTTTGGGAATGGGTGTCGAGTTTTTAGATTCGACTTAATAGGGAAACCGGTGAAAATCCGGTACGGTCGCGCCACTGTAAGCGAGGAGCCGCTCCGAACGCCACTGTTTCGATGGGAAGAAATGGGAAGGTCGGGAGCAACAGCCATGATTCGCAAGTCAGGAGACCTGCCTGTTCCAACACCACCATTGGAACCTACGCGAACATAGGGAGGTGTAAGGGGCAGTTTACCTGCATCCGGCTTGAATGCCGGCAGGCTCACGGGTACATGAACTTGCTTGCTTATACGCATTCTTGTTTGTTAGGGCATCTTCCATATGGAGATGCTTTTTTTCATGGATAAAACATGATGAAAAGCCATTCTTGCGGATAACGCGTGTGCAGAAAATGGGAAGGAAGATCAGTTTGGAGACATTGATGCAGGTACTAGACAGGATTGGACGGCTTGACTCCATAGCGATGCGCCGTATGCGCATGCGTCTCGACAATTTGACGAAGCCGCTCGGCAGCTTGGGGGAACTGGAAGAAACCGCAGTGGCGCTCGCCGGTATTCAGGCCACCGCACAGCCGAAAATCGAACGAAAAGCGATTGTGGTAATGTGCGGCGACCACGGGGTGACGGAGGAAGGTGTCAGCGCCTATCCAGCTGCGGTGACAGGACTGATGATCGGCAACTTTGCCCGGGGGACGGCGGCGATTCATGTATTCGCGCGATTGACGGGGGCCGGGGTTCACGTCATTGATGTCGGCAGCCGTTTGGAAGCGGCGCCGGCAGGGGTTAAGGTGCGCAAGGTGCGCATGGGTACGGCCAATATGGCGCAAGGTCCGGCGATGACGAGGCGGGAGGCGGTGGAAGCGATCCGCGTCGGCATCCCCATCGTCGCCATGGTAGACACCAACTGCAAC
>CAZESH010000078.1:0-15293 GCA_964514665.1 uncultured Caryophanales bacterium
GTTGTAGGCACTATAGCTATAAACAAACAGTGCCTCTAAATTGTACCATATACCTGTATGTTCATCTTTATTTCCCCACGTCCCAACTGAAACTGTTTTCCCAGGTGCGATTCCAGATAATCCCCCAACTATTATGTTTGAGGAACTAACATTTTTTACTGTAATAAATGCGTGAGTTCCCCAGTTTGAGGATCCATCGCCACCAGAACTTCCACTGCCGTCACCACTCGGAACTGCCCACAAGGTTAAAATAGCAACGTCTGTTGCTGCTTGAGTAACTATTGTACCATTTTTATTCTTAACAATAGGTGTTTTTGCAACTGAAGAAAGTTGGCCTGCTGTAGTTGGATCAACATTTGGTTGAGCAACCACAGTGTCAGACGCAGCCATGCCAGTGCCTGGAAGTATTAAACTAAAGGCAAGAAATAAAGTTGCTAGGACCGCTAAAGATTTTTTGAAGATGTTATTCATTATGAAACCTCCAATCATTTTTTATGCTTTTTCCGACTACCTCAAGGCGAACGGTAAAAGCAAGAATACGATGAAAGGATATATTCTGGATCTGAATCAGTATTTCAAATGGTTTGAAGAGTCATTCGGTCAAGAATGTACGGCACTCTATCGGCAAAATGTGCTGGATTATGTGAGTTACCTGAAGAATATCAAACAAAACAATGCCAAAACCATCAATCACAAGCTGAGCAGCTTACGCAGCTATAATGAATTCTTGATTTCCTCCGGCGTTCAGAACGAGATGGTGATCCAAAAAACGGATATGTTGAAATTCCAAAAGGATTATGCCTCCCCTACTCGAGTTACGGAATTGGAAGTTAAGCAATTTATGCAGAGAGTGCTTGAGAGCCAAAACAAGCGAAACTACGCGATTGTAATTCTTTTGGCTTATACCGGAATGCGTATTTCCGAAGCGCTGTCCATCTGGCTGGGAGATTTCAACTTGCAGACCGGCGAATGTATGATCCGGAACGGCAAGGGAGAGAAACAACGAACCGTTTTGATGAACACGAAAATTGTCAATGCCCTTCGCGATTACTTGAAGGATCGCAATCGGTATGCGACTGCCGAATCATCCAACTACTTGTTCGTCAGCAAGAAGAACGAAAGCCTCAATCGGACCGTCGTCAATCGCATCTTCCAACAGTTCAGCCCTAAAATTACGCCGCATCAACTCCGACATTTCTTTTGTACCAATGCGATTGAAAAAGGATTTAGCATTCATGAGGTTGCCAATCAAGCTGGCCATTCCAATGTCAACACGACTCTACTCTACACAAATCCGGATAAAGCCAAGCTGAAACGTAAAATGGAACTTTTATAACGGAAGGTGTGTGCGATGAGAGGAAAAGAGTTGCTGACAGCGGATCAGCGGGAAGAATTTATGCAAATCCCGTCCGAAAGTGACTGGGATTTGGGCACTTACTACACGTTTTCTCAACATGACCTCGACATCATTAATAACCATAGGCGGGATCACAATCGTCTCGGATTCGCCGTTCAATTGGCCGTCCTGCGTTTCCCCAGCTGGTCCCTAACGGATATAAAGGCTATTCCAGAAACGGTGCTTTGCTATATCGCCAACCAGGTCGGCGTTGATCCCGACGTTTTTCCGCTCTATGCTCAACGAGAACCTACCCGCCGGGAACACATGGAGGAAATTCGGCAAGCTTACGGTTACCGAAATTTCACATTGCGGGAATATCGGACAACCTCCCAGATCATGTTGAAGTATACCATGGAAAACGGGAATGCGATCTATTTGCTTCGCGCCGCCATTGATGAGCTGCGCAAGCAAAAAATCATTCTGCCCGCCATGACCACACTTGAGCGTTTGGTATGGGAAGTTCGTCAACGAGCCGAAGAAAAAATATTCAAGTTACTTATTTCTACTCTGACTCCGGTGCAGATTAAAAAAATGGAACGTTTGCTTTCCCCGATGCCGGAAAGCAGCAAAACGTATCTGGCCTGGTTGCGTGAAATCCCCGGAAGCAGTTCTCCCGACGCTTTTCTTCGAGTGATCGAAAAACTTGAATATGTACGGGATCTTCAACTGCAAATCGATACAAAAGGCATTCATCCGAACCGATTGCGCCAGCTCTCCAAAGTTGGGGCGAGATATGAACCGCATTCCTTTCGGCGGTTCGACGATCCCAAAAGATACGCCATCCTGGTTGCTTATCTCATTGAATTGATTCAAGATTTGACGGATCAGGCGTTTGAAATCCACGACCGGCAGATCCTGCAACTGCTGTCGAAGGGGCGAAAAGCACAAGAAGAAATCCAAAAACAAAACGGAAAATTGATTAATGAGAAAGTGGTCATGTTTGCCGATCTTGGCGCAGCTCTTATCAAAGCCCGCAGCGAAGGCATCGATCCGTTTGCTGTGTTAGATGCCGTGATGCCTTGGGATAAGCTTGTCGCATCCGTGGAGGAAGCCAAGCGGCTGGCGCGACCTGTTGATTATGACTATTTGGACTTGCTCGAAAGGAAATTCTATACGCTCCGGAAATACACGCCAACGCTGTTAAAATCGCTGGAGTTTCGGTCAACCAAGTCGGCTAAGCCGCTAATGAAGGCGGTCGATATCATCCGGGATATGAATGAAACCGGAAAGCGAAAGGTTCCGGAAGGCGCACCGCTGAACTTCGTTTCGAACCGCTGGCAGAAGCACGTCTATGACGCTGACGGAACCATCAACCGGCATTATTACGAAATGTCTGTGCTGACTGAACTTCGTAATTATGTTCGCTCTGGTGATGTGTCCATCGTCGGCAGCCGACAGCATAAAGATTTCGATGAATACTTGGTGTCAAAAGAAAAATGGGCACAAATTGAACCCGACGCTACCATACTCGCGGTGGGCATGTCAGCCAACGATTACTTGGCCGAACGCACAGATTCGCTGCTCAAAAGGCTGGAATGGGTTTCGAATCATGTGGAAGATTTGGAAGGCGTTAATATCGATAACGGCAAGCTTCATATCGATCGATTGGAAAAGGATACTCCAGAAGATGCACGCAATTTCAGCCTTTCCCTCTATGAGCTGCTGCCACGCATTAAACTAACCGATTTGCTCATGGAAGTTGCCAATTGGACGAAATTTCATGAGCAGTTCGTTCACGCTTCAACCAATCGCCCACCGAATGAGGAGGAAACGAAGATATTGATGGCCGCGATCATGGCCATGGGCACAAATATTGGCTTGACCAAGATGGCCGATGCCACTCCAGATATTTCATACCGGCAAATGGCCAATACAACCCAATGGCGGCTCCATGAAGATGCCATGAACAAAGCGCAATCCGTTCTTGTCAATTACCATCATAAATTATCACTCCCCACCTATTGGGGCGACGGTACCTCGTCATCATCTGATGGGAGTTGCCGCGCTTCATGCCGATGCAAATCCACATTACGGTACAGGAAAAGGTGCAACGATTTATCGGTTCGTGAGTGATCAATTTTCCACGTTTTACACCAAAGTCATCAATACGAATGCAAGGGATGCGGTGCATGTCATTGACGGCTTACTTTACCACGAAACAGATTTGGCCATCGAGGAGCATTATACAGATACAGCTGGTTACACCGATCAAGTCTTTGGATTGACGCAGTTGCTCGGTTTTCGATTCGCGCCGCGGTTGCGCGACCTGTCTGACTCCAAGTTGTACGTTATCGGGAAGGCAAGTCAATATCCGAAATTGGAGAAGCTGTTGCGCGGACAAATCAATACAAAGATCATTCGAGAGAACTACGATGATGTGTTGCGGCTGGCGCATTCCATCCGGGAAGGAACGGCTTCCGCATCACTGATTATGGAGAAATTAGGTTCTTATGCAAGACAGAATCGGCTGGCAACGGCACTTAGGGAAATGGGGAGAATTGAAAAAACGATTTTCATCCTGGATTACCTTTCGAGCGAGGCATTGCGGCGAAGAATCCATCGGGGGTTGAATAAAGGGGAAGCCATGAACGCATTGGCCAGAGCGATCTTTTTTGGAAAACACGGGGAAATACGGGAACGCGCGCTTCAAGATCAGCTCCAGCGAGCCAGCGCGTTGAATATCATCATCAATGCGGTTAGCGTATGGAACACGGTCTATTTGACCCAAGCTACAGAATTTATAAGAGACAACAGGCGATTGAAGGAAGAATTGCTGAAGCACATTTCTCCGCTTGGATGGGAACATATCAATTTCTTAGGCGAATACAAATTTGACTTGAAACAAATCTCGGCGTTAAAGGGCTTGCGTCCGTTAAAATCCCCGTCGAACGAAGCGTAGCATCTGGCAACCACATTGAGAGAAATCCGGATTTTTAAGTGATATGAGAGCTTAGCGTACGTTTTTCGCGTTTTGTTGGCGGGACCCCAAGAACTGTTGGCCATGCACGCTGACGCGATGAAGAAGAAACATGCGATCTATTTATTTGAATCATCGTGGAAGAAGAAGTACACGGACCGGGGAATACGAAAGATTTTGGCCAAATATTCTGAGGAAGCTGGTCTTGTTCAAAACTTGTCGCCACATAAGCTGCGACATTTCCTGTTGACCTGGCTCAAAAAAGCAAGGCATCGATGACGCACTCATACAGCCGTATTCCGGTCATGAAAGCCGGAAGTCATTGGAAATCTATTCAAAGCTTGCAATCACCGATGCCCAGCAGGAATATAACGAGGTTATCAATAAATTTCCCATTTAATTACATCTACTTTGCCCTTGGTGACAGCTACGCTGGTACTACCCCTTCATACACGAGAGATATTGCGCAAGTTACTTTTCGCGAAACACGAACGTATATTCCATGACAAAATATTATCATTCTGCCTTGCTATACTAAAGCTACCAAGTACAAAGGATGCTCGATGACGAGTTCTCCGTTGGATTACAGCAAGAAAGCTTGCCAATTCGTCATTGAACAGATAACTGAACAGGATCTGCTGAGCATGGTTGCTCATTCAAGGTGCACAGTACGTGATAAAACGAATGCCGCCTGGGAGAGAACGGAAGCTATTTAAACTGCAACCTGAAAATCTATCGCCTGTTGATTAATCACGGAATCACAATGCATCCATTTTATGGGATTGACCAAATCCGGGCATTCCAAACACCCATATTTACTTTAGTCATTATTCAATAAAACAAGGGGTCAACGTCATGAACTGCTCAACAAGCAAGCTGGAAAAACAAAAATCGTGGTCAGAGGACCTGAGATATCAGCAATTGCAAGATCCGTGAATAATCAAGGAGGAATGACAATGGTTTGGATTAACGTCGATAAACCCTTAAAAAGTTGCACTTTGCATTCGGCAAACAGCTGTACTTATGTCATGAAAAAATCCGAAACAAACTTTAAAGGAATTAACCGCATCAAAAGAGATGGGGGATGGATTTCGTTCCCTAATCAATCCGCAGCTTTAATTTTTTTTGAAGATCTTTATCCCAATTATGAATGGAGAGAGCATTGCTGATTTCGGATATTCAAATATTTGGGGAAACCATATGCATCATGTGTTATTTTTTGGTAAAGAAGGGGATGTCAACAGTTTTGTCGAATGAATTAAAAGTTTGTCATTTACAAACTTCAGGTGATTTGAAGAGAAGTAGTTTACATAATTAATGTTATGTAAACTATCATAATAAAATTAGGGAATACGGTCTTGATAGAAAAATTAGTAATTAATTGATATTATAAAATAAGTATAAAATCCCCGTGTAATAGGATTGTCCGGCGACCTTGCAAGACAAAATCCTAAATTAGGAGATAACGATGAAATCTGAGGCGGAAACACGAAAAGAGCTAACACAAAACCAAAAGAAAGAATCCATGTCGTACGACAAGAACATACGCCGATTCAAACCCGCATAAATTGCGGGTTTTTGTTTTCAATCGGACAAGTTTTTGACGCGGACGGAAGACAAGAACTTGTCCCTTTTGTGGACGCGCGACAAGAACTTGTCCCGTTGCCGCATAATGTTCATTCAAGTAGTGGATACACACAGTAATCAATGGTAAACGCTGTATCACTTGAAAATGTAAGAGTTGGTTGGAATGAGCTCATTCTTACGAGCGGCAATGCATCCGAAAAGATTATGTTTGATGCGAGACAGTAATTCTTTCCGCATGGGACAATCGGACAAGTTCTTGTCGTCCGACAGCACATAATGATGGGTACATGTCACATTCTAGTAAGTTTACATAATATATATTATCGGACCTATGTAAAGGACTGCCCGGGGCGCTTATGTTCCCGGGTTTTCTTGTTATTGTCGTCGTCGGATGTCAAGAACTTGTACCGTTTATTATTAATTGATCCATCCCTCACTAATTTGGAATTGAACAATACGTGCAGTCTTGGCTTTTTGTTTGTATCCCGGGTGCATATCATTGATCCAATTGACAAAAAACTCTCTAATGACGCTCCTGTATTGTTCTTCGTTCTTTATGTACAAATCATTCAAAAAATATGGATTGGCTATTTTCATGAAAAATTTTCATGAAAAATTCTCCGTTCGACATTCCCAAATATTTGATGAAATCTGCCCGTTAATGGAGAAGGCCACCGATCAATGTTCGGTAGCCATCTCATGATGTTTTTTGTATCAAAATGATATCCTGCATATAATTTGACAAAATCGAGCCCCTGCATGTCCCGGAGAAAAATGACGCCTCGATCCTCCACGGTCATTCGAACACTGGATGGTACAGCAAATGCTCGTATGTGTACGGGCTGAATGCAAACTTGAATGCGAGTGCAACGCCGGATCCTTGAATTTTTACAGAACGAAGCTGCGGGGTTCTCACAAGTCTGCGTACCAAGAATGTGACCGTTTGGGTATTTCCGCGGCGGATCGCCTTGGCCAAAACTTTTGCGAAAGCGGTATTGAACGCCAATGCTTTGTATAGAGGCAAAATCGCCCGCGCGATCTTCTGATGTGCCCTTGTTTCCTGAGGGATAAGCTTAAGCGTACCCGGCGGAAGCGAGGTCTCGCAGCCATAAATATCGATCGGACCTTTGAATTCAAAGTACACGTTATATCCGCTCTTGTACGTCCCGGGCAGCGGTTTTTTGGCAAAAGGCGACGCTAGGCGGAACAACCTCATCATCTCCGTGCCGTTGATCGTCACAACCGCCTTGCTCCATCGGGTGGCGTACACCTTGTTGAGTGCAATTGCAAGGTAGAAAGGAAGCATCGCCCGGGCCACATAACGTAAAACGTATGCGGAGACAAACTGGTTGGGGTTCGATTGTTGGATCATTTCCTTTTTCCCCCTTCGCTTTTCGACATAACCTACTAACTTCATGATATGTTGCAATTGATGGTTTGTTCGGGCTGTCCTCAATACAAAAATCGGTCCAAGACCGTTCCGCTTTTTAACACGGATTTAGCGGATTTAATGGGATAATGTTCTTGTCGCCCGACATCTTGGTTCCGGCAGCGATTTCGTTTGAGAAATTGGATGAATTGCTCCATAGTGAAGCTCGTCTTTTGACTTCTTCTATTTAGCCACTTTATATTTAGCCACTTTAACAGAATTTTCATGATCTCTTGCTTAAACTTAGCGATACTCGGGAAGTTGTGCGTCACTCCATAATATTGGTATTTACTATTTCTTCCAGTTTATCATGGCGATGCGTTTTCATCCATCCCTTGAAGTCTTTGATCTTTGTTCGATACTTCTTCGTGATGTTTTCCGCTTGGTTTGAAATTTCCCCTTACGACTTTGACTGCAATAGTGGGTAAAGTCCAGAAATGTAAATGTCCCTGGTTTACCTCCCCCATTTTTATCGTGCCAGTCTTCCGCCTGTTTCCCGAAGCGGATGATCTTCGTTTTCTCTTCAGCGCTAAGTCCGAACTCAGCCAATCTTTCTCGTAACGCCAAATAGAACCATCCGTCTTCTTCATACTGGAAACAGCATACAAAGTCATCCGCATAGCGGATGATGTGCGCTTCTCCCTTGCTTTGCCGCTTGATTCGTTTCTCGAACCATAAATCTAACGCATAGTGTAGATACACGTTCACTTTTGATTAGAAAAAAGAACCCGTGTACAAGCACTACGATGCCGAAAGCATCGAGAGCGCACTTGTTGAATCACAATATCTTCGTCGCAACCATAATGTGCTCCGATCATTGGATACGGCAAAGGAGGCCAGCGCTTCTTCCGTCTCCCGTCCATGAATTGTACATGGTGGAACTTTATTACGTCTAACGGCACGAAGCTACGCTTCCCCGACTTCCGTTCCTCGCCCTTCCTTCACGTTTTTCCGATATTTAGTTTAATGCCTCTGACAAGTTATGATTGAAATTCATAAAATTAAAACATCATAACGAGAGGAGAAATTCAATGACCAAAAGAGGGAAACATGCAAATATTCAGGTAATGGGACGTGACCACTCCATTCGGGCTTCATTACCGGAGACAAGGATATTCACAAGTAAAAGCTTTTATGAGATGCTTAACCGTTATGTAACCGTTATTCTCAAACCAAATTTTGGAACTGGAGGAGCAGGGGTAATCAAGGTATCGCGTTTGCATGATGGAAAATATTCCATTCATTTTGGAACAACAAAAAGAGTCCTCAAAGGTCAAAAAGCTGCATTGGTTTACCTGAGGAGGTTTACAACAGCCAAATCCTATATCGTTCAACGATACATTTCATTGGCGAAAGTAAATGGACGTCCATTTGATTTACGAGTGATGGTTCAGAGGAAAAATGGAGTCCCTTGGACAGTTACAGGCAAACTTGCCAAGGTTGCCGGACCAAATCGGATCATTACGAATGTGGCAAGGAGCAATGGTTACGTTCTTTCGGCCATGAACGCTTTAACAAGAACATTTTCAACAAAACAATCCGCTGCTATTCTAGAAAATTTGGATAGGATTTGTCTCCATGCATCAAGACAGCTTGGAATGGCATACGGGAGAAGAACCCTCGGTTTCGACATGGCTGTTGATCAAAAAGGTGAAATATGGGTTTTAGAAGCAAATCCAAAACCAGCCATCGCGTTCTTCAAGAGGCTGAAAAACAAGAGTTACTACCGGAAAATTTTATTATTAGCACCATCTACATCTTATGGAAGGCATTTTACAGGCAAGATTTAATTGAAGAATCTAAAATATTGTCTCAATGAAGAGCCTCTTAGCATGGATGAATATCCGTAGTGCTAAGAGGACTACAACTATACGCTCACATATTTAGTTAATGTGGTGACCTATCCGATTCGGCCGTTTTGATCTTTAATTTTAGACCAATATTTATTGACTTTGCTTAAAATAGTAAATCTTTCCCCCGTCCTCCATCAGCCCGCATAATGGACTCCAGATTGTCCTTTACAAACTGAGTAACAAGATTTTCAAATAGCTGAGTTAGTGCATTTTCGGGTATAGTAGTCATTGAGTAGGGTTCCTTTCTTGGTGACTTCGACATCCCGAGAATACCCTACTCTTTCTGTGTTTGGATAGACTCCAACTTTGGTACACAAACTATTCTACGTCATCCAATAACACGCGCAGCAGCTATATAATGATTTTTCCACCAGCCTTTATTGATATTGCTGATTAAAACATCATATTTAGGGCTCACATTATGAATGAATTTTCCATTTCCGATATAAATGCCTACATGCTCGATTTTCCCGTACTTCGTTTTGTTGTTGACAGTTGCGGGAGTTGAAAAGAATACTAAATCTCCCGGACGAAGTTGGCTTTTCGAAATTTTTATCCCGTCGGCGTACTGCAATCTGGCTCCCCATCGCAGTTGAATGCCTTCTCGTGAAAACAAATACTTCGTAAAAGAAGAACAATCAAACCACATTTTGGAAGGATTATTAACTCCAAAATGATATTGAACTCTGTTTTTTATTTGTCCGGCATGGGTAATAATATTTTGGGCCTCGACCCGCGTTAGTACTTTGTTCGATGCGGCATAGGCTGAATGTGTAGAAATTAATAAGCTTCCGGTCAATACCAGACTTAGTGTAATTCCGATAACCTTACTCATTATTTTGTTTAGATTCATTGAATGTTATACCTCCTAGTTGTGATATCTGGGCATGTCCTAATATAACATAAAAAAACCTCCATTTAGTATCCAATTTTTACAACGAATTGCATAAATTCAGGCCGCAGTTGGCTTTGGCATTGATTATTAGAAAATGCTAAGAAAAGAAGGTTAAGATAAATCCGCTTTTTTTTCTAAAGTTGGATTTAAAAAGCCTCTCGGCACTGGATGAAATATCCAAAGGCCAAGAGGCTTGCTGACTATAAAAACTATACGCTCACATATTTAGTTAATGTGGTGACATAGCCGACTCTGCCGTTTTGATCTTTGATTTGATACCAGTATTGATTGACTTTGCTTAGAATGGTAAACGTTTCACCTGATTTTAGATATCGGATCCGAGAACCGTTAGTTAGAGAAGGACTTGTTCGGAAACTGACTGAGCGAACCACCGTTCCGGTTCCTGTATTCGATGCTGCAGCTTGCTGTGAAGGAGCAGAACTGACACTTGTTGGAGCAGAACCAACGCTCACATATTTGGTTAAGGTGGTGACATATCCGACTCTGCCGTTTTGATCCTTGATTTGATACCAGTATTGATTGACTTTGCTTAAAATGTTGAACGTTTCACCCGTCTTCAAATATCGGATGCGGGTGCCCTGCAGGGAAGGGCTGTCCAAAAAGCTGACCGAGGAAACCACGGTTCCGGTTCCCGTACCCGATGCGGTTGTGTTGTCCTGCGAAGGAGCAGGTCCGGAGCTTGCAGGCGCAACCACTCGCGCTGCAGCAACGTAATGTGTATTCCACCATCCTGTATTGATACTGCTGATTCTGACATCATATTGGGCATTTATGTTATGTATAACTTGGCCATTTCCAATATAAATCCCCACATGTCCGATTTTATCGTATGTACTCGAATTATTGACGGTAGCGGGAGTTGAAAAGAAGACCAAGTCTCCCGGACGAAGCTCGCTTCTCAAAATTTTTATTCCGTCCGCGTACTGCAATCTGGCTCCCCATCGCAGATTCATGCCTTCCAGCGAGAATAGATACTTCGTAAAAGAAGAACAATCAAACCACATCTTAGAAGGATCATTAACTCCAAAATGATATTGAACTTTGTCTTTGATTTGTTCGGCAAGGGCAATAATATCTTTGGCCTCAGACGATGTAATGACATTATTCGTTGATACCGATGCAGCATTGACTGGCGGGATGGAGCTACATAAGCTTCCGGTCAATGCCAAACCAAGTGTGGTTCCGATAACCTTATTTAGTATTTTGTTTAAACTCATTGGATATTATTCCTCCTAGAGGTAATATTGGCTTGTCCTATAATTACTATAACATATATAAGTTTCCTATTTCATTTCCAATATTTACATGGTCTTGATTGCGATATGAGCTCATCGTGGTATCAGCGTCGATACGCTCATGTCCATATTGCCCATCTCAACGCCGGCATTTTGACTTGGCGCTGTTTTCCCGCAAGCAGCAAGCAACAGCTGTTGCGATCCCTGCAGCTCCTTGACGTGACAAGCCATGCAGTTTGCTTTGTATGGGAAATTGCTTTTTCATCCCCCGGGATTACCGATTTGAACGGGAAGGTCTGCGCATCATTGAATTGCGCTGGGCGCGTTAATCAAACGGTTCAACAAATAACCGAAATTCCCTACCTGCAATACTTTATTGCCGGATCGGAGAAAACATCATCAACGAATTAGATCCCTGGTTACAATGCCTCCGCCACAATTTCCGCAATATCCTTCGTTTTCACTTGCTGGTGTACCTCTTTCATTTTCGTTCCATCATTCATCATGGTCAAACAATAAGGGCATGCGCTCGCAACTATACTTGGATTCACTTCCAACGCTTGTTCAGTTCGCTTGATATTTACTCTTGAGCCCTCTTTCTCTTCCATCCACATCATACCTCCGCCGGCACCGCAGCACATACTGTTTTCGCGATTTCTGGCCATTTCAACCAGATCAATACCCGATATTGAAGATAAAATATACCGAGGCGCATCGTAAATTTCATTATAGCGTCCAAGATAACACGAATCGTGATAAGTTACTCGTTCGTTTATTGCTTTAGCAGGCTTAATTCGACCCTCGGCAAGCCATTTTGCAATCAGTTCCGTATGATGATACACTTCCGCATTCAGACCATATTCCGGATATTCATTCTTGAAGGCGTGAAATGCATGCGGGTCAATGGTCACAATCTTTTGCACCCGGTATTTCCGGAAAAGCTCAATATTTTCCTGCGCCAATTGCTGAAAAAGAAATTCATTTCCGAGTCGCCGCGGCGTGTCGCCTGAATTTTTTTCTTCGTTTCCAAGTACGGCAAACGAAATTCCGGCTTCATACATGATTTTTACAAAAGCTAGAGTAATTTTTGAACTCCTGTTATCATATGACCCCATAGAGCCTATATAAAAGAGGTACTCGAAATCGTTTTTCTCTTTCACCGAAGGAACAACGAGATCCTCCCTATCCCCCACCCATATGAATCGTTCGCTGCGTTTGAGCCCCCAAGGATTTCCCTGACGTTCGATATTGTCGAGCGCACGCTGCGCTTCATGCGGAACCTCTCCTTTTGTCATAACCAAGTATCGGCGCATGTCTACGATTTTATCGACATGTTCATTCGCCACAGGGCACTGATCCTCGCAATTCCGGCATGTTGTGCAGGCCCAAAGCTCTTGTTCCGTAATCACATCGCCGATTAACTCTTTTGTATGCACTTCCGATGCAGCGGCCGATGAATGAGCAAATGCAAAGCTTGGCATCCAGGGTGTTCTTGATGTAATCGCAGCCCCTTTCTCCGTCAAATGATCGCGCAGCTTGGTTACCAGATCCATGGGTGACAGCATTTTTCCCGTACCGCTCGCCGGGCACATCGTTGTACAACGGCCGCATTCCACACAGGCATAAAGGTCGATCAGCTGCTTCCGGTCAAAATCTTCGATTTTGCCTACCCCGAACTCCTCTTGCGACTCATCGTCAAAATTGACACTTCTTAATTTCGGCCTTCCCTGACGCTTCAAGAGAATGTTGACCGGAGCTATAATCAGATGAAAATGCTTGGACTGCGGTACATAAATGAGAAACGACAATAAAATGAGCAAATGCATCCACCAAAACAGATGGAACAAAAATCCCGCTGACGCAGCCCCGATCCCGGAAAGCATCGTTGCTATCAACGAAGAGACCGGAGCAAAAATCGTAGGCGGCTTATTTAACCAAATCATTTCCATTGTCAAGGAAAGCAGAACGGACACCATTAATGATCCGATAAAGACGATCACAATTCCAGCTTTCCATCCCCGTTTTAACCGGGGAAGCTTCTCGATATATCTGCGATAAAAGGCATAGGCCGCTGCCGCCAGAATCAATAAGGTTGCGATTTCCTGCGTAAGACTGAAATAGCGGTGCGCTGCGCCAAGCGGGAGCACCCAGCCTTTAAACAACCCTTTTGCAATCAATTCGACAGCGCCGAATTGAACAATAATGAAACCGTAAAACATGACGATATGCATGAAGCCGCTTTTTTTGTCCTTAAGCAGCTTTTGCTGCCCGAACACGTTTACCGCAACATCGCGAATCCGTTCGTTCAAATCTTTGCTTTGATTCGTTTTTTTTCCCAATCCAATAAACATATATCGGCTGTAAACAACGTGAACAAACAAATAAAAGCCATATCCGGTCACACCGATAAACGCGATAAAGTTAAGCAACGCCAACATTCACTTCACTCCTTGGATAGTCAGACTATCCCGTTATATTCTCCAGCAGCATATTCAAAAAAAACTCCGCAAAAGGTTTACATTCTTCCTTAAAGAGGCAAGAATGATCATTTGACGGAGTTTGTCTTCCATTAAGCTATACGTTTGCGTATTGTTGTTTCAGCATTTGAAATTGTTTGGTCATGAGAGGGAGCACCTCATGGACGTCGCCGACAATCCCGTAAGTGGCAATTTGAAAAATCGGCGCCTGCGGATCGTTATTAATGGCAATGATCATTTCCGACCCTTTCATTCCCGCCTGATGCTGGACGGCTCCGGAAATTCCGCATGCAATATAAATTTTCGGCCGCACCGTCTTGCCGGTCTGACCTACCTGGTGATCGTAGGAAATCCAGCCTTCATCCACGACAGCTCTGGAGGCTCCAACCGCGGCACCCAACACATCCGCCAAATCGTAAACCAATGAAAAGCTTTCGGGTCTTCCCAAGCCGCGTCCGCCGGAAACAACCACTTCCGCATCTTCCAAGCGGATTTTCTTTTCCGCTTCCTTGACCATCGTTTGGATGACTTGATAATGCAGCGGCAGGCCCTCATCGGAGATTACGATAGTTTCCATTCTTTCCGCTTCTATCCCCACATCGTTATTTTCCGATTGGCCAAGAATACGCCACGTCTTCGGCTTTACACATACGACCGTCAATTGGTCTAAAAGCCGATGGGTATGGATTGCATTTCCGCCATGCGTTTGCCACTCCGCAATCCGCATTTGATTTTCCGTTTTCAAGTTCGTTACTTCGCCGAACAGCGGTCTATCGGATTTGAAGGATATCGCTGCCGCCATTCTTTTGGAAATCATTCCGGAATCAAAAAGAAGCTGAGAAAGCTCCAATGTTTTTACCTTTTCCCAAAGCTTATCTGCCAATTGATCCACATAATCCATCCGGAAGGAGGGAATTTCGAAGACGATCAATTTGGAAAAGCCGGAAACGGGCATCGTTGCGCTGCTCACCGGTTGGTCCGAGACAACGAATCCGATCAACGGGCAATCCGCATCCCGGGCAAGCTGCCGCGCGCCATATATTAATTCCTTTCCCGCTTCCGAACAAATCCCTTCGCGGACCTCTATCCATACACCTATCGGATGATCGGACATCTGTAACACTCCTTTCCCTTACACGATTTCATGTTGAATCAATTGCGCAAGCTGCTCCACTTGCCGATCCGGCGGTCCATCCAACATCACACATTTTTGCTTGGCAAGCGGAGCTTCCAGCTTGATCCTTTCGGAAGCGGGCTGATGAAGCAGTTCATTCCCGGAAATCCCCAGATCCGCGAAACTCCATACGGGAATCACCGCTTTTTTTGCCTTCATCATGCCCTTCACCGTTCTCATGCGGGGCTCATTGATTTCTCTCGATACCGATAATACGGCGGGCAGCTCCGTAACGATCGTTTGTGTTCCGTTCACCCAGCCGATTTCAATTTTTGCTTTACTTTCGGACAGGATTTCAATCGAGCT
>CAZESH010000079.1:0-15147 GCA_964514665.1 uncultured Caryophanales bacterium
GCGTGCGATGGGCTTTAAAGACGAACTGAAAAAATACCCGGATATCCATATCGTACAAGAGGTTAATTCAGAGACGGATAATTCCAAAGATGCCGACGCATTGAAAGCGGCTCTGCAGGCACACCCCGGTGTGACCGGCATCTCCACCCTGGTTGCTTCCGGTCCGGTGGCGGCGGCCACAGCTGTTCGCGAACTTGGCATGACCGGCAAGGTGAAAATCGTGGGCGACTCGAAGGATGATTCGACATTGAAGCTGCTGGAGAACGGAGAGATCTATGCCACGGTTGCGATCAAGACGCGTATTGAGCCTTACGTCGCATTGAAGATGCTGTATCTCAAGAATCACACCAATCTTTCGATATCTCAAAATGACAAAGCGGCGGGCGTCGATGTATTGCCCAACCGTGTCGACATCGGTACCTTTGTCATTTACAAGGATACGGCGAAATACTTCTACCTCAATTGACATCGTTTCAGGAACAAGGGGAGGCTGCACCGGAAGGTGCGCCTTCCCCAATAAGATCTCATATCTGCGAAGGGGATTGGCATGACGGAAAATGGAACGGTAACCAAGCTGCTCGAAGCTCATGATCTAAGCAAAGCTTTTTATGGTAACAAGGTGCTTGATGCGGTGAGTTTTGATCTGGATTATGGAGAAGTTCTGGGTTTGGTTGGCCAGAATGGGGCCGGTAAAAGTACACTTGTCAAGATTCTTACCGGCGCACATCAGCCTGACAGCGGAACCATTCAAATTGAAAGAAAACCGGCCAAGCTCACGGATATCCGCACAGCCAATGAGAGTGGAATAGCATTGGTGTTTCAGGAACTTTCTCTGGCTCCCAATATGACAGTGGCAGACAATATTTTTGTTGGAAACATACCAACCAATTCTTTAGGGATTGTGGACAGACAAAAGCTTTATTTGCAATCTCAAGAACTCATCAATCGATTCGCCGTAGATATCAAACCCGACGACTTGGTGCAGAACCTGTCTGTCGGCAAGCGGCAGATTGTGGAGATTCTGAAGGCGATTTCAAAGAAGCCCAAGGTTTTGATTCTGGATGAACCGACCTCGTCGCTTGAGGAAAGTGAAATTCAGGTGTTGTTCAACTTTATTGAAGAATTGAAGAAGAATAAACTCTCCATTATTTATATTTCGCATCACATGAGCGAAATATTCCGGATTGTCGACCGGGTGATGGTCTTGCGGGACGGGAAGAAAATCGGGATTTATCGGCGCGAAGAAATCAATGTCGAGGATCTCATTCGGCTAATGATCAACCAGGATTTGGACGCGTTTATGGGGGGGGCGGATCAGTCCTTTATCGGGAACGATCCCGTACTGGAAGTCAGGGGTTTGACATCGGAACCATTGTTCCAGGACATTGACCTTGTTGTCAACAAGGGCGAAATCCTTGGCATTACCGGCATAGTCGGATGCGGAAAGACCGAATTGTGTCAGGCCTTATATGGTGTTTTTCCGGTTAGTCAAGGTGAAATGCATCTCGACAAAAAGAAACTGCCCCTGAAAGGTCCAAGCGAAAGCAAGAAGAGGGGTATTCTCTTGATACCTGAAAACAGGAAAACACAAGGGTTGTTCTTGAATGATTCTGCCCAAAACAATACAATCGCCAGTATTCTATCCAAGGTTTCACATAGGGGTTTTCTGAAAAACAGAAGGATCTGGGAGATCGCAGAACATTTCAGAATCAAACTAAAGATCAAGCTGCAATCTTTGGATCAAACCGTATGTTTCCTTTCCGGAGGAAATCAGCAGAAGATCCTCGTCGCAAAGTGCGTGGCGGCTGAACCAAAGCTGCTCATTGCCATGGACCCCACCCGCGGCATTGACATCGCATCGAAAGCCGACATCCATCGGCTTCTTCATGAATTGGCCCGCAAGGGAATGGCCATTATCATGGTCTCTTCAGATCTTGATGAACTAATCAGTATGTGCGATCGAATTACGGTCATGAACTACGGAAAAATCGGTCGAACTTTCCCTCGTGACCAGTTTAATACCGGACAGATTTTATTGTCCATGCACCAATCTAATTAGTGAGGGGTATTAAAAACTATGAATTCTGGCAAATCAAATTTTGGTCAACTCATCTATCGCTTCTGGTCGATTAAAGAAGTACCGCTCTTTCTCGTCGTATTGTTATTGGTGACTGTTTTGTCGATTATCAAGCCAAGTTTTATCATTCCCGGCAATATTCATGCCGTTTTCCTGGGAGTTTCCTTTGAGTTGATCATAGCCATTGGCATGACGCTGTTGCTTATTATGGGCGGATTTGACCTGTCTGTGGGCTCGATAGCCGGTTTCAGCGGGGTTATTCTCGGTCTTTCCATCAATGCCGGCTTTGGTGTGACGGGGTCGATCATCCTGGCCCTTGTAGCTGCCACTATGGTGGGAATCGCAAATGGTTTTATCATAGCGAAACTGCGTGTCAATGCGCTGATCACGACATTGGCCATGATGATGATCGTACGCGGCTTGATTTATATTTTGACTAAAGGTGTGGGCATTACGAATCTGCCGGATTCCTTCAATATGATCGGACGTGCGAACTGGTTCGGAATTCAGGTTCCCATTTACATTACATTCATACTTGTCGTGATCTTTGGCATCCTGTTTGCACGTTCCGGTTGGTTTCGGCAATTCTATTTCATCGGCGGCAATGAAGAAGCGGCCCGCTTGTCGGGCATCAAGGTGGATCGCTTGCGGATTTTTGCATACAGTTTCACCGGACTTATGGCAGGCTTGGCAGGTCTCCTTCTTGCAGCCCGGATGGGCGGCGCGATTCCGACACAAGGACAAAACATCGAGATGGATATCATTGCCGGATGTGTGATTGGAGGCAGTTCGCTGTCAGGCGGAGCAGGCACGATGACCGGCTCGTTCCTTGGTATGTTGATTATGGCTCTTGTACTGAATGCATTCAACCTTCTTGGCGTCGATATTTATTGGCAGCGAATGATTCTTGGTCTTATTTTGCTGGCCGCCGTACTGGGAGATACACTGCGCAGGAGAAAGTCGGAGTAAGATATGAAGCAGTAAAAAAGAATGAAATTTTGTTAATTAAATCATAGATTTTTTTGCGAAGTGTATATTTTTTCGCCTATTTTCAGATGGAGGGATTATAATGGGAGTGGAACTGGAGTTTGTTATCGATCAATTGAAAGTGAGTATTTTCAAGACCCGTGAGCTCATGGGACAAGCGTGCGCCAAAGAGGTGGGAGCCATCATCCGCCGGCTGCTTTCCCAAAAGGAGCAAGTAAATATCATGTTTGCATCCGCCCCTTCACAGCTTGATATGCTGAATGTATTGATGTCGGAGGAAGGTATTGACTGGGGTCGGGTGAACGCCTTCCATTTGGATGAGTACATTGGATTGCCTTCCAATGCCCCCCAATCCTTTGGCAATTATCTCAGAGTTCGCTTTTTTACGAAGCTGCCTTTTCGGCAAGTCTTCTATATGAACGGGAACGCCCCCGATATTGCCGGAGAATGCCGGCGCTATTCGGAATTGCTGCGGAATCACCCGCTGGACATTTCGTTCCTTGGAATAGGTGAAAACGGACATCTTGCTTTCAATGACCCGCACATTGCAAATTTTGACGATCCATTGCTTGTCAAAACAAATGATCATTTAGACTCCCTTTGCCGGCAGCAGCAGGTTACAGACGGATGGTTCAAGAGCATTGACGATGTTCCGTCCAGGGCAATTACAGTCACTTTACCAGCCCTTATGGCTGCGACATACGTCTTTGCGAATGTGCCCGGAAGCACCAAGCAAAAAATCGTCAAGCAATGCCTTGAGGGACCTATATCCATTGATTGTCCGGCAACGATCATGCGCAGCCATAAAGAGTCCCGGCTTTTCCTCGACCGCGATTCTGCCGAGTTATTGGACCTGAACAAACTTGCAGCAATCTGATGCGGAAATATAAATCATAAAGAAACGGAGGTGGCGCTATGCGGACAATATTCATCAATGCCAAAGTCATTACCCCTTATCGTATCCTCACCCAAGGCGGGATTGTAGTAGAGGGCGGAAAAATCTCGGAAGTTTTCGAAGGCCAAAATCCGGAGGAGAAGCCTGACGATGTAGTGATTGATGCGAAGGGATATTACCTTTCACCTGGTTTTATCGACATTCATACGCATGGGGCCGGCAATGCCGATTTCATGGACGGCTCCTTGGAATCTGTATGCACCGCATGCAGAGCGCATATGCGGTTTGGTACAACCTCAATTGTACCCACGACGCTGTCCAGCCGGAAGGATGAGCTGTACGGCAATCTCAGAAATATCGAAGAAGCGGCAGCAATTAAAGACCATATGCCTGAAATACTCGGAATTCATATTGAAGGTCCATACCTTTCCCCGGCGCAAAACGGAGCGCAGGATCCCAAATATCTCAGAAATCCTGATGCGGAAGAATACAGGATGATTCTTGAGAACTTCCCGTCCGTTGTTAGATGGACAGTAGCTCCGGAACTTCCGGGGGCACTGGAAATGGGACGCTGGATGCAGGAGAACGGCATTGTCGCTTCCATCGGGCACTCGGATGCGGTATATGAGGAAGTTCTTCAAGCTAACGAGAACGGCTATACGTTGTTGACGCACTTTTTCAATGGCATGTCCCGGTTGACCCGGAAAAATGCCATCATGCATCTCGGTGTTGCGGAAAGCGGGCTTTTGATAGACGATTTGACGGTGGAGATTATTGCCGATGGCAAGCATTTGCCCCCGAGTTTGCTGAAGTTGATCTACAAAGTCAAGGGAGCAGACCGGATTTGTCTGGTTACCGATTCCATGCGCGCCGCAGGTCTTGATGTGAAGGAAAGCATCATCGGCAGCCTTTCCAACGGCCAGCGTGTGGAAATTGAAGACGGCGTTGCATACATGCCCGGCCGCAGCAGCTTTGGCGGCAGTGTCGCTACGGCTAACCGTCTGGTGAACACGATGGTCCGAATGGCGGACGTTCCGCTTCATGAGGCAGTGAAAATGTTGACGCTTGTTCCCGCCCGGGTCTTGGGGGTTGACGGTCGTAAGGGCAGTGTGGCGAGAGGCAAGGAGGCGGATATTATTCTGTTTGATGAGAATGTTGATATCAAGCTGGTAATGGTAAATGGAAATGTTTGGGTTGATCAGATATGGCCGTAACCATCAAGGATGTCGCAAATGAGGCCAATGTATCGATTGCAACCGTGTCGCACGTGATCAACAAGACCCGGTATGTAAGCGATGATGTCACCGCTCGAGTTCTCAATGCGATTGAGAATTTGGGGTATTATCCCAATCACCTGGTCGCGGGTTTGCGCGGCAAAAAAACCTATACGGTTGGACTGGTGCTTCCGAGTATTTCCAATGAAACGTTTGGCTTGCTTGTCGAAAGGATTCAAAAGATCCTCTTCAAATTCGGCTACAACCTTATAATTTGCAATACTTCCTATGACACGGTTCTCGAACAAGACGCATTCGACACCCTTCTGATGAAAAAAACCGATGCGATTATAGCCATCCCGACTTCCAGTGACGGCGACAAGCTCAAAAAGATTAAAGAGATGGGGATTCCGGTTGTTCTGGTTGACCGCAGCATCAATGATATCAAAATGGACACGGTACGGATCGACAACTTCAAAGGATCTTATGACATGATCTGCCATTTGATCGCTCTGGGGCACAGGTCGATCGGATACATCGACAGGAAAGTCGACCAGTCGCACTCGCTTGAACAGAAGATGGGATACAAGAAGGCTCTTGAAGACCATGGGATCCCTTATAATCCCGAGAATGTGGTCCATTCAAGCGGATACGACTACAAGTCCGGAAGTGACGCTGTAAAAAGATTGCTCCAAAAAAACCCCAACATCACGGCAGTGTCCGCTTATTATGATATCGTCGCATTCGGTGCGATGCGCGGCCTCCTTGATATGGGGTATCGCATACCCGAGGATATTTCCATAGTCGGATATGACGGAATGCCGTTTACGGCAGCCTCGTCTCCCCGGTTGACAACCGTTCTTTACCCGGTGAACAAACTTGCCAAGGAAACCTGCAATCTGGTCATCAAACGGCTGGAACAAAAAGATGCCCGGGAAGAAAAGGAATCGGATATCGTGATCATGCCCAAATTGATCATTCGCGAATCAATTGGACCAGCCCGAATATAAACCGTGTCGGTCAGATGCAATCTTAACTTTTACATTATATGGGTACTGGAGGATGAACAGATGAAAAAGTACGGCTTATTCATAAACAATGAATGGATGGAATCATCCGACCATAAATATATAACTTCTTATTGCCCTGCTACCGGCGAACCGCTTGCGGAAGTGGCCGCCGCGACGGCTCAGGATGTCAACGTTGCATGCACAGCTGCACGCAACGCTTTTAATAATGGGTGGGCGGATATGGATCCGCACAAAAGAGCGGATTTGATGTTGGCGGCAGCTAAAATCATGAAAAGGCGTGAAAAAGAACTGGCAGAATATGAGGCGTTGGATACAGGTAAACCGATATCCGAGACCATTGGGTTCGACATTCCTTTTTCCATTTATGCATTTGAATATTTTGCTAATCTTGCCCTTGAAGTCCAAGGTCATGTGATTCCGATCAAAGACGGGTTTGAGAAAGAAATTTTTGATTTTGTAACTTATGAGCCTTACGGGGTTGTTGCGGTTATCAGCCCGTTCAACTATCCTCTCCACCTGCTGACACGCAGTTTGTGTCCGGCGCTTGCCGCAGGTAATACCGTGGTTTGCAAAGCTTCCAAAATGACTCCCATTACGACGGCCATCTTGGGAGAGATCTTTCTCGAAGCGGGTTTTCCGCCGGGGGTAGTTAATATTATATCCGGCTCCGGAGATATTGTGGGAGAAGCCCTTGCTTCTAATCAGGAAGTGGACATTATCGCTTTCACGGGCTCTGAAAGTGTCGGAAGAAAGCTCATGCATTTATCCGCGGAATCCCCGCTGATTAAAAAATTGCAGCTTGAGCTTGGCGGCAAAGGCCCGGCGATCGTAGAGCCGGATTGCGACGTGGAATCCACTGTCAATTCGCTTGTTCTCGGGTTGTGTTCGAACCAGGGCGAGGTGTGCTGCGCGATTTCCAGACTTTATCTTCATGGAGACATTTATGATGAATTCATGAAGCAATTAGTCGACAAGATGAACAACATCAAGCTGGGAGATATTCTCGATCCGCAGACGCAGATGGGTTCTTTGATCAGCAAGAGCCAATTGGAGGAGGTGGATCGTTATGTCAAGGAAGCGGTGGAAGAAGGCGCACGGCTCCTTTGCGGAGGAGAAAGATATACGGCTTCTCCGTGCGACAAGGGAAATTGGTACAAGCCTACCGTTCTGGACAATGTGAAACGAAATTCCCGCTGTGTATGCGAGGAAATCTTCGGGCCGGTTCTGGTCGTTGAGAAATACAGCGATCTCCAGGACGCCGTCAATATGGCAAATGATACGTTTTTCGGATTGGGTGCCAACATCTTCACCCGGGATTACCGGACGGCATATTGGGCTTCAAAGAAGCTTAATGCCGGAACCATATGGGTCAATATGCCCAACGGTTCACAGATGAACAGTCCGTTCGGAGGCAACAAGAACAGCGGTCTTGGCCGGGAATATGGCGTCTTCGGTCTGCATGAATATCTCAAAATCAAGAACAACATGTGGTATATGGGCAAAAAGAGTTACAACTATTATTAATGCTAATACCGTTGAAGAGTATCATACGTTGCTTCGTCCATTTACAAAACTTATTCTAATACAAATTTTTTTCTGTATAAGATCAATTGCAGGATATCTCCTTGTGCGGGAATTAGTAGCGCAGAACCTTGCAAATTCTCCCTAAGGGGCGTCCTTATCATTACTATATTTTCATGATTTTACAATATCTAGATATCGAGGAGAAGAAGACCTATGAAGCGGGAACAGGTGATATCTTTTAATAATGAAAAACCTCTCGATTTCATCGCCGTCGGCCGCTTGGCGGTCGATTTGAACGCCAATGAAACGCAACGCCCCATGGAAGAAACGATGACCTTCACCAAGTATGTAGGGGGGTCGCCTGCGAATATCACCATCGGCATGTCCAGATTGGGCATGAAGACGGGTTTTATCGGCAGAGTTTCCGATGACCAGATGGGCCGATTCATCATAAGTTATTTGCAGAAGAACGGGATCGATACATCCGGGGTGGTGACCGATCATTCCGGAAGCGTGACGGGTCTTGCATTCACGGAAATCAAAAGTCCCATGGACTGCAGTATCCTGATGTACCGTGACAATGCAGTAGATTTAAAACTGGAGTCGAAGGACGTATCCGAACAATATATCCGAAGCGCCAAAGCAATGTTGATCTCCGGAACTGCGCTAGCATCGAGTCCATCGCGTGAAGCGGTCTTTCTGGCGCTTGAGTTTGCGAGGAAACATCAGACGGTCGTGCTGTTTGATTTGGATTATCGTCCTTACTCTTGGCGGTCCACCGATGAAACCGCTGTCTATTACAGTCTCGCTGCGGAAAAGTGTGATGTGATCATCGGAACCAGAGAAGAGTTTGACATGATGGAGAGCCTTACGGGAAAACAGCAGAACGATTTCATCACGGCTCAAAAATGGTTCGGCCATAATGCCAAGCTTGTGGTGATCAAACATGGTAAAGACGGATCTATCGCATACACCAAGGCCGGCGAGTCCTATAAGGGGAAAGTGTTTCCCGCTCAAATCGTGAAAACATTCGGGGCTGGTGACGCTTATGCTTCTTCGTTCATTTACGGCTTGATAAAGGATTGGGACATTGAACGCTGCATGGAATTGGGCAGTGCCTCCGCGTCGATCGTCATTTCGAGCCATAGCTGTTCGGACGCCATGCCCTCCTTGGAGCAAGTCTTGACGTACATTGAAAAATGCAACAGCGGGGGGATCCGTTAATCGGAGACGGGAGACAAGGAAACGGGAAGTAATCAAATGGGAGATCAGGAGAAACGGGGAGATAAAGATGCTGGTGAATTTGAATGAGATTACGGAACGATTCGTTAATCGTCCCGGTGCTGTCGCCGCATTCAACGTATTCGGCTACGAGGACGCCATATCGGTAGTACAGGCGGCGGAGGAAGTGAACGGACCGGTCATATTGGCCACCAACAAAATCGCTTTGGAGCATATGCCGGTGGACTTGTTGGGCCCGATGCTGTGTTCGATGGCCGAAAAGGCATCGGTGCCGGTTTGTGTGCATCTGGATCACGGCAAAGATTTGCAAACCGCAATCAAGGCCATCTTGTCAGGTTATACCTCCGTCATGTATGACGGCTCACAGCTTCCGCTTGAAGACAATATCCGGACGACCAGAGAAATCGTCAAATTTGCCAATGCCGCGGGTATTCCGGTGGAAGCGGAAATCGGATCGGTAGGTTATAACGATCCTTCCATGAAGATGAAAGCCTTCCTTACCGAGCCAGAAGAAGCGAAAATTTTTGCGGAAGAAACAGGAGTCGACGCACTGGCGGTGGCTGTAGGTAGCCTGCACCGGATGCATGAACAGTCGGCGATCATCCAATTTGATCGGCTGGAGCAAATCCAAAACGTGGTAAAGACGCCATTGGTCATTCACGGCTCGACGGGAATAGCTGACGAGGATTTGACAAGGTTGGCTGCCTACAACGTAACCAAAATCAACATCGGGACGGCGCTGCGTATGGCGTTCGGGCAGGCGCTGCGAGAAGAAATTAACAGCTGGCCGGATGCATTTGACCGGATCCAATTATTTCAGGTGCCGATGTTGAGAGTGAAAGAGGAAGCAAAAAGAAAGATGCGTTTACTTCATTCGCACGGATTTAAAAAAACTTCCATTGAACAAAAGTAATTCCAAAATTTGTTTCCATCACGAAATTAAATAACAATTAATTGTTATTGCGAAAGGAAGATTACAACATGGTGAACGGACCGCAAAAACTCAAGAATTTTATCGGCGGGAAATGGGTTGAATCCATTACAGAAAAATACGATGCAGTGCCCAATCCGGCAAACGGCGAAATATTGGCCCAAGTCCCGATATCGACTAGAGAGGATTTGAATCTTGCGGTGAATACGGCAAAAGAAGCGTTCGGGAGATGGAGCCGGACGCCGGTACCGAAACGAGCTCGCATCTTGTTCAAATACCAGCAACTGCTGGTTGACCATTGGGATGAACTGGCCCGCTTGATCACTTTGGAAAATGGAAAAAGCTTTAACGAGTCTTATGGAGAAGTCCAACGGGGCATAGAAAACGTCGAATTCGCCTGCGGCGCGCCGACTCTGATGATGGGAAGGCAACTTCCCGATATCGCCTCCGGATTGGAATCCGGCATGTACCGTTATCCTGTGGGAGTTGTAGGCGGCATTACGCCGTTCAACTTTCCGATGATGGTTCCCTGCTGGATGTTCCCTATGGCCATTGCATTAGGAAACACCTTCGTGCTGAAGCCGTCGGAAAGAACGCCGCTTTTGGCAAGTCGCCTGGCAGAGTTGTTTAAAGATGCCGGTCTTCCAGATGGAGTGTTCAATATCGTTCACGGCGCCCACGATGTGGTCAACGGCCTGCTTGAAAATCCTGACGTACAGGCCATTTCTTTTGTCGGTTCCCAGCCGGTGGCGGAATACATCTACCGAACGGCTGCGGCGAACGGTAAAAGGGTTCAGGCGTTGGCGGGAGCAAAAAATCATTCCATCGTCATGCCGGACGCGGATTTGGATAATGCGGTGAAGCAGATCATTTCAGCGGCATACGGTTCCGCGGGAGAACGGTGCATGGCGGCCTCCGTCGTGGTCGCCGTGGGAGAGACCGGCGACGAACTGGTGGAGCGTTTGTCTAAAGCCGCCGATGAATTGAGAATGGGCAACGGATTGGATGAAGGGGTGTTTCTCGGTCCGGTGATTCGGGATTCGCACAAGCAAAAAACAGTCAAGTATATCGAGAGCGGTGAAGCGCAAGGCGCCAAACTGGTTCGGGACGGTCGCGAAGATGCAGCTAAAGTGGAAGAAAAAGGATATTTCCTTGGTCCCACGCTGTTTGATCACGTGACGACAGATATGGAAATTTGGCAGGATGAAATCTTTGCCCCCGTGCTGTCGATCGTAAGAGTTCGTTCGTTGGATGAGGCGATCAGGCTCACCAATCAGTCAAGATTTTCCAACGGGGCTTGTATTTATACGAAAGATGGTGGAACTGTCCATCAATTCCGTGAAGAGATCCATGCGGGGATGCTTGGGGTCAATATCGGCGTTCCGGCGCCGATGGCCTTCTTTCCATTCTCCGGCTGGAAAGATTCCTTCTACGGAGATTTGCACGCCAACGGACAGGATGGAGTGGAATTTTACACAAGGAAAAAAATGATCACCACGAGATGGTAAGCGATATTGTAAAAAAACTGTCGTACGATAATAACTATCGTGCGCCTTTTTGTTTGTACGCCCAGTATGGGCGTCATCTTTAGAGTGAAAGTCCCGAACGGGGGCTGGCGAACGCCTACCGTTAACCAAGAGCAAGGGTGTCTGCCGCGAGGCAGAATCTGAAGGAAACTGGAGGCAAATGCACGAGCCAAGGTATACAAACTCAATTCAAGGCAGGGTTAGCCGGATATCGATTCCAATTTTTGCGTAGATTTGGACGGCCATGGATGTGTTAGGCATCTGGATAGGTGAGAACGAGTCCGCAAAGTTCTGGCTCTATGTCCTGAACGAACTGCGTAACCGCGGCGTTCAAGACATCCTCATCACATGATTGGACAATCTGACCGGCTTTACGGAAGCCATTTCCGCCTGCTACCCCAAAACAGAGATCCAAAAGTGCATCATCCACCAAATTCGAAATTACATCAAGTATGTTTCCTTTCCTATAAAGATATTAAGAAGATCATTCAGCGCCAGGAGCGAACCATCTATATCCACAAGGAACCATGGGAACAAACAACCGGTTCATTCATTCTAATAAATAACGTAAATATTTGTTGTGCAAAAAGAAGATGTATAATTAGAAAAGGTGCTTTTTCTCATTATTTCTGAAACAATGAATTATTTATTAACTCAATTTTCGCAACTTAAATTTGGCAGATAAGCCTTGATGTAACTGGACAAACCGGCAATCCATTGCTGAAGTTGTGTTTGAATAAGTGTTGGGATCTTCTTATTGGCCTTCTTTGCGATGTCTGCGATTAAATCAATGAGTTGCTTTAAAGCAATCGCCCAATCTATTTGACTTACTTCATCACAAAGCAAGTGAAACAAGCCGCCCAATGTTCGGTTGTTGGTGCTCTGACGATGTTGCCATGCTAGTAGGATGTAACGAGAGAAGACAATTGTGGTGTGGCTGACAAGCAGATCATAGGAGCCCCTGAAACTCCTTTTGCAGAAGAATGTAGCAAAAACGGAAATCGCGATCTAAAAAAGAACCTCCGGCCCACTGTTTTAGTGGATTTGGAGGTTCTTTCGTTAGAATTAATTCAATATTTGAAAGTCATCAATATTGATGCGGTTTCCCGATGTGCCTGAGACGAGAATGCGGAAGCGTACATTTCCGCTTTGATTGACAGTGAAGCTTGCTTGCTGCAAGCTTGATCCGCTTGGCGCCGCAGTGGAAACGTCGGTCCAGGTGGTTCCGGAATCCGTGGACATTTGCAGCTGCCAGGCAGTTCCCGTATCCGAGCCGAAGTTGGCATGGGAGAAGCGCACGGAGGCGGCGCCGGCAACGTCAAAATTCATTGCAATCGATCCCGCGGAGCGGATTCTTGCCGACCCACTCCCGTCTTTTTGATCTGAAGTCAGATTTCCGAGCAAGGCATTGTCAAAAAGCCAGCTGCCGCTGGAAAGCTGCACGGATCCGGCGGAGTAAGCCCCTTTGCTGCCGATTTCGAAATTTTCGCTCAAGCTGACGGTGGCGGCCGCCTGCACTGTGTGGCTGCCCAAATATGTCCATGTGTCCTGCGGATAAACATCCCATTGATTGGCGTCATACGCCGTACTGCCCGTTTTGAATGTCGGAATATGTAAGGGCGGAGGTTTTTCGCAATTCTTTGATGTCATAGCCGGTATTGGCCAAAGCTTGGCCAAAATCGGAAAATGCACCGTCGATTACCCAGTCTGCACTGCCTGCGGTTTCTTCGTGGGTATTATCGAAAAGCACCGTCTTGCCGTTTGCCGCGCCAACCGGTAAAAGCTCCGGAGCGGGATCTCCGGGTCCTTCCGCAAAGCTTGTCGGCATAATAGGGGAATAGAGCAGAAAACCTTGCAAAAAAAGCAGTAGTGCAAGCGACCATGCGATTGTCCTTTTTTTCAAATCCATAATTCCCTCCTAAGTTTGTTTGATCGATTCCAGGAAAAAGAGTAGCATTTTCCACAATTTAGAGGGTAAAATGAATGCACCATTTTTGTGAAGTTTTGTAAAAGGAAAAGATGGAAAAAAAGCGAGTTGTTCCGTATATAAGACAAGGTCCTTGTAAGCGCTTTTTCAATATGTGAATATAGCACTATAAATGATCACTTTTGCTGCACAATCGGCCCGATGCAGAAAACCTGTTTTGAAAGCGCTTCATCATCGCTTGGTGACGAATCCGGCGGAACATATCGCCGGTTAAGAGCGGGGCGAAGATAAGCGGTTGAGAAGAAGGGAGAGTGATGAGTCCGCATTAATGAATGGGGGGTTTGGCGGGGAGGTCAACGATTTTTCGGGGATTATGGCATGTTTTTAATTCAGAATATTCGGAAAACTGTTTTGGGAGGAAAACAATCAATGAATAATGAAAATCGTTCGTTTTTCCGTTATGAAAATGCAATTGTACTGATGATGTTTTTTACCTTCGGATTTGTCTTTATGGAGCGGTTGAGCGTTGTCTTTCTATTTCCGTTCATAGCGGGTGATTTGCATTTGAACAATACACAGCTCGGCATGATCGCTTCTGTGCTGGCTATTTGTTGGGCCGTATCCGGTTGGGTCTTCGGCGCGATCTCCGATTTGTCCGGCTCGCGCAAAAAAATCCTGCTGCCGCTTACACTTGCCTTTTCGATTCTGTCTTTCTTTTCCGGTTTGGCTAAATCGTTCACCAGCCTGCTCGTTGTGCGGGGCTTGATGGGCCTTACGGAAGGACCTGTACTGCCGATTGCGCAGGCGAGCGTAATTGCCGATTCCACGGAGAAACGCCGCGGCTTCAATCTCGGTTTCGTACAAAGCTCGCTGGGCTTGATCGGCGCTACCTTGACACCGATTATCGTGACGGCTTTCGCCACCAAATATTCATGGCATCATGCCTTTTATTTTGTGGGTATTCCCGGAATCCTGATGTTTTTCGTATTGGCGAAATGGATGCGCGAGCCGAAGCTTCCTGCAGAAGCTCAAAGCGCTCATGGAAAAGTGAACAGAAAAGACTTCGGCGTGGTATTCAAAAGCCGCAACATATGGCTCAGCACGATCATTTCCGCGTTGTTCATGACCTGGCTGTTTGTGTTCACGACATTCGCTCCCGTTTATTTGATCCAAGCGGACGGCTTCAAGCCTGAAGCAATGGGATTGATCATGGCCGCTATCGGATTCGGTTCGTTTGTATGGGGATTTGTGGGACCGGCGATTTCCGATAAATTGGGAAGAAAGCCGACACTCATCATTTTTTGCACCATTGCCGCGCTGTCGCCGCTTTCCCTGGCCGTTGTTCATGGATCGCTCGGCTTGATGATGGTTTTGGGATTTTTCACAGCCGTGGGGCAAGGCTGCTTCCCGCTGTTTATGGCGATTATTCCGGGCGAATCCTTACCCCTCAAGTATGTGGCCAGCGCGGTTGCTCTCACCCAATTGGTCGGTGAAATCGTCGGAGGCACGATCGCTCCGTCTGTAGCAGGCATGGCTGCCGATGCTTACGGTTTGCAGGCACCGCTTTATATTGCTTTCGGGGGGGCGCTGCTCAGTGCGATTGTCGCTTTCGGATATAACGAAACTGCGCCCGCAAGAGTAAAGCTGGGCAAGCTTGCACAGGATTTGCCGGCTTAATCGACCTCGAATCGTGATTTGTGATATACGGCTTCAAAAATAGATCGTCGGGTGGAGGACACCCGGCGGTGGTTTTTTTTATTTTTTTTATTTTTTTTTTTTAATTTTTTAAAAAA
>CAZESH010000080.1:0-7058 GCA_964514665.1 uncultured Caryophanales bacterium
CCAATGCTTCAGGATCAACCATATTGACGAAGAACTCCCTGCCCTCCGGCAATGTGTCGGCGTCCCAAGTGATCACCTTTATCCCTTTTTGTTTGGCCTCTTTCAGAACCGGCAGCAGCTTTTTCGGATCGTTGGCCGAGACGGCGATTAAATCCACGCGTTTGTCGATCAGGTTTTGAATGACCATTTCCTGCCGCTGCGGATCTGCAACGGGAGGGCCTTGGTAAATCAAATGGATGCCCAATTCTTTCGCTGCCTCCTCCGCACCGTCCTGCACCGCGTTAAAATAAGGAATGCCGGATAGCTTGGGTACGACGGCAATTGTATAATTTCGATCATTGTGCGCTTTTTCCGAGACCTTGCCGGGTTCCATGGAATAGATCACATCATACTTGCTTTTATTTGTCTGGATTTGGCAACCGCTTACAAAGATTACAGCAAGAACAAAAAAGATTAGTTTGCGCAACATCGTTCCCCCTATGGCTGCAAAAAACCGGCTGTTCAGCATCCTGCAGCCCCGGCATGGGCTGGATGCGGATATTTTGTTTGCTACTGTTTATATTTAATTACTTTTGATTCTATGTCATTTCGATTTTTATCGCAATCCTTTTTAACAAACCAATTATTATGTAAAAAAGACCCGATTTCTGTCAAATTCAAGCCCTTCAGCTTGAAAATGGACAAACTCGGGTCTTATTCATACATGCAAAACTTAACTTGGCCGGAAGCCCAATGTCAGGAAACGATCAAAGGACGATCAGGCAAACGCTGCGATCACCATTCCGCGACCGAGCCGTCGCGATGCCGCCAAACCGGATTCCGCCAGTTGTGGCCGATTTGTGCCTGCTGCTTGACGTACTCTTCATTGATTTCTAGCCCTAGTCCCGGTCCGTCGGGAATCTTCACGTAGCCGTCGACGTAGCTGAACACGGAACGGTCCTTCACGTAATCGAGCAAATCGTTGCCCTGATTGTAATGGATGCCGAGGCTTTGCTCCTGGATGAATGCGTTGTAGGACACCGCATCCACCTGCAGACAAGCCGCCAAGGCAATCGGTCCGAGCGGGCAATGGGGCGCCAGGGCAACGTCATAAGCTTCAGCCATGGCAGCAATTTTGCGCACTTCCGAAATACCGCCGGCGTGCGACAAATCCGGCTGAATAATGTCCACATAGCCGGCAGCCAAAGCCTGTTTGAAGTCATAGCGGGAAAACATGCGCTCGCCTGTGGCAATCGGAATGCTGGTATGGCCGGCAATTTCCCGCAAAGCTTCATTGTTTTCCGGCAGAACCGGCTCCTCAATGAACATCGGCCGATACGGCTCCAGCTCTTTGGCCAAAACTTTGGCCATCGGTTTATGCACCCGCCCGTGAAAATCGACGCCGATCCCGATGCCATTGCCGACGGCCTCGCGAATTGCCGCAATTCTAGCCACGGCCTGATCGACCTTCACAAAGCTGTCGATGATCTGCAGCTCTTCCGTGGCATTCATCTTCACCGCGGTAAATCCGGCCTCGACCGCTTGCTTCGCCGCTTGCCCTACATCGCTGGGACGGTCTCCGCCGACCCACGAATACACGCGGATCGAGTCGCGGCAAGCTCCGCCCAGCAGCTGATGGATCGGTGCTTGGTAGTACTTCCCCTTAATATCCCACAACGCTTGATCGATGCCGGCAAGCGCGCTCATCAGGATCGGACCGCCGCGGTAAAATCCACTGCGGTAAAGCACGTTCCAGTGATCCTCGATGCGCATCGGATCCTTATCGATTAAAAATTCCATCATTTCCTCGACTGCGGCGCGCACTGTGGAGGCTTTGCCTTCGATCACAGGCTCGCCCCAGCCGGATATGCCCTCATCGGTATCGATTTTCAGGAACAGCCATCGCGGCGGTACCTGGTACAGCGTATAGCCGGTTATTTTCAACGCAATCCCCTCCTTGTGACGGATTCCCAATGCTTATTTGAAATAAATGAAACGTTCTCCGGCCGTCATCATGTGGAACTTTTGGGACGGATAGCGCTGGTACAGGTAATCGACAAAATAGGCCGGATTCTCGTCGTTATGCGGGAACAAACCAAAATGGATCGGCATCAGCAAGTCGGCCTGGATGCTTACGCCCAGATCGGCCGCATCGCGGTAATTGCAGTTGCCCACAATGCCCATCTCCGTCCGTTGAAAATCCCTGCCGTTGATCGGCACCATCGCGATATCGACCTGCTTGCCCTTCAGCCACTCGACCAGCTCTGCGAACACCAGCGTGTCGCCGGCGTGGTAAATCACAAATTCCCCGACATTTAGCACGTAGCCCATGAATTTATGCTCGCCCTGCTCATCCTGCTCGAACACGTCATGCATCGCTTTGAACGCATCGATCCTAACCACGCCTTGCTGCAGGCTTTGCTGATGGGAAATGCCAATGACGCGTTCTTCGCCGATTCCCCATTCCAGCAATTTGCCGACATGCGCTTTCGGAACGATAAACTTCGTATTCCGCGTAGTGTTGTATATGCCCAGCAAAGAGAGCTTATCCATATGATCCTCGTGGTGATGCGTGCACAGCACAAAGTCGATTTCTCCCAGCTGATCGGGCAAAATCGGAGGCGCAAATTTCCTTACCCATGGCTCTCCCACCAATTCGTACACCCAGTCGGAAAGATACGGATCAATCACAAACGACGTTTCTCCGGTCTTGAAAAAATAACCCGCCTGTCCCAAATTCCACATTCCGATTCCGTCGGCAGGAATGACAGAAGCCGCGATTTCATGCTGAAGCTCTTCCCCGCTCTTATACAATTTCATTCTGCAAAGCCTCCTGATTGCTGTATTTTCGCGATAAAACTGCAGCTGCATTTACAGTGCATTAAAAAACCTGTGTTTTGCACCCATTTATCCATTTAAAATATTTCTCCAATTGGTCGACAAATCCTTCTACAATGTATCATCCCATTCCTCCTGCGTACTCTGATTATTATCCTGATTATAGGAAAAGTCGACCGTGTTTACAATAAAGCCCGTAAAACGCGGATTTACAACAAAAAAACGGAGCTGCAAGCGCGTCTCTCCGTCTTCTTTTTTATATAGCCGTTTGCTTTGGCTAGCGTTTCAAAATGCCGACTCCGTTTACCGCAAGCTCTATGGGTTCGCTGCCAACCGGCAGGCCGCTCCTCATATCGGTATAAGCTGCGCCATCCAGCGTCACCATTTGCCGGCTGCCGCTGAAATTAAGCAAAAAGACGTAGTCGTTTTGGCCGTCCGTACGAACCTGTGCGGTCACTCCGCCAGGCAGCTCCGTCTGCACGGCTTTGCGGATTCCCGTCTCACCGACGATACGTCCGTAAAAAGCATCATAGAACGGTTCCTTGACGCGCGCCGCAATGTAATACGCCTTGCCGCTGCCGAAGCTGTTGACGGTCAAGGCAGGCCGCCCCGCATAAAAATCTCCGCTGTATGCCGCCAATGTCTCCGCGCCTTCGGCATGAATCAGGTCGCACAGCTCGTGCACCTCGTTATTTCCATGCAAAGCCAAACGGTTCTTCTCGTGGAAAACGATGCCGTTCACGTCATGATCGTGAAGCCCGTCGATCTCCTCAGACCAGATGCCAAGCGTTTTTCTGAGCGGTCCGGGGAACCCCCCGAGATAACACAAATCGTGCTCGTCGACAATCCCCGACCAATACGTCGCCACAAACGTTCCGCCGCTGCTGACAAACTGCTCAATCCGTTCGCCCACGCCCGATCTGACCATGTAAAGCATCGGGGCTATGAGCAGCTTGTACTTGCTGAAATCCGCATCCATGCTTACGACGTCCATCGGCACGCCAAGCTGCCAAAACGCTTTGTAATGCTCCATGACGGTATCTTCATAGTTGATTCCCTGATTGCGCGGACCCTGCGCGGCTTTCACGGCCCAGCGATTCTCCCAATCGAACAGGATCGCCGCTTGCGCATCGACGCCTGTACCCAGCACCTCCGTCAGCTGCTCCAGCGTCTCCCCCACTTCGGTGACATCGCGAAAAACGCGGGTGTGCTCATGTCCGCTGTGATCCACCACCGCGCCGTGGAATTTCTCGCTCGAGCCGCGGCTCTTGCGCCATTGGAAATACTGTACGGTATCGGATCCGTGCGCCACCGCATGCAGCGAGGAGAGCAAATGCATGCCCGGTCTTTTCAGCTTGCTGACCGGCTGCCAGTTGGTCAGGCTCGGCGTGCTTTCCATCAGCATGAAGGGACGCTGCTTGAGAGAACGGAAAAGATCATGGTTAAAGGAGAACCACGCCGCCAGCCGGCCGTTGTTTTCCGTCTCGTGCCAAGTCGGATAAGCATCCCAGGAGATCACGTCCAGCAGCTCGGCAAATTTCCAATAATTCAAGCCGTCGAATAGATCCATCATATTGGTGGTGACAGGCAAATCGGGATTTATCGACTTGAGCGGCTTGATTTCGTGCCGGCAAAAATCAACGGTTTGCTCGGTCACAAAGCGCTTCCAATCGAGATTCAACGCATGCACCATCGTTTCGCCGTGAGGCGCAGGAGATTCAATTTGCGACCAATCGGTATACGTATGGCTCCAGAAGGCTGTCCACCATGCCCGATTCAGGGCATCGAGCGTTCCGTACTTTTGCTTCAGCCAATCCCGGAACGCGTCCTGACAGTAGTCGCAGTGGCATTCGCCGCCGAATTCGTTGGAAATGTGCCAGCCGACCACTGCCGGATGCTGTGCGTACCGCTCCGCCAGCTTGCGATTGATGTTCTCCGTCTTTTCCCGATATACCGGAGATGTATAACAGTGATTGTGTCTGGCGCCATGCAAATTGCGCACGCGGTTCGCGCCTACTCGCAGCACCTGCGGATATTTCTGCGACATCCATGCCGGTCTGGCGCCGCTCGGCGTAGCCAGCCAGGCGAAAATGCCGTTTTCCGCGAATGTGTCCAGCACCCGGTCAAGCCATTCGAAGGTAAAGACGCCTTCTTCCGGCTCAAGCGCGCTCCAAGCGAAAATGCCCACGGACATCACGTTGCATTTGGCCAGCTTCATCAGCCGGATATCTTCCCGCAGCACCTGCGGATCATGCAGCCATTGGTCGGGATTATAATCGGCCCCGTGCATAAATGCCGGCAGCTTCGGACTGATCGGCGGATAACGTTTGCTCATGATCATCTCTCCTTTTTTATTGCTTCAAGCGCTTGCAGCTTGTGCCCTTTGAAATCAAACAGCGTCAAATTCGACCAATTGTTCGGATGGTCGACCGATCACTGCGGCTTGAACGGAATCCAGCACGGTTCCCAGTAGTGAAAGCCCATTCCCTTTCCATCCGGAATTTCTTTGACGATCTTCATCAAGTCCCGCAAATACTTGGTTTGACCTTCCGCGGAAGCCGGATATCCGGCATGCAGCTGGTCATCGCCGCGAAGTCATCAAGCGTTCCGTGCCACCACGGATAAAAACGGCCACAAGCTCGGTCTCCGGTATATCGATAATCGCTTGCAAATGGGATTGGAAAATGTTTCCGCACCCGATCACGCCGAATCTGATCTTTTTTACATTTTCCACTTTTCTCATCCTCCAATCGTGCGGTCCAGCTTTTCCGCCCGCTCATCCGCGTCGATGGTCGCACGCGTCGCTTTCAGGATATCCTCATGGGTTTGAACGGACGGTTTTCCATTGATCCTGGCTACAAAGTCCTCCATGGCAGTTACGTTCATGTCCATCGCGGCCATTTGCCTGAGGGGCTCCTCATGCGAGACAAACAGCAGCAATTCTTCTTTCGATACAAGCGGATCTCCTTCCAGCCGGAGTTCGGCGGAACCTTTTGTGCCGGTGACAAAAATCCGGCAGTCGCCCCATGTCCAGCTTTTTTCCGGATTGTGCCAGTCGCAGTAAATTTGCGAGACGATTCCGCCTTCCATCTTCACCTGCAGAGAGGCCGAGTCGTAAAAATCCCGGTACTCCGGTAAAATGGTTTTGAGCATATACCCGCTTGCTTCAACAATTTCTTTTCCCGTCAAATAACACAGCAAATCAAACTCATGAACAAGAATATCGATGACGATTCCGCCGTTTTGTGCTTTTGAGAAGTGCCATTGCGGTCTCGAATCCGGCGTCAAGCGATGCGGTTTTCGCGTTGTTATGCTGACGATGTCCCCCAATTCGCCCTGTTCGATTAACTTTTTGATCGTATAAACGGAAGCCCGGAATCTCTCGGTAAGCAGCATCCCGACTTGGATTCGGCCTCTTTCGATAACGGCTTCCAAGCGACCCAGGTCCTTGCGGTTTGTTACCGCGGGTTTATCCAGCATGATGTGTTTGCCATGTTTTTCGCACAGCTCCACAATATCGATTTTTTCATTATTGATGGCCGAACTGCCTACGATTTCGACCTCCGGCTTTAAAACTTCGGCAAGATCGGATACAAGCGGAGCGTTAAATTGCTCCGCGATTTTTGCCGCCAAAGCCGTATTTTCCTGCTCATAAATTCCGGCGCATTGATAGCCGAGTTTCAGCATTTCATCGATGAATATGGCGATATGCCCGTGCTGGCAGCCAATCACGGAAAATTCGCGTGCCATTCGCATGACTCCTTTCGTTGTATCATGAGTTAAGCTAAGCTATGTAGACTCTCTGACCCGCTTTAAACGTTTCATTTATCCGCACTTGATTATCTCGATAATCAAACAGCGTCAAATCGGCCGGCGCGCCTTGGGCAAGTCCGGAAGCAAGCCCCATAAAAGCGGCGGGCCGAATCGAGGCCATGTTCCACGCTTCATTCAGACTGCACAAGCCGAACTCCATCAGCCGGTTTATCCCCCATGCAAGCATTTGTGCCGATCCCGCCAAAATCTTCGGATTGTCGGCCAGATGCAGTTTTCCTTCTTCCGTAAGCACCACTTTTCCGCCAATATGCAGATCGTACACTCCGGGCTTCATGCCGCTGAGAGAAACCGCGTCGCTGACCAGCATGGCATTTGCTCCCTTCGCTCTAAGCGCGACCTTTAAAAAAGAGGGCGGCAAATGAAAGCCGTCGGCGATAAAGCTCGCGGCAAGCCGGTCATCCGCAAGC
>CAZESH010000080.1:7068-14993 GCA_964514665.1 uncultured Caryophanales bacterium
CGCAAGCTGCTCCCATACATAATTGGAATGCCTGGGCAGTTCTACGTGAGAGCCGTTGCCCAAATGCGTGGACATGCGCGCCCCCGCCGAAACCGCAGCCTGTATTTCCTCGGGAGCGGCCGCAGTATGACCGATGGAAACCGTAATTCCCCGGGCGGTGCAGTTGCGGATAAAATCAGCTGACTGCGGCCATTCCGGAGACAAAGTGACAAGCCGTATTTTTCCGTGCGCGGCCTCCTGCCATTTTTCGAAAAGCGGCCATGAAGGCGGCTTCACATGTTCTTTGGCATGCGCTCCACGAGGACCGTCTTGCGGAGATATGAACGGCCCTTCCAAATGAATGCCCTTGATCATATCGTTAATCATGCTATCGGCTTCGCACACTTCGGCAATGGTGCGGACAGCCTGCTCGATCTCCTTGTCGCCATTGGTAATCACAGTCGGATAATAAGCGGTAACGCCTTCCTCCCACAGTGCACGGGTCACACGGACGACGGTTTCGGCCTCCAACGGAAACGTATTGAAATCCATCCCCCTATAGCCATTGATCTGCAAATCAACCAGTCCCGGTCCTATCCACGGCAGGGACTCTCTCTCGGGTGCGGACAACGGTTTTACGGTCTTGATCAACCCCGATTCGAACTCCAGCTGAACCGGCCGCCCCGTGCGGTAATCCCTCGCTTGAAGCGTCGATACGGCCTGCACTTGTTCCACTCTGCTCAACTCCTTGCTAAGATTTATATTTACCGGATAAAAACCGTATTTTTTCTTCATCAATCTCGACTTTGATGCATCCATCCCCTTAATGGCCGGAATGAAATAATTTTCGAGAACGGCAATGACGGTTTCCATGGTTTCGGAAGACCATAAATGGCTGGGTGAGCCCTCCCCCCAACCTGAAATTCCGTTTTCATCCGTAACTTTCACATATACGACAGTTCGCTTTATCCCTTCTCCGCCCACTTTTCCCCTGGAAAATGAAAAATCACCGGAATATGAAATCTCAAAAGGAAAAACCCCGATCTTTTCGATGATTTGTATATTGCGGTAATCAGTTCGATAATCCGTCGTCCTTCCAACCCGTTGACGTCCGGTTCGCGATCTTCGTTGATCGCCCTGAACAGATCCTTCACCGGTCCGGTATGATCTTCGCTTCCCTGTGTAATGGTTGATTACCCGCGGTCAAAGCGTCTATAGTTGGATTTTTATGAGCAAAAGGCGGCGTGCATACGGAAACGACATCGATCTCCTCGTTGGCTAGCAGATCGCCATGCTGATTATAGACGGCGACATCGGGACCGATCGACGCGGCAAGCTCTTGGGCCTTCCGCAAATCTATATCGCATACGGCCTTGATTTTGCACTGCTTCCCCAAGCTCCGCAGCCGATGATGCCCACTCCAAACATACGGTCAGTCATAGACTCACAACTCCTTGCCCGATCAAAGTTTTGAAGCGGATTCCTTATCCAGATACAGGGTCCAGTCAGCATGGGTTTTCAGAATGCTGGCAGGTATTTCCGGCGTCACTCCATCCTCCAGCGCCTTTTTAACCGCTCCGGCTTTCACTTGATGAGGAACGCAGGATATGATCGCTGCACTGCTTAGAATTTGCCTGACGGACATCGTAATCGCCTGTTTCGGCACCTCTTCTACAGCGGAAAACCAACCTTCCCCCACCTGCTGCTTTTTGCAGGCTTCATCCAAATCGACAATAAAAAACGGGACTTCCTTATCGAAATCAGCTGGCGGATCATTGAAGGCGATATGCGCGTTTTCCCCGATGCCGATGAGCGCAAGGTCGACCTGCATTTCTGCGACGGCTTCGTTTAACAGCCGGATATTTTCCGGAATATCTCCTTCTCCATTCACGAAGTGAACCTTTTTGATGCCAACCTTTTGAACAAACCGTTCCTTTAAATATTTTCTAAAGCTTGCCGGATGACTTTCCGGGAGCCCGACATATTCGTCCAAGTGAAACATTTCAATTTTCCCCCAGTCCAAATTTTTCCTCGTAAATGCGTTGAAAAATTCGAACTGGGACGCACCGGTGGACAGTACGATTCTCGCGCTTCCGTTGGCTTTTATGATTCGGCTCAGCATTTCCGCGGCTTGGTCGGCCGCTTTTTCTCCCAATTGCTGCGGTGATTCGCAAATTTCCAGTTTCATGTTTAATTGCCCCTCTCTTTTTTTAATAGATCTGCCACTCGTATTCGCTTGTTTTCCTTCATCGAATGGTTGGCCGCTATCCCGATTATATTCGACATAACACCGTCCCAAGAACTCGCCTGATGCTTTAACGGGTCTTCCTGCCCGCCGCGAATAATCATCTCGAGCAGCCTTTCGTCTCCGCCGCCATGAACGCCGTTTACAACCGGAATTTTAATTTTCATTTCTTCCTGTTTCCGGTTAAACAGCCGTACGTTCACAATTTGTTCTCCGGCATACGGACCGACGCTGCCATGAAAATACCCGGCTTCCAACCTGCCGTCTGTTCCGTTCAAAACCATTTTAAAGCCTTCATAAGGAGAATGCGCCGTAAGCGAGTAACTCATAAGCGCGCCTTTTGCATATTTGACATTGACGCTCATGGTGTCCTCTATGTTGATTTCTTCCGAAAATACGCATCCGTCACGGAAATAACCGTCAACATCCTCGCAATCCAGATACAGTTCCTTCAACGGACCCTTCGTAATATCAAGATAAAATTCGCAAGATTTCTGATAAGAGCAGGTCAGGCAGCGCCCGCTTCTCTCATCCCGGGTCGGACCGTAATAGCAAAGCGCGCCGAAGGCATTTACCTCTTCCGGTTCATCCTCCAAAATCCAGTTTACAGCGTCAAAATGATGGGTTGATTTATGTACCAGCAGGCCGCCCGAATTTTCTTTTCTGCGGTGCCACCTTCTGAAATAATCGGCTCCGTGGCTGGTATCGAGGAACCATTCGAAATGGACATGCAGCACATTGCCGACAGCCCCGTCCTTTACAATTTCTTTCAACCGTGTTATAAACGGCATGAACCGCAAGTTAAAGGTTACGGTCACTTTTTTGTTCGTTCTCTTTTCAGCCTCCAAAATCGCCAGAGACTTTTCCTCATCCACTGTAAGCGGTTTTTCCGAAATTACGTCACAGCCTGCTTCAAGGGCTTGAATGATAAAATCATGGTGTGTCCGATCCACGGTAGCAACGATGACAATATCGGGCTTAGTTTCCGCCAAAAGATCACCAAAGCTTTCAAAAACGGGAATGTGTCCGCCGCATTTGCGATTTAACAATTCCGCGCGCTTGCGGTTCGCATCATAGACCCCGACAATGCTGGCGGCTTCGGCAAACTTCTCGGCCAAAGGCACGGCAAACATGGAGATCGATCGGCTTCCGGCGCCTGCGATCGCGTACTTTTTCAAATCAGATTCCTCCTGACCGTTGTCATAAAGAGAGGGGGATCGCCGAAAGCAGCCCCCCCTCTTCAATTATAAAATTATCGGTTTTTTTCGAATACCTTATTTCCTTCCTTGCGGAACTCGGCAACGACATCGTCGATGCTTGCTTTTCCGAACATTTCTTTCTGGATCGTTTGGTTTTATTTTCCGGAATTCCCCGCTCGGATCCCAAAATATCTGCGGCTTCCTTGGTATTGATGAAGAAATTAATAAATTCGGCTACTTCTTTCGGGTACTTCGTTTTGGCCGAACCCGACAGGAACATCGCGGTTTCAAGCACGCTTCCCGTCTTGTCTGCATGCGGGAAGGAGACCATGTCAATCTTGTCCTTCAGCACATTGGTATACGCCGGAAAGCTTCCTGTCCAACTTGGACCATAGATCGGAACAATGCCCTTCATGAACGGATCTTTGTTGGGATCGCCGACGGAAGGATTTTTCATGCTTCACCTTCTGGATTGCGGAATAAAACCATTGTATCACAATGATTCGTTCCGGAGTCAGCTTCTCCCTTCATTTCTAATTCTATCCTTTTAATCCTGTCGTGGAAATCCCTTCCACAAAATATTTTTGCGCCGAAACAAAAATTAAAAAGCTCGGAATAATTGACAAGACGGACATCGCATACATCGGTTCCCAAGTCACTTCAGACAACGACCTGTTCCAAATTACATCACCCTTTCTGCTGAAGCAGTTCCTATTTATCCTATTTTAAAATTAAAGCAATAACAAAAATATAATATAGATCTATAAAAGTTATTGTATATTTCAAAATTATCCGTAAACTGGCTTTCATTTTCATCAGGACTTCCTCCAATGCCAAAACGGGTCAGGTAGTCTTATTCTTTCCGCGGATGCCACTCTACATAATTCCCCTCCAGGCAAGGCATAATAAACATTGCTTGCCAAAATCGTGCAAAGGTTGAGGGATCGATGTTCAATTGGATAAAACGAAAAGTCAAATTTGCGCAAACAAAGCAAAAACAATTGGATATTCCCGATCATCCTGTATCGCCCAAACTGCAGGACAACATCAATTACTTGAAGCAGCTGTTTCAGAACAGCTCGGATATCGTGTATCGCCCTTTTTCCATCGGCAAGCGCCAGGAAATCGGCGCTTTTCTCGTCGCCATCGACGGACTGTACGATAAAACGCCGATTCACGAGAACGTGATCAAGCCTTTAATGATGCTCGACTTTCAGTCGATGCCCGATATCGACAAAATGACCTACTTCGAGAAAAGCTTGATCAGCCTGTCCAGTTTGAACGAGCAGCATTCCGTCGAAATAGCCGTGGCCCTTTTGATGAAAGGGGATTCCCTGCTCTTCATAGACGGGATGAATAAAGTTTACATCCTGGGTACGCGTGCATGGGAAATGCGAAGCATAGAGGAACCGGTGACGGAAACAACCATTCGCGGTCCCAGAGAAGGCTTCGTCGAGACGCTCAGAACCAACACTTCTATGCTGCGGCGCAAGCTGCATCACCCGAGACTGCAAATCCAGCAAATGACGGTGGGAAAAATTTCCCAGACGGATATTGCCATTGCTTATATCGCAGACATTGCTCCGCCGGAAATCCTGCAGGAAGTCAAAAAAAGACTGAACGGCATCCAATTCGATGCCTTCCTGGAATCCGGGTTTTTGGAGGAGTTTATCGAAGACGCACCGTATTCGATCTTTCCCACCGTAGCCAACACGGAACGTCCCGACGTTGTAGCGGCCCGGCTGTTGGAGGGGCGTGTGGGAATCTTCATCGACGGGACTCCGATGGTGCTGATTGTGCCGCATCTGTTGTTCGAATCATTCCAGTCCTCTGAGGATTACTTCTCCCGACCGTACTATTCGACATTCACGAGACTGTTTCGTCTGATCGGATTTCTCGTCTCCACGCTGGCGCCGGCTACTTACGTGGCGCTGCAGGATTATCACAAGGAAATGTTCCCTACCGAGCTGCTGATCAGCATTGCCGCATCGCGGGAAGGCGTGCCTTTTCCGCTTATGATCGAAGTGTTTATCATGCTTGTCACCTTCGAATGGCTGCGCGAAGCGGTCATCCGCATGCCGCGGCCGGTGGGACAAACCGTCTCCATCGTCGGCGCCCTGGTTTTGGGAGATGCGGCGGTGAATGCGGGGATTGTCGGCGCTCCCACGATCATTGTCGTGGCCATATCGGCGATCACCGGTTTTCTCATTACCGCCCTGAGCGACGCCGCGGCGCTGCTTCGTTTCGGCTACCTGTTGGCAGCATCCGTATTTGGCTTATACGGCATCATGCTGGTGATTTGTTTGGTTCTGCTGCATACCGCTTCATTGCGTTCGTACGGCATTCCTTATATGGCGCCTTTAATGCCGGTAACCTGGCAGGATTGGAAGGACTTTTTGGTCCGCTCGCCGATGTGGGCATTGGACCGCCGTCCGGAGGCGCTGCGGGTCCAAGACGAGGTCCGGCAGTCGGACGGAATGCGGCCCCGTCCCCCTTCATCAAAAGACAAGAAAAGGAAACGATGATATGAAGCTTTCGGGAAGTGTCGTGCTCCTATGCGCCATGATGCTAGTCTTGTCCGGCTGCTGGGGCAGGTCGGAGCTGAAGGACGTGGCGATTGTTTCCGGAGTGGCGGTCCAGCAAAAAGGGGAAGACTTCGAAGTATCGACGGAAACGATCAAACTGGGGACCGCGGAGGAAAAAATCTCGTCCAACGTTGTGGTTTCCAGCAAAGGAAAGAGCGTATTCGATGCCGTGCGCAACTTGATCATTCCCTTGGGCAAAAAACAGATTTGGCAGCATGTCGACGCCTTTATTATCGGAGAAAAGATGGCCAAATCAGGCATTTCCCCGATTATCGACTTCATGCTGCGCGACCATGAGCCGCGCTTCCGCCTGTATTTGCTTGTTTCCAAAGGCGATCCGAAAAGCATCCTGAATATCAAGTCAGAAACGGGAAAAATCAATGGCGCCTTGATCAAAAAAGCGTTGGAGGAGCAGAAGTTTTTGTCCAAAGCTCCGCAGATCCAGCTGCACAGCTTTGCGGAAATGCTGATCAATCCTTTTCGCGATCCCTATTTGCCCATCATCAAAAAAGGCGGGCAAGGCTTTGAAATCTCCGGAACGGCGATCTTCAGGAAGGATCGGATGGTCGGACAATTAACGCCCTTCGAGACGAGAGGATTGCTGCGGCTGCTCGGCAAAATCAAGGGCGGACTGCAGGTAGTTCGGATGGGTACCACCAAGAGCGGAAAACCGATTTACGTTACGATCGAAATCAAGAAAGCCAAGACGAAAATGAAGGTCAAGTTCGAAAACGGCATGCCGACGGTCCATATCCATATTCATGAGACGGGATTTGTCGGCAGCCTTACGCATTCGATCCCAAGGGATGAGCTGGACCAGAAAAATTTGGATCGCATTGAGAAGCTGTATGCCGATGCCATTGAAAGAGAAGCCGCAAAAACAGCCGAGCTCATTCAGCATAAATTCAAGTCCAATGTTCTGGGCTTTCCGGATCTGATCAACCGCGCGGACAAACGCTATTGGCAGCGCCACAAGAAGGAATGGAACAAGATTTATCCGCGTGTCAAGTTAGTGATTACAGCCAAAACCCATATCCCCGAGAACGGGTTAATCATCAACAACGTGGGAGATTAAGGTAGGTGCTTTATGGAAGTGATTTCGTACAGACAGATCGTATTTCTATGCTCCATGATGCTGCCGGTTACCGGACATATGCTCTTGCTTCACACCATGTTCGAAATATCCGGTCGGGACGCATGGATCGCCATCCTTTTCTCCGTTCCGATCGGGGTCGGGTTCGGTTTCGTGCTTTACCGGCTGCACACGCTGCATCCCGATTTGACTTTGTTGGAAATGCTGGGACAAGCTTTCGGCAAATGGATAGGCAAAGCAATTGCCGCTGCTTTTGTCGCTTATTTCTTTTATATGATGGTGATTACCTTATACGGACTCTACGATTTTATTCAGGTCGTCTTTCTCCCGGAAACGCCGCAATGGGCCATTGCCTCGATATTTTATCTCGTGGTTCTGTATGGCATTCACGTAGGGATCGAGAGCATCGCCCGGATAAGCGGGCCGCTGTTTTTCATCATTTTGATTACCGGCGATACGATCATGCTCGTGACGCAGACTGAAAAAGATTATGCCACCCTGTTTCCGCTGTTCGAGCACGGGTTTGTTCCCGTGCTGACCGGGATCCTGGTCACCACCGCGCTGTTTGGCGAAACAGTGCTGCTGCTGATGCTGAAAATGAAGAAGGACTACGCCAAGTCCAAGTCGTTTTTTTTCAATTATGTCGTATTGGTCTCGCTTGTCACCTTTATGTTTGTGGGGACTACCATCAGCACCTTGACGATTTTCGGGCTGGAGCAGGTGAAAAATCTGGAGTATCCGGCGCAAAGCGTGGTCAGGATCGTTTCCTTCGGATTTATTGACCGCTTCGACATTTATGGAATCGGAGTGATGGTAACCGGTTC
>CAZESH010000081.1:0-14965 GCA_964514665.1 uncultured Caryophanales bacterium
GCTTTGAATCCAGCATCGGAACAATGTAGGGGAGCAATTGGTTGAAAAATTTGTCGGACGGAGAACCGGTGATCAAACGCTTGTTGCGATCCAACACAAAAAAAAGCGGATGAATCTCCATCTCCAACGATTGCCGCCTGCGGTCAAAAATACGCGGCACCGGGTCAACACTCAATTGACCGCTTGGAGAGACGATGCGATCCGCCAATTCATCCGCCATCAGCTTGACGAAGTCCTTCCTTTTCTCGCTGGCATTGAAATTGATCCAATAAAAAGCCGTTACGGCAATGATGATCAATCCGATAAACATGATCAGCAAATACCGGGCAGTCCAATAGCGAAGCAAGGATGTTCGGTTATTTTTGGTGAACATGCAGCTGATACCCCAATCCCCTCAAAGTGCGAATTTCGCCATCCTCCGGCGGCCATCGATGCAGCACTCTGCGGATTCGTTTGATTGCCAAGTCGACAGCGCGATCGCTTCCCTCGTAATCGATTCCCCATACCTGCTCAATGAGCTGCTCTCTCGTAAAGGTCTGATTGGGGTGCTTGGCCAAAAACAGCAGCAGCGAGAGATCACGGGGGGTAAAGTACAATTCGACACCGTGAAGCGTGATTGCGTGCGACTGAAAGTTGATCTTCAGGCTGCCAAAAGTCTTGAGCTTGTCGGTCTCCATCATTTGCACAGGACGCCGCAATACGGCATTCACTCTGGCTACAACCTCTTCCCCGTTAAAAGGCTTTGTTATGTAGTCATCGGCTCCCTGATTGAGCCCCGTCAGCTTATATTCGACATCATCGAGCGCCGTCAGCATGATGACGGGACATGCGCTTTGTTCTCTAAACTTGCTCAAGACGCTCCATCCGTCTATTCCCGGAAGCATCACATCAAGCAGTACCAGCGAAGGCTTAAAAGCATGGAACTTCTCCATGGCTTCTTCGCCGCTGCTTGCTTGTTCAACGAAAAACCCTGCTCTTCTCAAATAGGCTTTCAGTACATGGGAAATCGACATCTCATCTTCGACAACGAGAACTTTATGCAAAAAAGACCGCCCCCTCCTGACAATCCCATTATAAAATAACCCATGAAAGTAAAGTCAAGCTCTGATGCTTATTCCGATACTTTCATGGGATCCGAGCCGGGGATAAATAAACGACCGTTACTCAAACCGCAAAGCGTCGATCGGTTTTAAATTGGAAGCTTTGTTCGCCGGCAATAGTCCGAATACTACGCCGACAAACAGCGAAAAACAAAAAGCGATGATCACAATCTCCAGGGACATCGACACATTCATTTTCATCAATTTGGATAGCAGCGCCGATCCTCCCGCTCCGACGGCAATGCCGAATAGGCCGCCAAATCCGCCAAGCACCATCGATTCGATCAGAAATTGAAACAGGATATCCCTTTTTTTGGCGCCGATCGCCTTGCGGATTCCGATTTCGCGCGTGCGCTCGCTCACCGATACGAGCATGATATTCATGATGCCGATTCCGCCTACCAGCAGCGAAATGCCGGCAATGCCGCCCATCATCATGGTCGTGGTTTGGGTGACGGAACTGACGGTGTTGAGCGCATCCTGCTGGTTGAAAATTCGGTACCCGTCGTTGTCAGTGGTCACGCGCAAATATTTTTTGATTGTCGTATTCACTTCACTCATCACGATGCTGACATCATCCGGTGTTTTCGCCTGAATGTATACGGTCCTGACGCCTTTGCTTTTCAATACACGTTCTGCGGTCGTGATCGGGATGAGAATTTTGTCGTCATTGGATCCGCCCAGACTGCTGCCCTTGGTGGCAAGCAAGCCGACAATTTGAAAATTCAATCCGTTGATCTGTACGGTTTTCCCGACCGGATCGGCAGTTCCAAATAAATTTGTGGCCGTTTCCGTTCCGATCAAGGCCACCTTTTGTCTGTAATTGACATCGATTGGCAGCAAAAACCGCCCTCTCTGTACATGGTAATCTCTGACCGTTTCATATTCCGGTGTAATGCCCTCCAGCGACACGCTCTCATTCTCTGTGCCGTTTTTTGCCGTAACCGAAGAGCTGACAACGGGCGAAACAGCCTCCACTCCGTCTTTTTCCGCCAACGCCATGGCATCCTGATAGGTCAGATACGTGGTCGTGCCCCGGCCAAAAATGTTCAGCGTCAGCAAATTCGTCCCCAGGCTTTCCACTTGGCTTTTTATTGCCGCAGTACTCCCCTGCCCCAAAGAAACGAGCCCGATGACGGAACCGACCCCGATAATGATTCCCAGCATCGTCAAAAAAGATCTCAGCTTATTGCTGCCGATGCTTTTCCAAGCCATTTTAAAGCCTTGTGAGATGTTCATGCGCCGACCTCCCGATCTTCCATAATAACGCCATCCTGAAGCTTGATCACTCGTCTGGCCTGATCGGCAATCATCAGATCATGGGTAATGATAATGATCGTATGACCTTCCTCGTTCAATTCCTTCATGATCTGCATGATTTCTTTTCCCGTCTTGGTATCGAGCGCCCCTGTCGGTTCATCCGCGAGCAGGATGGGAGGGCTTCCTGCCAACGCCCGGGCAATCGCCACACGCTGCTGCTGCCCGCCGGACAATTCGCTCGGACGATGGTGGATGCGGTCTCCCAAGCCGACGATGGCAAGTGCCTCCTCTGCCATTTTTCTGCGCTCTTTATGGGGAAGCCCCCGATAGATCAGCGGCAGTTCGACGTTTTCCATTGCAGACAGCTTGGGAAGCAGATTAAAGCTTTGAAAAATAAAACCGAGCTTGGCATTGCGTATATCCGCCAGTCCGTTATCCGATAATTGGCTGACTTCCATCCCGTCCAGGCGATAGCTTCCTTCATTGGGCGTATCCAGACATCCGATCATATTCATCAGCGTCGACTTTCCCGATCCGGACGGACCGATAATCGCCACAAACTCGCCATGATCGATGGAAAAACTGATCTCCTTCAAAGCGCGTACCGTCTCGCCTCCCATTCGATACCAGCGGGAGAGCTGTTCGATTTGGATCAACGGCTGCTTCCGGCTCATTGCGCTCCTCCCCGGTTTCGGTTAAAGTTGCCGCCTCCGCCAAAACCGCCTCCTATACCACCGAAGCCGCCCGGCCCCCCGAACCTTGCGTTCTGCTGCGAGGTTGTGCCGACGAGCGGCGGCAATAAAACCTCCTCGCCTTCCTGCAAGCCTGCAGTGATTTCAATAAAATTGGCGTTGTGCGATCCTACTTGAACCACCTTGATGTTCCCGCGGGAAGCCTGCTGATTACCGGCCGCTCCCGATCCCTGACCGCCTGCTGCCTGCTGCTGACCATTTCTTTGCTGACCATTGCCCTGGCCGTTGCTTTGGCCGTTTCTCTGTTGACCATTGCCTTGGCCGTTTCTTTGTTGGCCGCTGCTTTGCCCGTTTGCACCCTGCTGTCCCGCTGATCCGGAGGAGCCATTCTGAGCGTTGGCCTGCGGAAGAAAGACAACATCGCGCTTGCCGAACTGATGAACGGCTTCAATCGGAAGGAGCAATACATCCTTCTTATCCTCTATAATAATGTTGGCATTGGCGGTCATCCCCGCTTTCACCTTCGGAGACTGGTCTAAATGAATGGTCACATCGTATGTAGATACACCGTTTGTGGCGCTGCCCTCATCCGCGATGGCCGATACCGTACCGCCAATCGTCGCCCCCTGAACGGCATCAAAAGCGACTTCCGCCTTTTGCCCGATCGCGACTTGATTGATATCCAACTCGTCAACCTGGATCACGACCTGCAAATCCTTGTAATTCGTCATCTCCACCAGTTTTGTGGCGCCGTTCACCTGCTGTCCCACCTCGGCATCGAGCGTGGTGATCGTCCCGTCTATGGGTGCCGTAATCGGCGGAGGGGGAACTTCCTCGTCCTTCAAGTTCTGTATTTTATCCCGCGATTGTTGAATTTGCAGATTCAATTTTTGGATATTCGTTTTCAAAGAGTCGAGATTGTCCGATGTGACCTGTGTCTTAAAGCTGTTCTGCGCATCGGCGAGATTTAATTGCGTCTGCTGCAAATTCAGCTCTTCCTGACTGATTGCGGTGCTGTTGTCCTGACCTTCGAATTTGATCAGCACCTGTCCCTTCTTGACGGTATCCCCTTCTTTCACCAGCACTTCGGTAATCTTGCCGCTATCCGACGACAACAGCTTTTCCCGATCAACCGGTTCCGCCGTTCCCGATCCGGAAACATTCACAGCCAGTTCTCCTTTTGTCACTTTTGTCGTCCGTTCGGCTGCAGCCGGCGCTTTTCCCGAGCTTTTGGACATCCATTTGTAGCCCCCGACACCAGCGGCGCCGATCAGGATTACGGATGCCGCGATTAACAACCATTTTTTCATGCCTTTGCCTCACTCCTTTTGCTATGTGTTATTTCCGCCCCCGATATTCGGACAGCTGAATTGCATGCAGAAAAACAGCTTGCCAAGATGAATCAAGGGTAACACTGGATTATGTCAGGCTAATGTCAATCGCGGCGATGCGGTGAAACAAAAAACCGCTTCTGTCTGAAGTCAGACATGAGCGGTTGGCTGTAGAACGGGATTATTAACAACGAGGGATTCAACTGACCGTTTTCGGACGCTCCACCGGAGACAATCCCTGCCAGCGGATCGTCGCCCACTGCGGATTGTATTTCTCGATACGGGCCACTACCACGGTCATATCGTCATAAATATCGCCGTGGTGATAGCGAACCACTTTTTCCAGCAAGCAGTCGGCAATGTCCTGCGGGGTTCCCGCTTCGATTTCCTGGATGATTCTGCGCATCCACATTTCTTTATTCACCGCATGTCCGGGCGCATCGAAAACCCCATCGGTCATCATGATCATAATATCACCGGGTTTAAGCTGCTCGGACACCAGGTCAATATCGATTTCTTCCAATATGCCGATCGGCAAATTGTTGGCCGAAATCGTCAACACCTCACTGCCGCGTTTGATAAAGGTCGGCGTGGAGCCGATTTTCATGAAGGTTGTCTCGGCGCTGTACAAATCGATTAGCGCCACGTCGATCGTGGCGAACACCTCATCATTGGAGCGCAGGCTTAGCACGGAATTCACCGATTTCACCGCCAGCTTCTCGTCGATTCCGGTCTTGAGCAGCTGCTGCAGGATCGACAGTGCCGCGCTGCTTTCCGCTCTTGCACGCACCCCGTTGCCCATCCCGTCGCTGATCGCCACGGCGTATTTGCCGTTGCCCAGCTCCAATGCGCTGAAGCTGTCGCCGGAAAGCAGTCCGCCGCCCTTGGCGGCGCCGGCAATTCCCGTCTCCACCTCGTATTCTTTGGCAGAGCCGAAGGTCACGTTGTAGAATCCGTCCCGTCCAATGTACTGTTCGTGCTTGACCGAAATGTTCTCCCCGAGAATGTTTGAGAGAAGAGGGGCGATGATCTTCCTGCATTCGTCAAAGCCTTGGGGAAATTTATGAACGATTTCAATCTCCACATTTCCCTCGTCCAGGCTAATCACATCGATGCTTTGAATCGACAATCCGAGCTTTTCCATTTCGCGGCGGATTTGTTCTTCCTGCAAATAAAGCGCCTGGCCCTCGCGTTTGATTTCCTTGGCCAGATCCTCCATCACTTGCGACACGCCCGACAGCTGTTCCGCCACGAGATGCCGGCTGTCATGAATCTGCTTTTTCCAATGGCGGTTGTGCTTGTAATGTTCATATTGAACCTTCATCTGCTCCAGCACCTGATCGCTCTTGACGCACAACTTTCTCCAAACTGCGGGGATTTGCTCCTTCTCCATTTGCGGATTTTCTTCGATTGCCGACATCATATCCGTCATCCATTTATAGGTTTGATAAAACTTGTTGTCCCAGCAGGCTTCCTTCTTCCAGCAGGTGGAGCAGCTGCGGGAAGCCACCGCATTCATGAAATGCCCGACATCCTCTTCTTTCTCGGCTGCTTGTCCGTCGTTGGCAAATTGACGAAAGCTTCCGGAAAGCTGGCGGAACACCTCGGAAAACTGCTCGACGCGGCTTGCCGTAATATCTCTTACCTTCTTGGCATAATCATATTGAGATTTCATGTTCTCCTGCGTACCCGGGACATATCGGGCTACGAACATCATCCATTTTCCCGGAGTCAGCAGGAATAATACAGCCGCCGCCAGCGACTCCCAAGTCGACTGCATGACCTCCGATTGAGTCCCTACGTAGACGGACAGGATCGAGGCCCCGAGAAACAATCCGAAGGCAACGGCCCATTTGCCGCCTTCCTTCATCAGCCCGGCCAGCAGTCCGGCAAATGCCAGCAGGCTCATCTGCACAATCGAATGGATATCGGCAAGACTGAGGATCAGTCCGGTAATGACGCCTACGGACGCCCCCAACGGCGCTCCCCCTACCAAGGCGAAAACCAATATAAAATAACGGGAAAGCACATGCTCTACGAAGACGTCCCCGACAGCCCATCCCACGGTTCCGGTCATAACCGAGGCAAAAAGAATCATCAGGCAGATCATTTCCTCATGCTTCAGCTGCATCTGTTTATGCTCCAGCGTAAACAACGGAAGCGATTGAAGAAAAATCAAAGTCAATACAAAGCTGAGCACCGATTCAACGAAAGTCATCATCAAGTGATACCAAGTCAAATCGTCCGAGGTCATATGACTGAACATGCGAACCGCAAATACCGCCAAAAAAACAAGCATCGGTGCATAGGAAATTTCCGCTCGATCGTATTTTTCCAAGCCCCGGTGAATAAGATAGAATACCAGGAGTTCCATCGCCAGGATTGCCGTAAGGGGATGGTAGGATAATAGACTGCCGAGCAAGAGGGAAAAACCCGCCCATTTGACTAAATTCCTTTTGAGGTTGCTGATCGCGGCAAAATAAGCAACGGCAAAAGGTGACAATTCCTGAAGGATCATCGCTCTGCCGAGCAAAAAGGCCATGACGATCAAAAGCAGTGATTGTTTATGAATGTTTATGCCTCGAGTCACACGATTTTCAAGCAGCAGCGTTTTCCCCTTTTGCATCCATTTTGGCAAATGGCCCTTCCATTTTGCCAAAGATCCGTCCATTGCATTTTTATTCAGCATATCATCAGGCACCACCCTATCGAATTTCATGTGCCCTTTATTATAGATCGCGAAAAATAGAAAGTTTGTCAGAATGAGTTGCAATCCAAAAAGAAAATTCCGACAAAATCCCAAGCCGCGCGCAATTGCCACCGTTGCCTGCCGTAATTGGATTCGAACGGATTTTGCGTTGCCTGCAGCGAGAATATATTTTGTTTTTTTTGTTTGCCGGCTCCAAAATTATGCGATCATTTTGCAATGAATCTTGTCGAGATGATCGAAAAGGAGTTAAAGAACGACAAAATAATTTTACCGCGTAAGCATATACCTTGAACTTTTCTCGTTATTTTCCCCCTTTGCGGCGGCTTGGTAATCGTCAAAGCTCCGGTAGAACCGTTTTTTCCACTGCCAAACCCCGCCCCCGAAAGGACTCTCATACAAATTGTCATCCAACTTGTTGCCCTTGTTTTCCGTAATACTGCAAAAAACATCATCCGTTTTTTCAATATAAGCTGGCGAGCAAGGATACCCGGTCATGAACATCCTGAACCGACCCCACCCGTCGCTCCGTCAAACCCTGTTCCTGCACTATCTTCTGCTGGTGGTCATTATCAGCCTGATGGGCAGCGAAATCGTCTATTTCGTTTTCCATGGCATCGATCAAAGCTATGAGGATTCATTGACCGATATCATCCAAGCAAGCGACTTTGCCCAAGCCCGAGATCAAAATGCTCTGCTGAAATCCCTTGCCACCGCATACGTAATCGAATTTGCCGATCAAGGCGCAGGCATTCCGGAAGATGTGCGTTCCGCCGTTTTCCAGCCTTTCATTCGGCCAGAACCGGCAGCGAGGGAACCGGTCTGGGATTGTCCATCACCCGGAAAATCATCGATCTTCATCAGGGAAAATTGGAGCTGGATCATACGCCGGAAGAAATCACGATTTTCAGAATCCGGCTCCCTCTCCGCGAATAGCCGCCAATAAAAAAAGGATTGCCGAATGCAGGCAATCCTTTGGGTTCTCCAATATATTTAAAACCGCTTTGCGCCCCGTCCACCTCTTTTGGAATCCGTGTTTTTCTTCAAAGACGCAATTCGTTCCTCGCTGTCCTTCAAAAACCTGGACATTTTATCCTCAAATGAAGGTTTTCCAGCATATGAAGGCTTTCCGGCATATTGTCTTTGAGAAGAACGCTGGCCTCCATAGCTCCCTCTAGCTTCTCCTGAAGAGCCTCCCTCCGGACGGGGGCGGTTGCTTCTTTCGGGATAAGCGGGCTTGGATTCCACGGGTCTATCCTTCGCTTGCTTGATGGACAATCCGATCTTGCCGTCTTTGTCCACGTTAATAACCTTCACCGTAACCACGTCAGCGATCTTTAGATGGTCCTTGACATCCTTTACGTAATTGTCGGCGATTTCCGAAATGTGAACAAGACCGGTGACGCCTCCCGAGAGCTCGATAAAAGCTCCGAAATGAGTAATGCCTGTCACCTTTCCCTCTAACTTGGTGCCCACTTCAAATGACATAGAAAAAAATGTTCCTCCCTTTAAAGTTGAGAAAATACCTGCCAAGGCAAATCATCTAAATTAAAACTGGCTATGCAGATTATACCCGATGCATAAATGGAGGTCAATATGCGGCTCTCACGATTTGACCTTGCAAACAAGGATTAAAAAAGAAATAGGTGCGAGCAACGCTCAAGCGCAACCCTCGAATACCTATTTCTTACTCGTCGGTTTTAGGCTTTATGAAAAGCGTTTCCCCAGGACGGGTCATATGGTAATCCTTTCGTGCCCTCTGTTCAATATATTCAGGGTCGTTCAGACGGGTGATTTCCAATTTCAATTTTTGGTTTGCTTTTTTTGAGGTCTCGAGTTTACCCTCCAGAACAGAAAGCTGTGAAAACTTTAAATTCAGCCGACCTTCCTGATTCCAGAGCGTCAAGCCGGCCCAACACAAAAAACCGATAAGAGCCAGCATCAATAATCGAAGCCTTCTTCGCTTTCCCTTATCTTCGGTTATTTGCCGGTTGTAGGCGACCTGGTTGTACATGGAAAGCAATCCCCCTAAATTTGCCCATAAATACAGACTTTAAAACAAAGCATGATCATTTAAAGTAGCGTTTCAAGCGAAGAATTACACCATGAACCCCTTGTACCGTTCTCTTTAACCAAGTGATCTTTAAAAGAAGTTGCCAAGCAAGCCTGACCAAATATCGGACAGGATAGAGCAATTGTAACACAAATTTCAAAATGAATACAGCGATCGCCGCTAAAAATCCTAAAAAAAACCAAATCAATTTGCCCATCCACAGAATCGGGGCAATCACGACAAGCTTAAAAATGTGAATCATTTGGCGGATAAGAGCTTTAATCAAATCCACGAGTGCGGCGGTAGCCAAAATGACCCAACGGCTGAACAAAAGATAATAACAAATCGCCCCGATACCCAGTCCCAAAAAAACGTACAGGCGCAGCTGCCCCTGATTGGCATAAAATAAAATCCGGAAAATAAAGATTGCAGCCAACAGCCAATAAGCAACATCCAACAGAGGAATGATCCAACGGGGAAAATGAAGCTTGCCGGAGACAACCCGGTATCCGTCAAAGCAGAAGCCGAGCACGATCCCGCTGATCACCATGGAGGCCAGAGTTTGGAATTGGACCGTAAGACTCACTTGAACAACTTGCCCAAAAATCCCTTGGATTTCCCTTGGGAGTTTGCGTCCAGATAGACTAAAGCATCCACCAGTCCTTCGATGGCGACAAGTCCCTGCTCCAGATTCAGGTTCTTGATATGCAGATTGCTGCCTTTAATCGTCAGAAAGCCGCATTCGGTCTCCAGCAAAAACTCCTCACTGTCAAAGCTTTCCACGTTAAGGACGCCTGAGATTTCCAACATTTTGCGGTTCAGCATCTTGATTTCCTGACGCTTGGCGGTTTTTCCGTGTTCCATTGGCTATGACCTCCTCCCTTATCACTAGATTATGGGGGAGTCGTCCCAATTAGAACCGGATTTACCGCTGAATAAACATAAAGAAAGAGACCTTAAAGGTCTCTTGTCCCGTTCAAAGGCTTTCTTCCTGAAGCAGAGTATACAAGCTGCTTGCTTCTTCTTTGCGGGTTGACTCTTGAAGCTTTTCCACCCGGACAGAAACGAGTTTTTGTCCGAATTGAATTTTAAGCACATCGCCAACCTTCACCGTAGTGCTCGGCTTTGTTTCCCGTCCGTTAATCCAGACTCTTCCTTGCTCGGAAATATCTTTGGCAACGGTTCGCCGCTTGATCAGACGGGAAACCTTCAGGAATTTGTCAAGCCTCATTATTTTACGGCTTCTTTAAGCTTGTTTCCGGCTTTGAATGCAGGAACTTTCGATGCGGGAATTTCAATCGCTTTGCCGGTTTGCGGATTGCGACCTACACGGCCGGAGCGCTTGCGGGTTTCAAAAGTGCCGAAACCGATCAGTTGAACTTTGTCGCCACTGGATAAAGCGGAAGTGACTTCGCCAAGAAATCCGTTAAGAACGGCCTCTACGTCTTTTTTCGTTAATCCGCTTTTTGAAGAAATGCTGTTGACCAAATCTGTCTTGTTCATTTAAAATTACCTCCCAGAAATTTTTCATTTGTCTTTCAATTTGATTGCCAGAGCGCCCCAAACCTTTGCGGCTGTAGCGTTTCTCGCTGATAAAGTTTTACGGAATATGTATTCTGTCTTTTTCAGGGAAATCCTGCTCGAAAAACGAATTTAATAAATTTTTTTTAAAAATTCCGGCATAATTCGACAGAAAACACCCCTTTTTCTAAAAAAATAGCTGGTTTCATAAATTCCCGCAATCATCTTTGTTTCGCTTGAACCCAAAAATTTTCCATTTCCTCTAAATCAGTTTGTTCAAAATCTTTCCCTTTTAAACGCAATTGCTCCTCAATGAACTGAAAACGCTCGGTAAATTTTCGGTTCGTCAAAGCGATCGCTTCTTCCGGATCCACTTGGAAAAACCGGGAAAGATTAACCACGGCAAACAACAAATCCCCCAGCTCCTCCTTAAAACGCTGTCTGGAGTCTGCTTCTCCCAGTTCCATTAATTCCGCCAATTCTTCCCTGACCTTCTCTGCAGCCTGCTCCGCCTTGTCCCAATCAAATCCCACAGAGGATGCCTTTTTCTGCAGCTTCCACGCTTTTAAAATTCCGGGAAGATCGCGGGGCACTCCGGACAGCACGGATAGCCGTTCGGGCTCTATCCCTTTTTGCCGTTTCTCCTCGGCTTTCATGTCCTGCCAAGTGCTGAGCGCCTCCTCGGCATTGTTCGCAGAGCGCTCTCCGAACACATGAGGATGGCGGCGAATCAGCTTTTCATTCAGTCCTTCAATTACATCCCATACCGTGAACACTCCGGTTTCCGCCTCCATTTGCGAATGCAGCATTACCTGCAAAAGCAAATCTCCCAGCTCTTCGCACATCGCTTCCGGATCATCGTCGTCAATCGTCTCCAGCACCTCATAGGTTTCTTCAATCAAATTCTTGCGAATGCTGCTGTGGGTTTGCTCCCGATCCCAAGGACAGCCGCCCGGGCTTCTCAGGATGCGGACAATTTCTTCAAGCTTGGAAAAGGAACGATTTTCCGCCGCCGTATGGGATGCCTTCGGAAGATAAATGAGCGATAAATTTCCATATCCCCCGACTCTGTCCAACTCGTACAAAGGAATCTGCTGAATCAGCTGTTCTCCGTCGATACCTAGAGCATGGGCGACCGTTACCCGGTAGTCGTCGGAATAACGCTCCATCAGCGTCAGCTTGACGTCTGAGGCGACATCCCGGTCATACACTTGGGCAATGACGGTATGAAGCTCCGGCTGCAGCACAGCCTGCTTAAGGGAAAGCGCGTCAAGCAGCTGAAAGCCTTCAATCGGATCAAAGCCCAGGCTGACAAAAAGCTGGTCGAGAAAGCTTTCCCCGCTCTCTATGCGCAAGCGCACATTCTCTTCTTCGCAGCGTTTCTGAAGCAGTCCGACGGTCGATTCGGCAACTGCGGGATGCCCGGTAACGGCGTATACGAGTTCTCCCTCGCCCGCTGCCGCCTCAGCCAGCAAATGCTCAACGATGGCCTCGTATACCTCCGGAAAAGATGCCTTTGTCTCATACAGGGCATCAAAGCTGGCGAATGCGATTTTTTCATCTTTAAGCAGCTGTACGGCGGGATGCCGCTCGGTTCTGAGATAGATTTGCGCAGCCTTCCGCAGGGTATTCCAGACACCCAGGCTGATGCGCTCCGGGCTTCCCGGACCAAGCCCTACGACATGAATCGTTTTGGACATAAAAAATTCTCCTTTATGGATCAATTTGCGGATTTTTCAATCCTGGGAAATCCGCTTAAACCGAAGCAAAAACGGAGACAGAATGCGATGGATGCGGGGCAGGCTTTGCAGATCCCGGAGTGCGACCGCGCCGCTTGCAAACAACAGAAGGACAAATACGGCTGCACCGCCGCTTACACCGGCAAGCGCGGCAATCGCATAGATCAACCGCCCGGAATGAAAAACAAGCGCGCCCAGTTTAAGCAAAGCGGCAGCAATCGCTGCGGAGCTTAAGCTCATGCCGAGAACAGGCCAAATCGGCTTCAACAAATCACTGCCCGTCAGGACTTTCAAGTCCCTTAGCTTCAGAACCCAAAGATTAAGTGAGGACGCCAGCGCAAATGCCAGCACGGTTGCCAACGCCCCGCCGCGAATTCCCCAAAGCGGCAGCAGCCAGACGTTAAGCGCAAATTTCAGCACCGCTGCCGCCAATAAATTTACGGCAGGCGCCTTGACCGCGCCAATTCCCTGCAAAACGCTTGCGGAGGTGATGTTGAGAGTACTGAAAACAGCGGTAAAAGCGATGATCACCATGCTCCACGTTCCGGCCGTATTGCGGAACAATAAAACATTCACCGGGAGAGCGAGAACTGCAAGGCCGCACGAAGCAGCCAAACCGATCATCCAAGCCATTTTGAGCGACATTCGACTGCGCCGCTGAACGGCGGCAGGATCGTGATTTGCCTTTGCTTCGGCAATCGCCGGCACAATCGCTACAGAAACAGAACTGGCGATCATGGCAACAAGCTGAACGAGCGTGACGCCGCGGTTATATATGCCGAATTCCGCCATCGCCTGCAGCTCGCTCAGTCCGTTTGCTTCCAACAATCTTGGCATCGTGAAGGCATCGATGATGTTCAAAGCCGGTACGACGATCGTCCCCAAACAAATCGGCAGCGCATAGAGCGCGATTTGTTTGGCCAATCGCCATCCATTCCGATGCTCGGCGTCCAGCGGCTGCTTCTCACTGTGATCAGCGAATGCCGATCTTTCTTTGTTCCAATATGCCAGCATCACCAACAGTCCCGCCGCCGCTCCGGCAACCGAACCGAAGGTTGCACCTGCGGCTATCCGGCTCTGCGGCGCCTGCACGGCATGAAAGATAAGCAGCAGCGTAATCATCGCCGCCACGCGCACAAGTTGCTCGGCAACTTGAGACACGGCGGTAGGAAGCATGTTCTGATAGCCTTGAAAGTAGCCTCTAAGCGCCGACATGGCAGGCACAAACAGCAAAGCGAAGGATACGCTGCGGATCGCATCTGCTGTCTGACTGTTGCCGATCAACGCAGCGATTGTCCCCGCCCCGAAAAACAGCAAAAGGAAAAAGAACGCGCCGGAAATAAACAAAAGCCAAGTCGATACTGCGAGAATCTGCTGCGCTTCCCGGTCCCTGCCCTGTGCCGCCCGCTCGGCGACAAAGGTGGAAACCGCAACCGGAAAACCGGCCGAGGATAAAAATAAAATTAAAATATAAAACGGATAAACGGCGGAATAAATGCCGAAGGCCTCGTCCCCGGCGATGTTCTGCAGCGGAATTTTTTGCAGCGTTCCGAGCAGTTTGGATATGATCGCGGCAGCGCCAAGCAAAGCCGCTCCTTTAAGCAGCGTTCCCGGCGCGATTTTTTTTCGAATCTCGCTGTTTCCTGACATATTGGCGTTCCTTCCCATCTAAACCCAAGTCAATAGGGTCATTATAAACCAACGGGAAAATGAAAAACAGCTTCCTTGTCATCCTCGGGATGAAGAAAGCTGTTATCCGTTAAGCAGTTCGATCACTGTTCCATTTGTTTAGCCAAAAAACCGGCTGCTGTTTCCGCCATTTTTTGCTCCATTTGGCTCATCTTCGTGCCCTCGTTTTTACTGAGCAAAATAACCGAACCGATCGGATCCCCTCCGGCAATGATTGGAGCGATCACAAGCGAGCTATAGTCTTCATTCATATCCTTGCAGATGTCATACTGACCTTCATTCGTTTCAAGCACGGTCTTGCGGCCTTCCATGCAATTTTCCACAATGGATCCGATCTGCTTGTCCAAATATTCTTTTTTCGATGCCCCGGCAACCGCGATCATAGTATCCCTATCAGAAATCATCGTAATATGGTTGGTGCTTTCATATAAAGATTCGGCGTATTCCTTGGCAAAGTCGCCCAATTCACCGATCGGTGAATATTTCTTGAGAATGACCTCGCCATCGCGATCAACAAATATTTCCAATGGGTCGCCCTCACGAATACGCAATGTACGGCGAATCTCCTTTGGAATAACAACCCTTCCCAAATCATCAATACGTCGAACTATTCCAGTCGCTTTCATTATTCTTGGTGCCTCGCTTTCCTTGAAGATTTTCAACCTTGGATCATGAATCGTTATTGCTGACCATAGTATTCATCCATTCCCAATTTCTTATACATGATCCATTGATGACCTTGGATGTTTGTCAGACGAAGCGAAAATCGTGAATATTTGCGGGCTTTTCGGACTTGTCGAAATTATTGAGGTGAGGGTTCCGATTCGGGTTCCGCCTGCTTTCCGGCAAGGATGTGTAAACGTCCAGTACAAG
>CAZESH010000082.1:0-14931 GCA_964514665.1 uncultured Caryophanales bacterium
ATTTACGGATGAGACAGGGATCAAGGTGAAAATGCTTGCTGTCGATTACAACTCGCTATACAACAAAATTACGACTGCCGCATTATCCAATTCTTCAGACATTGACGTGGTTGAAATGGATACGATTTGGGCAGGTCAATTTCTCCAGGGCAAAATTGCCGTAGACTTGACGGACATCGTTCCGCAAGCGGCAAAAGACACCTTCACCCAATCGTCGTTAAGCTCCGTTGAATATAATGGACGTTTGGCGGCCATTCCTTACTTCTCCAGCACGAAGCACTTTTATTGGAACAAGGAATTGTTGAAGAAAGCCGGTTACGGCGCTCCGCCGAAAACCTGGGACGAATTCAGGGACATGTCGAAAAAGCTGACGAAAGACGGCGTATACGCTTCGGGCTGGTCATGGAAGCAAGCCGAAAGCCTGAACTGCGATTATGTGGGGATGGTCTATTCCTTCGGCGGCAACTTTTTCGATAAAGACGGAAAAATCCAGGCCAATTCCGAAGGAGCGGTCAAGGCGCTGCAATTCATGGTCGATATTCTGAACAAGGATAAAACGGTAAACCCGGCGAGCCTGCAGTGGACGGAGGATGATGTAGCCAAATCGTTCCAAGCGGGAAAACTTGCCATGATGTCCAATTGGGAGGGCCAATATCCGGATCTGAACGACCCTGCCAAATCCAAAGTGGTGAATCAAACGGACGTAGGTTTGCTTCCGGGTGAAGGCAGTGTGAAATCCGCCTCTGTTACCGGTTCCGAGGGTGTGGCGATCATGAATGCAAGCAAGAAGAAAGAAGCTGCGCTGGCTTTCGTCAAATGGATTGGAGAGAAGAAGTTCCAGCTGGACAACTTTGCAAAACGCGGAACATATCCGGCATTGAAGTCCTTGTATACAGATCCGGAAATGAAAAAAGCGGATCCGACGAATACGATAGACAAAATTCAAGAGCAGTTTGGTTACGGCTTCAATCGTCCGAACGCTCCGGGGTATGTGGAATGGGCCGACATTCTTTCCGCGGAAATATTCTCCGCCCTTGGTGGCCAGAAAACGCCGCAGGCTGCTCTGGACGAAGCCCAAAAGAAAATAGACGCTGCCATAGCGGCGGCAAAATAATCTGAATTTTGGCACTCTTCCAATGCGTATGTTAAAGCGGGGGTGGTTCATCCGCCCCCTTTTCTTTCTACTGCTTCGCGCGTCAGCTGATTTTGGAGGTGGATGATGAGAGGAACCGGGTTGGGTGAAAGAAAATTCATATACAAGTTGACGCCTAAAGAACGCAAAGATTTTATCCTGGCGGTTATTCTCCTGCTGCCTACCATTTACGTTCTTGTGCGTACATTTATTTTCCCTATCTATCAGTCGTTGATATGGAGTTTTTTCAAATACAATTTAATGGATGGTTCAGAAGTTCGCTTTATCGGCTTGCAAAACTATCAAGCGGTGCTGCATCTCAAGGAATTTTGGACTTCGATGTATAATACGATGTATTTTACGGTTTTTACGGTCGCAGTTGAGTTGGTCATCGGTTTTTTCAGCGCGATTATGCTGAATCAGGCGTTCAGGGGCAGAATCTTCTTCCGGGCGATGATCATTGTGCCGTGGGCGATGCTGACGCTGGTTAACGGGTTGCTGTGGAATTGGATCTATCAACCCGGTTACGGGGCTTTGAACCAGGTGCTGCACTTTTTTCGCATTCTGGGTCCTGACCAGAATCCGGTATGGCTGGTCAATTCATCCCGCGTCGTAACGTTCGCTTCCATTGCCGACATTTGGAAAATGACGCCTTTTATGACGCTATTGCTGCTTGCCGGGCTGCAGTCGGTGCCCGCACATCTATATGAAGCGGCTGTCATCGACGGTGCAGGCTTTTGGAAGAAAATTTGGCATATTACCATTCCACAGCTATTGCCCGCGATCATCGTTGCTTTGGTGCTTCGCATCCTGGGTACGTTCAGGGTATACGACATTTTGACGGTATTCACCGGGGATCCGACGACTTCATCGACTTATTTAACCTATAATTATGCTTTCCGCTATTTCTATTTGGGAAAAGCCTCGGCAATGGCTTGGATCACCACCTTGTTCATGCTGGCGATGATTATCATTTACATCCGTTTGCTGAAGAAAAATCAGGAACTGCAATGAAGGGGGAGTGTAGGTGAAGCCACGGCCAGTTAAGAAAAACGACAGCAAGCTTGTCACCGCTTCTTTCAGGAAAAAGTCTTGGAAAGCCCGTCTGTTTACTGCTGCCAGCCACGAGTTGATGCCGCCGTTTTATCTGTGGATCGGCTTGATTTTATTGGCGATATTTACGCTGGTGCCGTTTCTTTATTTGATGACGTCTTCCATCAGCCAATCTCAGGAACTGATAAGCGGACACCTGTTTCCGCATGTCCCGACACTAGCCAATTACAAGAAATTGCTTACCGGCATGGGCAGCTCCGATTTTATGCATGCCATGAAAAACAGTGTGGCCGCCGCAGCCCTGACTACTTTATTCACGCTTACGATCGGCATCTTTGCCTCTTACACATTGGCCAAAATCAGGTTTCCATTCAGAATGTCCACACTTTTCGCGGTTTTGGCGATGCAGCTTTTGCCTTCGATCAGCATCATCGTTCCGATGTATATCATGATGCGCAACGGTTTGACGGTGAACATTCCGTTCACCTCTGTCGAGCTGATACATACACCGCCTTTGCTGGATTCGATTTGGTCGCTGGTGATCGCGTACAGCACGTTCTCGCTGCCTTTTGCGATTTGGCTGATGACCGGCTATTTCCAAACCATTGCGCGGGAGCTTGAAGAAGCCTCCTTTGTCGACGGCTGCAGCAGAATCGGCTCGATGTTTCGCATCGTGATCCCTTTGTCCCTGCCCGGCATTGCCGCCACTGCGATTTTTACGTTTCTGAACGCTTGGGACGAATTTATATTTGCCAGCGCATTTACACAAACTTATGCTTCCAAAACGCTGCCGATTGCCATTCGCGAATTCATAGGCAAGCACAGCATCGATTGGGGCTTGATGACTGCGGGAGGCTTCGTTGCTTCATTGCCGCCGGTCATTATTTCGCTGTTCTTGTATAGATATATCGTAAGCGGATTGTCGGCGGGAGGAGTGAAAGAGTAGCCTATGGCTTATATCATGGGAGTGGACGGCGGCGGAAGCAAAACCTACGCCGTCATTATCGACGAAAAGGGAAATCGCTTGGGTTCCGGTGTTTCCGGCTGCGGAAATCATCAGGGGCCCGGAATTGAAACCGCATTGAAGCATATCCGCGCTGCGGCGGACACGGCGCTTCAACAAGCCGGGATTACGAGGCGGGACATTGATTTTGTGCAGTTCGGATTGGCCGGTGCGGATCGGCCCAAAGATCTCTCCATCTTGCAGCCGGCCTTGGAAAAATTGGCTTTTCCCCGATGGGATCTCGTATGCGATACGATGGAGGGATTGCGTGCCGGAAGCCAAGATAATGTAGGCGTTGTGCTGGTTTGCGGAAGCGGGACGAATTCGGCGGGGAGAAACCGTGCCGGCCAAACGGTGCAAACCGGAGGCATGGGGTACTTGTTCGGGGACCGTACGGGCGGCAACGATTTGGCCAGGGAAACGTTCGGCATGGCCATAAGGTCTTGGGAGCATCGGGAGCAGGAGAGCCTTCTCACGGAACTGGTTCCGAGGTTTTTCGGACATCGCGGCGTTCAGGAAATGTTCGATCATTTTCTTGATCATGACATCGATAAAATTCCCGGACAGCTGACGATCGTGCTGCACGAAGCGGCCGACAGAGGCGACGAGCTGGCCATCCGCATTTTGCAAAAAGCGGGAACCGAGCTCGGCATCGCCGCCAACTCGGTGATCAAAAGACTCGGCGGATTTGAAGACGAGACGATTCCGGTCGTTTTAATCGGAAGTGTTGTGCAAGAGGGAAGGAATCCCCACTTATTGCAGGCGTTAAAGGATACAATCGCATCGCGGCATTCGTCTTTCGACATCATCATTCCCGAGATAGCTCCAGTCTACGGCGCAATCATGCTGGCAATGGATCAGCTTCAACTTCCGGTGACGGAAAAAATATTCCAACAATTTGTGATGTATGGAGGATACAAACAATGAGCAAAGAACATCTAAAAGTGGCGGTAATCGGCGGCGGATCATCCTATACACCTGAATTGATCGAAGGCTTGATTAAATATCACCATGAAATTCCCGTTAAAGAGCTTTATTTGGTCGATATCGAAGCGGGAAAAGAAAAACTGGAGATCGTGGGTGCGCTTGCGAAGCGGATGATTGACAAGTCCGGGGTGCCGATCGGGCTGCATTTGACGTTGGACCGCAGAGAAGCGATCCGGAATGCGGACTTCGTTACCACGCAAATCCGCGTCGGGCTTTTGGACGCCCGATCCAGAGACGAAAAAATACCGCTTCGTCATGGCCTGCTGGGGCAGGAAACGACGGGGGCGGGCGGATTTGCCAAAGCATTGAGGACGATACCCGTTATTTTGGATATTTGCAGAGACATGGAAGAATTGGCGCCGAACGCTTTTCTGCTGAATTTTACCAACCCGGCAGGAATCGTTACCGAAGCGGTTTTGAATCATTCGGGCGTCAAGTCGATCGGGCTTTGCAACCTGCCGATCGGCAACCAGATGCAGATCGCAAAATTGTTTGGTGTTGCGCCTTCAAGCATCCATTTGGAAATGGTCGGGATCAATCATCTGACCTGGACCACGAAAATTTATGTAGATGGCGTAGACGCAACGAAGATGGTGCTGGATAAGGCGGGGTCAGCCGAAGGACTGACGATGAAAAATATCCCCGATTTCGGATGGGACCCGGAGTTTTTGCATTCGCTCGGTGCACTTCCATGCGGCTATCATCGCTATTATTATATGAAGGACGAAATGATTGCCGACGAGCTGGACAAATGGAAGCGGGAAAACGTGACGCGTGCGGATACGGTAAAAGCGGTTGAAGCGGAATTGTTCGAGCTGTATAAGGATCCGAATCTGGCAATCAAGCCGCCGCAGCTGGAAAAAAGAGGCGGAGCGTACTATTCCGAAGTAGCCATCCGTTTGATTCGTTCCATATATAACGATACAAAAGATCTGCAAATTGTAAATGTAAAAAACAACGGGATCATTTCCTGCTTGCCTGACGATGCATCGATTGAAGTCAATTGCGTGATCGGAGCCGACGGTGCGACGCCGGTCCAGATCAAAACGCCGCTGTCGCCGCAGATCAAAGGCTTGCTGCAGGTGGTCAAAGCTTATGAGCAGCTTACGGTCAAGGCAGCAGTCGAGGGGAATTACGACGCTGCGCTGCAGGCGCTCACCATTCACCCGCTCGTCGGTTCGGCCAAAATGGCGAAAATCATTTTGGATGAAATAATCGAGGAAAACCGCGATTATTTGCCTCAATTTCAATAAAGGCGGAAAACGGGATGAAGATCAGAATGGTGGCGCTTGACCTCGACGGGACGATTTTGAATCATGAAGGAAAAATAAGCCCCCGAACGAAGCAGGCCATTGCCAAGCTGCAGGCGGGCGGGGTGGAAGTCGTGCTTTGCACCGGAAGAAATCTGCCGTTGGCTGTTCAATATGCCATGGAACTTGGATTAACCACTTCCCTGATCACCTGCAATGGAGCCGAGATTCGAAAGATGGATGGCAAAACGGTGAGATTACGGCCGATGGACGGCGAGCAGCTGGAACGCGTCGTCACGCTTCTGCAGAAATATGATGCCTTGTTCGAGCTTTACGGCGATGATTTTATTTATTTCGAAAACAAAGATGTGCATGTTCGGAAGCATCTGGATTATATTCGTGTTCAACGCGGAATCAAGCTGCAGGAAGAAGAGCTGAAAGTGCAGCTGAATCAGGAATTTTATAGGGAAACAGGGGACTTTCAACGCTTTCTGCGGCAAAACCGGCTGATCGGCAAAAAATTTTATGTCATGGAAAACGATGAGCGCAAGCTTGCGGAGCTGCGTGCAGAACTCGGGCGGATCCCCGGTCTGTCCGTGTCGGCATCGCACCGAACGAACATCGAAATCAGCCATTGTCTTGCGACAAAGGGAAATGCGCTCAAGCATCTTGCCGAAATGGGCGGACTGGATGCCGCTGAGGTGGCGGCCGTAGGAGATGGCGAAAATGATATTTCGATGTTTCGCTTCAGCGGAATGCCGATTGCCATGGGGAATGCCGCACCCAAGGTGAAAGAAGCAGCGGCCGCCGTGACGGAAACAAATTTCAACGATGGTCTGGCCCTCGCCTTGGAACGCTGGGTGCTATGAATCAAGATGGACTATTGGAGGTGCAACATGTTAAATGTGCTGTTGATTGGTGCGGGCACCATGGGGCAAACCCACGCCCGGGCTTATGCCGCCATGGACGATGTGCGGGTGGCCGGTGTTGTGGACCCCGGTGAGGAATCCGAAGCGTTATGCAGGCAATGGAATGCGGAGCATTTCAATTCTTTCGAGCAAGCGCTTGAAAAGCTGCCGCAGGTCGATCTTGTTGATGTATGCGTGCCGACCGATCTGCATAAGCAGTATGTGCTCAAGGCTGCAGCGAACAACAAGCCGGTGATCTGCGAAAAACCGTTGGCGGGCAATCTTAAAGACGCCCGCGAGATGATCGATTTTTGCCAGTCCCGCCAAGTGAGGCTTTTTGTCGGCCATGTGCTGCGCTTTTTTCCGGAATACCGCAAAGCCAAACAGATCCTCGACCAAGGGGAAATCGGGACTCCCGCCGTTGTCCGGACTGCAAGAATTGCCGGATTCCCGAGGGGCTGGAACAATTGGTACGCGGACTTTCAAAAAAGCGGCGGCGTCGCCATGGATTTGATCATTCATGATTTTGATTTTCTGCGCTGGTGCTTTGGAGAAGCCGAACGGGTTTTTGCCAAAGGGTTGGGCGGCCGGGAAAAATCGGGAAAAGACTATGCTTTGGTCACGGTTCGCTTTAAAAGCGGCGTGATCGCCCATGTGGAAGGCTCCTGGTCGCACGGCGCATTTACGATGAGGCTGGAGATTGCCGGGACAGCAGGCATTATCGATTATGACAGCGTGAAGGACAGCTCGTTAATGCTTGTTTCCGCCAATCCGGAGAAGGAGCGCAGCGGTGTGGCCGTACCGGAGAGTCCCTTGAAGGAGAGCCCGTACTATCTGGAACTCAAGCATTTTATCGAGTGCTTGCGGAGCGGGGAAGCACCGCTGGTCGGTGTGGAGGATGCTTACCGCGCGCTGGAAATTTCCCTGGCCGCCGCAGCGTCGATCAAATCCGGGCAATCGGTCATGCTGCCGTTAAGCGATGAACAATCTTCAGAAGGAGTGTGGGCAGGATGAAAGTGGGAGTGGTCAGCTTTGCGCATATGCATGCGTGGGGGTATGCCGAAGCGCTGCAGCAAATGGAGAACGTTCAGCTGGCGGGCATTTATGACGACAATGCAGAGCGCGGAGAGGAAGCGGCGGCAAAGTTGGGAACGGTGTTCTATCACGAGCTGGAGCAGCTGCTGCAAACGGATATCGCTGCGGTCATCGTTACCTCGGAGAACGTCAAACATTGCGGACATGTTTTGGCTGCAGCTGCGGCGGGAAAGCATGTTTTGTGCGAAAAACCGTTGTCAACGGATATCGAATCGGGGCAAATCATGATTGACGCCTGCAAACGCAACAACGTAATGTTGGGTACGGCTTTTCCCGTTCGTTTCAGCACTTCGGTGGAGAGGGCGAAACAGCTTGTCGACCAAGGAGCGATCGGAAAAATATTGGCCATCAAGGGAACGAACAGGGGAACCAACCCCGGAGGCTGGTTTGTCGATCCCGCTCTTTCCGGAGGCGGAGCTTTGATGGATCATACCGTACATGTCGTGGATTTGATGCGCTGGTTTTTGAAATCAGAAGTGAAGGATGTTTATGCAGAAGCCGACCGTTTGATATCAGAATATCCGACTGATGATTGCGGTGTACTCAGCTTGGAGTTCGAGAACGGCGTTTTTGCCACGCTGGATTTCAGCTGGTCCAGAAACAAAACTTATCCGACATGGGGAGATGTCACCATGGAGCTGCTCGGCACGGAAGGAACGCTGTCCGTTGATGCGACCGCGCAAAAATTGCATGTTTACAGCAACCGCTCCGGATACAAATGGGCACCTTGGGGAGACAATATGGATTTCGGCTTGATCGCGAATTTCATTGGCGCGGTCAGAGAGGGAAAACAGCCGCTGGTCACGGGAGAAGACGGACTTCGGGCGATTGAAGTGGTGATGGGCGGGTACGAATCGGCAAGCATACATAAGAAGGTTGTTCTCCACAGCTAATTTTTTTACACGGCAGCCGTGACATATAACGTGTCGGGCGCTCCCTTCAAACGCATAGAATGCATCAGCGCAAACGTGAAGGGAGGTTATTGCATGGAACTGATTGCACAATATCCAATTACTGAAACCGTAATTACGCCTCATATCGGAAGACCGGTAGCAGCCGTATTGGCGAACGGCGATGTCTGCTGCGGAATCATCGATCGGGTACATGACGGACACTTGTTTATGAGACCGATTGAAGTGCCGCAAGCGACAGTAGCCAATCTGCAGAAAAAAATCAAAGCGCATCCTTCTGTAAAGCATGCGACAAACCGGATGGAGAAGGTTCAAACGAAAGCTTTTGGCTGGGGATGGGGATTCCCGTGGATTTGGCCGCTGCTGGGGCTTACTGCGCTGTTTGCTCTTCCGTTTTTTTGGTGGTAATCGGTTTGTTTTCATCCTGACATTGATTTTCATTTGGCGAAAACGAAACATGGCGGATTCATGTCCGCTGAAGATGTTTCGTTTTCTTTTTTTGTTGCTTATGCAGCGGGTTTGTTCTTCCCTTTTTGCCAAAAGTGGAGTAAGATACGTTCAGTTCAATCGGATATAAAGGGTTAGTTTCCCAATTTTACGGGAACATTGGGTTAACAGCACCTTGTTTCGGACAAGCGGGTTCATTTCAAGGAGGGGAAAGCTTGACATGTCTCAGGAAGCATGGATTGCAGTTGTTTTGTTTTTACTCGCTTATGCCTTGATTATTTCGGAGAAAATTCACCGTACGATCGTATCGATGCTCGGCGCCGGGATCATTTTGCTTGTGGGAATTCTTGATGAAGGAGCGGCGGTAAAGGTCATTGATTTTAATACATTGGGGCTGTTGATCGGGATGATGGTGATCGTTTCAATCATTGCGGAAACGGGCTTCTTCCGTTATTTGGCGATCATGGCGGCGAAAAAAGCGCAGGGCGAGCCGGTCAAGATCTTGATTGCGCTCAGCTTGATTACGGCGATCGCCTCCGCTTTTCTCGACAATGTAACGACTGTGCTGTTGATCGTTCCCGTCACTTTCAGCATCAGTCGAAGATTGAATGTGTCTCCTTTTCCTTTCTTGATGACGGAAATATTTTCGTCCAATATAGGGGGAACCGCGACATTGATCGGCGATCCGCCGAATTTGATGATCGGGGGGGCGAACCGCTCCCTTTCGTTTATCGCCTTTATCAACAATCTGGCTCCGGTTGTTGCCGTTATTCTCGTGTTGACGATTTTCATCCTGATTTTATTTTGGAAAGGCGGCCTGAAGGCAAATGCGTCTTTGTGCAAATCGATTCTTGAATTGAACGCTTTGGACGAAATCACCGATTCCCGTCTTTTGAAAAAATCGTTGATTGTGCTTGCGCTGACGATAGGCGGTTTCTTCATGCATCAAATCATCGATACGGAAACCGCGGTGATCGCTTTGACCGGCGCCTTTCTGCTGCTGCTTATTTCCGGGGAGAAGTATCTGGAAAGGTCGCTTGCCGGGGTGGAGTGGAGCACGATTTTCTTTTTCATCGGCTTGTTCATTCTCGTCGGCGGTCTGGTGAAAACAGGAGTGATTGCAGATCTGGCTTCAGGGGCTATGGCCATCACCAAGGGAAACCCGTTTTACAGCTCTATCCTGATTTTATGGTTCAGTTCGATCGCTTCGGCGTTTGTCGACAATATTCCGCTGGTCGCGGCGATGATTCCGTTGATCAAGGAGATGGGCAGACTGGGTCTTCAGGACCTCAATCCGATGTGGTGGAGCTTGTCGCTCGGGGCTTGTCTCGGCGGCAATGGAACGCTGATCGGCGCCAGTGCGAATGTAGTTGTCAGCGGCTTGGCGGCCAAGGAAGGCTACCGCATATCGTTTGCCCGATTTTTGCTTTACGGCATCCCCATCATGGTGCTTTCGATGGTTGTATCGACGATTTACGTTTGGCTGCGGTATTTCCTCTGACGAATCATGTGTAAATTATGGTATGATAACATTTGTCGCATTAATGATTTGCGTGTTTCGGGGGTTAAAAGACATGTCAAAATGGTTTTTGCAAGCTTCCCGGTACAGTCCCTTTGTGATTTTTACCGTCATCATGATGATCAAGCTGTCTTTGGCCAGATATGTGATTTTTCAGGAAACCAATTTTTTGCTGTCCGCCGTGACCGAGCTGCCCGCTTTGTTTGTATTCTTTTTTGCCATTGAGCTGCTGGCAAGGAAGCGGAAAGTGATGGCTTACATGATCGCCAATGTGATCATCACCTGCGTTTATTTTGCCGCCATCATGTACAGCAAATACTTCGGCGTGGTGGTTACCTACCGGGCGCTGCAGCAAGCCGGACAGGTCACGGAAGTCGACGCCAGCGTGATGCAGCTGCTGCATCCTTACTTTTTGTTTATTTATACCGACATTGTGGTTTACTTGCTGTTATACGGTTTTGTCAAAAAAATCAGACGCTGGAGTTTGAGCGTTCCTCCCATTCCTGTACGTGCAGCAGGGGGGCTGCTTGCGGGTTCCGCGATCCTGGCCTTGATTAACATGGGAATGCATGCAGATATTGTGAACGATATTAAGCGAGCCGAGAAAATGGGCATCGTCAGCTATGAGCTTGATACGATAATCGGCGATCTTGAACCGCGCACCTTGATCAATCCGGAGCTCGTGACACGTTCGGCGATCGAGCAAGCCAAGGGTATTCAAATGCCGCAATCTCCCGCTTATTATGGAGCCGCCAAAGGACGCAATGTTATTGTCGTACAGGTAGAGGCGATGCAGAATTTTTTGCATGGGCTCAAGATTGACGGCAAGGAAGTAACTCCGGTTCTGAACAGCTTGATCAAAGAAAGCTTTTATTTTCCCCGCATCTATCAAATGGTCGGACAGGGAAATACAGCGGATGCGGAGTTTATGCTGAATACCTCCTATTACATACCGCCAGACGGTGCGGCTTCGCAAACCTACGGATACAAATCGCTGCCGAGTCTTCCCAAGCTTTTGGCGGAAAACGGTTATACAACCCGGACTTTTCATACCAACGACGCCGTTTTTTGGAACCGCAAGAATCTATATCCGGCACTTGGCTTTGACAAGTATTACGATGCCGAATATTTCGGAGACGAGGATCCGGTGATGTTCGGAGCGTCCGATGAGGTGCTGTTTAATAAAACGGTAGACGAATTGCAGAAGCTGGATCAAGCGGGAAAACCGTTTTACGTCAATATCATCACGATGTCAAGCCATCATCCCTTCGATCTTCCGCAGCGCAAAATCAAGCTCGCACTGCCGGGAAAGGATCTCGGCACGTTTGTCGGCGATTATCTGCAAGCGGAGAATTATGCCGATTACGCTCTCGGGATTTTGATCGATCGGCTGAAGCGAGCCGGGATTTGGGACCACTCCGTGCTTGTTGTTTACGGCGATCACATGGGACTGCCGATTAATTCGCTCAGCGATGATGACAAGGCTCTGCTCAAGGAACTGCTGGGCAAAGAGTACCAATATGAGGAAATGATGAATATTCCCCTGATCGTCACCATTCCGGGCGTAACCGAGGAAAAGACGGTTTCCCAACTGGGCGGGCAGGTCGATTTTATGCCGACGATCGCAAATTTGCTCGGCGTTTCCCTGAAGGACCACGTGTATTTTGGCGAGGATTTGTTGAATCAAAGCCATAATCTGCTGCCGCAGCGCTACTATTTGCCAAGCGGTTCATTTATTAACGACGATGTGATCAATATTCCCGGCGAGCAATTCCGCGACGGGACAACAATAGCAGTCGGGGATGGCCGCATCGGAGGCAGCAGGCAGCAGGACGAAGACGATTTCAACCGCGCCTTGAAGCTGCTGGAGATGTCGGACAGCTATGTCGCCAGTCTGCCGGAGAGAGAGCCGTAAATACGAGGTTATGAGACTGGAGGAAACGGTATGGACCGTCAGAAGACGGAAAAAGAACAGCTGAAGCAAAGAAAATCGGAGCATATCGATATCTGTCTGCGCGAAGATGTCGGGGGAGAGCGGATTTCCACGGGTCTGAAGGCCTTCAGATTCGTGCATAATGCCCTTCCGGAGCTGAACTTCTCCGATATCGATATGTCCTCCGTATTTTTAAACAAGCCGACTAAAACCCCGTTTTTGATCAGCTCCATGACGGGCGGAACGATGCGGGCCGGGGCGATCAATCGCAGGCTGGCCGAGTTTGCCGAACACCGCGGGTGGTCGATGGGCGTCGGTTCGATGCGTACGGCGTTTGAGCATCAGGATACGGCGGAAACCTTTGATGTGCGGAAGTATGCTCCCAATATTCTGCTGTTCGCCAATTTGGGCGCGGTTCAATTGAATTACGGTTATACGGAAGAGCACTGCAGACGGGCTGTGGAGCTGCTTCAGGCGGATGCCCTGATTTTGCATTTGAACAGCATGCAGGAGGTTTTTCAGCTCGAAGGCAATACGGATTTTTCCGGACTGCTCGGTAAAATCGAGAAGTTGTGCGCCGCGCTCGAGGTACCGATCGGGGTGAAAGAGGTCGGTTGGGGCATCAGCGGCCGGCTTGCGCGCAAATTGCTCGACGCGGGCGTAAGCTTTATCGACGTTGCCGGGGCAGGCGGGACTTCCTGGATCAAAGTGGAGCAATTTCGCTCCGGCGACGCCATGCGCATCAAAGCTGCCGATGCATTCGCCGGCTGGGGCATTCCTACGGCGCAGTGCATCAAGGAAGTGCGGCAGTCAGATGCTTCGGCGCCGCTTATCGCAAGCGGCGGGATCGCTGACGGAGTGGATGCGGCCAAATGCATCGCGCTTGGAGCCGACATGGTCGGAATCGGCAGAAGCATGCTGGAGAGTGCGTCGGCTTCAGATGAGAAGCTGGACGATCTCATGCGGCGCATCGAATTCGAGTTTCGCGCGGCCATGTTCGGCACAGGATCGGGAACGCTGCGCGAACTGAAAAACTCCCCGTTGGTAAGGCATGACTTGTTCATGCCGTGAAGTCCGGCTTTGCTGTCGAATATTCGCGGGCAGCGGCGGGCAAATCCGCCAAAGAGGAAAATAAGCGGACAGCCGCTGATGAGGGCTCCGTGTCAACTCATATAAAAATCTTACCCAAGCGAGCTATCGACATTTTCTTCCAGTACCTATATAATGGATCCATAGCAACATCGGTCAGCGACCGCTTGGCACCGAAAGCATCGGAGACTCGGATGAAATCGCCATTTTTGCGATTTTCGTCAGGTCTCCTTTTTTGTTCCCAAAATTAGCATAAATTGCTATAATCGGAGGAAGGATCGGTGATCGCCCCCCATGCTAATCCTGATTTGCAAGCTGAACGAACAATATTTAGGGGTCAAGCTGCAAAAATTTCATCCCCAGCACATCCAACGCATAAAAGCGATTTCCGGAAGGAAATGGGACGGCGAAAGCAAACTGTGGATGATCCCCTATACGGTGCTTCACATTGATCTGCTTCTGGAAGCTTTTTCCGATGGCCGTGTGCTGGTGGAAGAAGTGCTGCGCGCGGAATGTCCTGCGCTGCGGAAAGCTTGCGCCCATAAGCCGGAGGAGTTGGAATGGGGAAGCAGGGGGCTGGACGAACTCCATGCTGCGATTCCCCGCCAAATCCGGCTGCTTCAAGACGAACTGAGGCTGAAAGGGTACAGCCTCAAAACGACACGCGCTTATTGCGGGCAGGTCAAACGTTTTTTTGCATTTATCGGCAAGTACAAAATCGCTTTAAACAGCAATGCGCTAAACAGATACTCCTTGCAGCTTAACCATGAGGGACTTTCCCTGGCTCATATCAACCAGGCGATCAGCGCGGTCAAATTTTATTTGATCCATGTAAGGGGATGGGATGAACCGGATGCAGCCTTTGTCCGTCCCAAAAAGGAAAAGAAGCTTCCCAATGTGCTCTCCGCAGAGGAGGTTTTGCTGCTGATCGGGACCGTTCAGAACTTGAAACACAAAGCCATTCTGGCTTTAATCTATTCTTCCGGATTGCGGGTGGGCGAAGTCGTTCGGCTGCGTCTCTCCGATATCGATACATCCCGCGGGACATTGCGAATTCGTCAGGGAAAGGGCAAGAAGGATCGCCAGACGATTTTGTCGCAGCAGGCTCTGCATGTGCTTCAGCGTTATCTGGATGCGGAAACCCCGACCACCTGGCTGTTCCCGGGACAGCAAGGCGACAAGCATCTGACCGAGCGCACCGTGCAAAAGGTGTTCGAGCAAACCAAGTGCAAGGCCAACCTGCACAAGCCGGTCAGCGTCCACTCCCTGCGCCACTCCTTCGCCACCCACCTGCTGGAGAACGGCACCGACCTGCGCTACATCCAAGAGCTCCTCGGCCACGAAAACCCGCGCACAACCCAGATCTACACACACGTAAGCATCAAAGACATTCGACGCATCCAAAGCCCGCTCGACCGCCTGACGTCGCTTGACGACAATTAAGAATACCAAACTAAAGGTACACAAACCCACCACCCGGTCGAACAAAAAAAGAAATACAGAAATTTTTGAGGTAGGTTAGTTTATTTGCGAAATTCGCAAATTAATTGTTATGTGAAAGTCAGGTAAACCAATGTATTAAACATGAAACTGCAACTGGGGGA
>CAZESH010000083.1:0-14919 GCA_964514665.1 uncultured Caryophanales bacterium
CATTAGCTGAGCCCATCCACAGGGGGTCATTGGCAGCATATGGTGTACCGCTTCCATTTGCTGCAGTATTCCATCCATCAAAAGTGTAAGCCGGTCTTCGTCAGATTTCCAGTGTTGTCGGCAACAGTAACCGGAATTCCATTAGGGTATGGATTGCTGTCGATCGGCGCACTTCCACCTGTATTTCCGTTTCCGTTATAGATCACGGTATACCCCGCCATGGAGTCTGGCATGGCGCTCGCTTCATTGGAATATCCGCTGGAGCCGCCGCTATTCACGGCTTTCACCACGAAGTAGTAGTTGGTTCCGTTTGGTACTGTGATATAAGCTGTTGTACCGGTTACAGTAGCGACTGCCGAGGCGCCATAGCTGAGCGTAGTGGTTCCTTGGTACACCTCGTATGAAGTCGCTCCTGTCGAACCCGTCCAGGTCAGCATAACCAGACCATTCAGCGGCATCGCATTCAGACCAGTCGGCGCCACCGGCGCCGAGACTGACACCTGCCACTTCGCATACAGCGTCACATTGGCCGTACCCATGGCAAGGGCAGAGCCGACGGCATAAGTCGTTCCGCTGCCGTCCGCTGCCGTATTCCATCCGGCAAAGGTGTAACCGCTCTTCGTCAGATTCCCGGTGTTGCCGGCAACGGTCACCGAAGCGCTCTGCAGGTACGTATTGCTGTCCGTCGGCACACTGCCTCCCGTGTTTCCGTTGCCGTTATACGTCACCGTATAGGTGGGAGCGGCGGTGGGCGTTGCACTCACTTCATTGGAGTATCCGCTCGTGCCTCCGTAATTGGTTGCTTTTATCGCAAAGTAGTAGGTCGTTCCGTTTGTCAGACTTGTAGCCGTATAGCTGGATGCCGTACCCGAGACGGAGGCAATGGCCGAAGCGCCGTAGTTTCCTGCAGACGGCCCTTTGTACACACTGTATGTCACCGTATTCGGCGAGCTCGTCCAATTCAGCGTGATCTGACCATTCCCCGCCGAGGCACTCAAGCTCGTCGGCGCTGCCGGTGTTGTTACCAAGGCCGTAGGCACCATAAACTTCCCGAGGATGTACGAATTGGCGCTCAAACCATTGTACGTGCTCAGGACGTTATTATTCGAGGTATCGATCACGCTGATGTTGTAGTCGCCAACATTGACCGCGTACGCGCGGGTGCCGTCTTGGGAGACCCCGATAGCGGCAGGAGATGCAGTACCCTGCAGGGAAATTGAGGACACCGCATTGGTGCTCGCATTAATCACGGAAACGGTACTGTCACCATGGTTTGCCACATAAACTTTACTCCCATCCGGTGAAACCTCCGTTGCCTTCGGACCGGTTCCGACAGTCACTGTGGCGGTTACCGAATCACTGGAAGTATCAATCACAGAGACGGTGCTATCATTCTCGTTTGCGACATAAATTTTGGTTCCGGCCGGATTGACTGACAAGCCGTTTGGACCCGAACCTACAGTAATTTTACTGGTTACTGTGTTGGTTGTCAGATCGACGACATCGACAGTACTGGCATTGGTACAGAGGACATACAGCTTTCCTCCAACCACCACCATATCCACAGGACCTATATCGGTGGAAATAGGCGAAGTCACCGCCAGCGTACTCGTATTAATAATAGAAATCGTACCGTCTGCATTGTTAGCAACATAAGCCTTGCTGCCGTCCGCATTGAAAGCAATGCCGTGGGGATTTGTACCAACATTAATCGTACTTGTTACGGTATTCGTCGAGGGATCAATCACGGAGACGGTATTGTCTCCCGCATTGGCGACAAAAACCTGCGTTCCGTTCGGATTGACGGCCGCGCTGGCCGGCTGTGAGCCTACCGTGATGGGCGTCGCTTGCACCGTACCGGTTGTCAAATCGACCACATCCACGACACCCGCAAGAGTACCACTGTTATAACTTGGTATGTATGCGGTGGTAAAAACGGAACTGGCGCTTGCATAAACCTTTTCTTGTTGTACGGGCAGTAGTGGCATGATAAGTCCGAAAATCAACACCCATACTATAAAAGTTCTGATCCGCTTGAAACGACGTTTTTTGTTCACAGCAAAACCTTCCTTCCTTAATTCTTGTATCTTTTACACTGAACATGATCTTTCAATTGTTCCGATATGCCCTCGATATGCTCTAAATTCCATTTAACTACCACTATACCAATTTAGACTCAACAAAGAATCAACAAATCTCGAGCCCATACAACAAAAACAGCGCCTGGCAACTGAATCCCCTGGAAAATAAGAGATATTCAGTCCTCAAGGCGATGCAATTATTACTTCACATCCGAATAATTTGCGTCGCAGTGTTTCAATTCATTATAGATTAGTGATCCGCTTAATATCCATCCTCTTTCGTAAAATCGTGCATAGTCCGAATCACAAATTTCTCCTCACTTATGATACGGTTCTCCCCGCAGAATCTTAAACGCGCGATAAACCTGCTCCACCAGTACCAGGCGCATCAGCTGGTGGGGATAGGTGATACGGCCGAAGGAGAGCTTGCGGTCGGCGCGGCGCAGCAGGGCACCGGAGAGGCCGAGCGAGCCGCCGATGAAGAAGGTGACGTGGCTCTTGCCGTAGGTAGCCAGATGGTCGAGGTGGCCGGCCAGCTCGTCCGAGCTCCAGAGTTCTCCGTCAATCGCCAAGGCGATGACATGGCTGTCCGGTCGAATGTGCGCCGCCATCCGCTCGCCTTCCTTGTCGCGGATAATCGCCTCTTCTGCGGCGCTTAGCGCCTCAGGGGCTTTCTCGTCGGCGACTTCGGTGATGTTCAGCTTGGCATATGGGCCAAGCCGTTTCGCATACTCGGCGATGCCCTGCAGCAAATAGCGTTCCTTCAGCTTGCCGACGGCAATAATGTGAATTTGCATAGGTTTTACCTCCCGATTGCGCATTTTGGAAAAGCCTGTCCGACTCTGTCTTCGGTCGAAAACCCGCTTCTCCACTGCACGATGTATGATGAAAAAGCCGCGTACCTTGAAAAGTTGCCATTTCAGCACGTCAAACAAGAAAGACCGCCAAAAAATTGACGATCCGATTTTACGCAAATGGACACTTACTCGCGCATACTCACACTTTCTCGCGCTTCCCGCTAGGCGTTAATGCATTTCTGTAGGTAATTTTCTCACTTCAAGGCTTTTCTCCGAACGTTAATGCAGATCTGCAGGTAAATTGGCGGTCTAGCAACAGATCCCGGCTAATCGGGACTCGTCCGCTTGATTACCTGCAGATTCTCCTAGGCCCCCTTAATAAACTGGAGAACTCACCCACAAGGATTTACAATGCTATTAAGGGAGAGGATTCAGTATGGGGAATAGGAAAGATGCGTTTCGTTTAAAAGTGGTTCGAGAAGTATTATCGGGCATTAAGGCAGGTGTAGTTGCCAGAACGTATGGCCTACACCCCGAGACAGTTCGTCAATGGGTGAGGACATACCGCGATCAGATCAGTGAGGATGAAATTCCCGCACCTGACGAACATCTACAGCAGCTGATGAGACTACAAGAACTCGAAGAAAAGTATGAAAAAGCGATGAAGGTACTTGGTGAAAAAGAACTTGAAAACGAGATCCTTCGGGAGCTTTTAAAAAAGACCAACCCCGCTTATCCGAAAAATACGAAGTAGCAGACCAGTTCATTAAGCGGGGAGAAAAAGCAACACTGGTCTTGGCCACCGTTGGCTTGGCAGAATCCACTTACTATGATCGAAAGAAGCGAGCCGCTAGCCCGAAAACAGAGTCACCTTCAGATCGTCAGAGGGGTCGTCCTATTCCCGGATACTCTCACACGGAAACCAATGAAAAAGTATGTGACGAACAAATCAAGGAATGGTTGCTCGAACTCCTCGAAGGTGAAGAACATGTCTACGGCTACAAACTTCTTGCGCAATGTATTCGTGATCGATATGGTGTGACGCTAAACAAAAAAAAATCGTATCGCCTGTGCAAGGAACTAGGGATTCTTCAAAAACAGCGTGAGCGGGTTCGAACGCATCCGCGCAGATTGCCGAAGAACCGGGTCATTACGGGATTAAACCAACTCTGGCAGATGGACATTAAATATGGCTATGTGATTGGAAAAGAGCGTTTCTTTTTTGTACTCAGCATCATTGATGTGTTTGATCGCGTTGTTGTTGGGCAGTACAGAGGGCCGGTCTGTGAAACCAAACACGTGGTTCAAACGCTAGGGCATGCCCTGCAGAGCCGGATCAAGCCGGGTGAAACGATGCCTGTCATTCGCACAGACAATGGGCCACAGTTCGTCAGCAAGTTATTTGGAGATACGTGTGAGAGCCTGGACATCGTGCATGAACGTATCCCACCGCGGACACCGAATCTAAATGCTTATATGGAGTCGTTCCATAGTCTGCTTGAACGCGATCTGTTTAGCAAAAGGGACTTCCTGACCTTCGAGGAAGCCTATGAAGCACTGGATCAATATATGGACTTCTACAACAACCGCAAGATGCATGGCAGCCTAAAGCGAATGCCTCCAGCGAAGTTTTCGAAGTGGGTCAAGACACTGGAGGATTCATCCGTATTTCATAAAGCGATGTAACGCCTTGAAAAAATTAGCTATTCTACAAATGATTAAACGATTGTGGGCAAGACTCCAGATTAAGGGGGCCTAACCGGATTTACATGAACAGTTGACGGGAGCCAGTCCAACGGATCGCGCGGGGCATGTGCAACGGCTTCCGGGAGCTCGTGCGACTCTTGCAGGCACCCGTGGAACGCCAGCTGATCTTTATTGGGGACATCACTCTCGCCCTCCTCAAATCACCAGAAAACGGCCCTCCTGCCCGCATCCGTGTTCCTCGCACCGCTCCGGAGGCGTCCATGCGGTAAAAGCGGTCTGCTGCAAATCGATAATATCGGGGGCTTCTTCATATTCGTCTACGAATCGATCGATGGCCAGTTCCAGATGTTCTTTGCAAACTACATACATAAAAGGCGTTGGTCCTCCCTGCTCCTGCTGTTTAATTGCCCTGCGGCATTTCCTCCAGCTTGTAGCTGACGCTTTGCTTTTGGCTCTTACGGTAAAAGGTCACTTCGATCGAATCCCCGATGTGCTTGGAATCATACAAATATTTGCGCAGATCTAGGGTGGAATTCACCGGCTTGCCATCCAAAGCGACGATCACGTCATTGCTCTTGATCCCAGCCTTTTTGGCCGGCCCTGTCGCTTCGACCACGACCACTCCCGCTTTCACCGATTTCGGAAGCAGCAGCACGTCGGTACCGGATGCGAAAGCCTGCAAATCCTCCGGATAAATGCCCAGATACGGCCTTTTCACGGTACCGTATTTTCTCAGATCGGCAAGCACCGGCTTCACCTGATCGATCGGGATGGCGAATCCCATCCCCTCCACGCCGGACTCCATGATCTTGCGGCTGTTGATGCCGATCACGCTGCCGTCCAGATTGACCAGCGCGCCGCCGCTGTTGCCGGCATTAATCGCCGCATCCGTCTGAATCACGTCAATTTCCCAATCGGGCGTGCCGCTTCCGCTTAAGGAAACGGGAATCGTCCGGTCCGGCGAGCTGATCACGCCCACCGTGATGGTCGGCGATATCCCGAGCCCCAGCGGATTGCCGATGGCAATCGCCGTTTCTCCGGGCTTTAATTGCGCCGAACTGCCGAAATGGGCAATTCGCGAAATGCCCTTGGCATCGATCTCCAAAAGCGCCAGATCGGTGATTTTGTCTTTCCCGATCAAGGTCGCCGTTCGTTTGTCTCCGTTTCCGAGCACAATTTCAATCTTGTCGGCGCCGTCGATCACATGCTCGTTGGTTACGATCAGCGCGCGCTGTCCGCTTCGATCGAAAATCACGCCCGAGCCGAGCATGATCGAATTGGGCTGAGATCCATTGCCGCCTCCCTTTTGGCTCAACACGCTGACGATTGCCGGATCGATCCTCTCCACCGCATCCACAACGGCAGTTTGACCGCTGCCGCTTGTGCCCGCCGCAAGGCGAATGACGAAGATGGCGGCCAATAATACAAGCACCAGCAACAGCGCGATAAAAAAAACTCCCCAAGGAGACCCTCCGCCTCCCCGAAAGCTGCTTCTATGGCCAAAACCGCTTCTGCCGAAACCCGGTCGTCGTTGATAGAATCTGCGCCTTGCAATTTTTGGGGAATAAAAGTCGTCGCCCCAGAAGCTCATCGGCGCTCCCCTCCTTCTTGTATTATGCCCATCTTATCGCAATTCTAGTGAATCCGATATGAATATTTCCTAGCAATCCGGATTATACTAAGTAGAAATCACCATTATTCCTGTGAGGAGAGACTTAAACCATGAGCATGCATTCCCATCTCGATGAAATCGATTGGATCGGCAAGCTGGCTGATCTAAAACAAAGCCATTATCATAATACCCTGCTGCTGACGGCGCTGATCGAGCTGTTGACGGAAAAAGAAATCATCAAAAAAAGGGAGTTTCAAAAGAAGATCGCCGAGTTGGAAGCGGAATGCCTCAACATTCCGACACAACATCCCATAGCGTAGGGCGATCAAAATATGTATCCATCAGCTTCAGATCCTTGTGCTTGCGCAGCACACCGTTTTCTTCTAATAGGTTATGAACCGTCAGCCTGGCTAAATCCAATAAATTGTGATCGCGGCTTAAATGCGCCAGGTATACCCGCTTGGTCTTCTCCGAAGCGATCTCGCACAGCGCTTCTGCTGCGGAAAGATTGGATAAATGACCCGTATCGCTGAGGATTCTCCGCTTGATATTCCATGGATATCGACCCACGCGCAGCATTTCCACATCATGATTGGATTCCAGAATGAGCACATCGGATTCATACAGCTTTTCCTTTACCTTCGGACTCATATAACCCAAATCGGTGGCAAGGCTGATTTTTTCATTCCCGTCGCTGAAGCAGTAGCCGACAGGATCGGCAGCGTCGTGTGAAATGGCATAGGACTCTACGGACAAGCCTGCAAAACGGATCGTCTCGCCGGTACCCATGACGATCTTCTGCTCGCCGGACAGCTCGCCGACATGGCGCTCAAGCTCACTCCAAGTTTTTTCGTTGGCATAGACGGGCAGATGATATTTTCGCGCCAAAGCGCCAAGCCCCTTGATATGATCGGAATGCTCATGGGTGACGAAAATCGCTTTAATGTCATGCGCCGCCGTTTGCCGCTCCTTGAGCAGCGCCTCGATCTTCTTCATGCTCAGTCCAACGTCAATCATCACCTTCACTTCCGGGTTTTCCACAATCAGCGAATTCCCGGTTGAACCGCTGGCCAAAACACTGAAACGTAAACTCATGCTTTTATTTCTCCTTTTGCGGTGCAGCGACTGCTCCGGTAATGGCATGTACATAATAGACTTCTCCATGCTTGGTGCTAATCCTCCAATACGGCGCCAGCACCTGCGTTTCCGAATCAAATATTTGTCCGTGAAAGCCGAGCTGCACGTCGGTGATCACCGAATCAGCAGGCAAATAGTTGTTTTCCACCAGGCTGCTGATAGCCGTAACACTGCTCAGCACCTTCTGCTCCTTCTGTTCCGATGCGGCCATTACATCCGCATTTTGCTGCGTAAAGCCGGTGATGAAGCCCTCGCTCACAAATAGCTTAAGATTCACCTCAAACATCGGAAGATCTCTATACGTCTGGTGCAGCACGTAGACCTTTCCCGAGCTTTCAACCGTGTCCAAGTGATAGTCCTGCAGCTTGGGAATTTCCCGGGAAAATACGGCGCTGTTCCCGTCTTCGCTTAACACCCTGTTGCTGCGGACCGGCTGTTTGAGCATCCGCTCTTCTGCAGGATACCCCTGATGAAACGTGACGGTGATCTCCTGCAGTTTAGGTGTTTCCTTGGGCAGACTCGCCGCCATCCGGATATTCTTCTGTTCCATCAGCTGGCGGATGTCCTGGGTGAACTCCATGCCGCTTACGGTTTTCTTCTCCGTCTCCAGCTTGCCCATCCAAAGCTGATAGGCAAGCAGCAAATTCAAAAGTAAAAAGGCCAGGATCAGAATCGATTTGGCACGGCCCCATTCCATACGCTATCCCTCCTCGGCTGCTCCCATTATTTCAGCACATCCAGCTCGCCGTCATGTAATTCCACGGCCCATACAGGAATCAAATCGACATAATTGCCGCTGATCTCCGCACGATAAGCGGGAAAAACAGAGGCAATCCTGCTTTTATTTGCATAACGGCCAATTCGTTTTTGCAGCGCTTCGCCTCCCTGAAGCACGCCGTTTCTTTCCTCCACGCTTTTCGGATCGAGCGTGATCAGCGACCGTTCATAATCGGAAACGGCGCCCTTCTGCATCACCAGCTTGATATAGCCGAAATTGATATCGCCGGTATTGATGACCGGATACGATTCGGGAAACGGGCGGACATACTGGCGGAAAATGATCGTCTGTCCACCGTCCTGCAGCCCGCGATTGACGGCATACAGCTGATATTTGCTGTTCCAGCCCCCGTGCTGATTGATAAACTGGACTGCGGCGTACATATCGTCCTCGGTGTTGTGTCCGCTGTCAACCGGTGCGATCGAATCGGAGAACACCATCCACTTTTGTTCATTGTTGATCTGCATGCCCCTTTTGCCGTCCGTATAGATTTCCGTTCCATCCTTCTCCTGGATGTTGCGCGTGATCGCCGGATCGGAAAACAGGCTGTTCTCCATCTGCTCGGGCGTAATCGAAGTATAGCTGTAGCGCAGCCGCTTCATGCTGATATCCTGCAGGGGAATATAGTAGTCGCCGGTTTTCGATTGATAGCCGTGTCCCGATTCAGCCCAATACGTACCGAAGCCGACGAAGGTTTCAATATCCTTTTCGGTGATGTTGGCATTGGAGGCTTCATATACAACCGGGCTGTTATCGGAAAAGAAATAAATGTGCACTTCCTGATTGTCGTTGACAAGCAGCCAAATCCGGTTGATCTTGTCGCTTTCGTACAGCGTATCACCCTTGATTTGCAAAATCCCGTGCAGCAAGCTCAAGGAAATGCCGCTGTGATAGCGAATTTCCACGCCTTTATAGTTCTTTCTGTACTGCTCCCAATCTTTGCTCCAGTTGTTGGTCACATGCAGTCCTTCGAAAGCTCTCTCATCCTTTAACGTATTGTAGATCAGGTTGAAAAAAGTCATGTCCGGGTACAGCACCGTATGCCGGTCCTCTCCAAAATGCAGCACGATCTCATTGGGGTTGATCAGATTTTCCAGCTTTTCCTGCGTTCCCATCTTTTGCGTTTCGATATATTCACTTTCATTGATCGCTTCAAAATGTGGAGTACTGTAGGCCAGGATATAGCTCTGTCCCAAGCTTGCAAAAACCAGAACAATCAGCACGAAGGTTTTGACCTTCTCCCTCAAGCCGGTTCACTTCCTTCCTGTTGGAGCGGCAGCACGAACGTAACGCTGGTGCCCTTGCCCAGCTCCGACTCGATCGCGATCGCGCCTCCGTGCGCACGAATAATTTCCCGGGCAATAGACAGGCCCAGGCCTGTCCCTCCCATGCTGCGGGATCTCGCCTTATCTGCACGGTAGAAGCGATCGAAGATTTTTTGCAGGTCCTTCTTCGGAATGCCGATTCCGGTATCGGCGATCGTAACCGAAATCTGCTGCTCCATCGGGCGTTTGACCATAATCTCGATCATTCCGCCTTCCTGCGTATATTTAATGGCATTGGATACGAGGTTGTCCAGCACCTGGTCGATTTGATCGGGATCAAGCATGACAGGCGGAAGATTTCCGTCGGCATGCACGCTGATTTCGATCAGCTTTTGACGCAGCTGAAAAGAGAAGCGGTCGGCCACTTCCTCCAGCATCGTATACATATCCGTCGGTTCTTTGGTCAATACCTCCTGCTTGTTGTCAAGACGGGAAAGCTGCAGCAGGTCGGTAACCAAGCGGATCATGCGCTCCGCTTCATTGCGCGTCACGGTGACAAACTTGCGAGAAAGCGCCGGGTCCTCAATGGCCCCGTCATCGAGCGCTTCCAGATAGCTTTTGATCGTGGTCAGCGGCGTGCGCAGCTCATGCGAGACGTTGGCCACGAATTCCTTGCGCGATTGCTCGAGCTTCTCCTGCTCGGTCACATCCTGCAGCACCGCTATCGTTCCGGTAACCCCTTTGCCTCTCCTGTGAATCGGCGTAAAGGTGACGCGGATTTGCAGCGGCTCCTCGTCCTTTTGGCTCAATTCGATCATCGTTGTCTTGTTTTCACCGAGCACATACTTTCCGGTCTGCTCCTTCATCATTCCGAGCACATCGGCGATGTCGATGTCGTGCAAGTCCTCTTCCTGGAGCTTCAGCATCCGCTTTGCTTTCGAATTGGCGACAATCACCTTGCCCAAATTATCGGTGGCAATCACGCCGTCGCTCATATTGGCCAAAATGGAGGAGAGCTTCTCTTTCTCCTCTTCGTTTAAGGACAGGGCTTCCTTCAAACGGTTGGTCATATTGTTAAAGGCGTAGCCAAGCTGGCCGATCTCGTCATGGCTGACGACATTCACCTGGCGGTTGAAATCCCCTTCCGCCATCACCGTCGCCTGCTTGGTAATCTCTTTAATCGGGTTGGTGATCGTATGCGCGAGAATCACGCCGAGGAAAACGGTAAGCACAAGGGCAATCAGCGTTCCGGAAACGAATATGCGATTGATCGACTTGATGCGGTCGAACAAATCCTCCATCGAGGCCACCATATATACGGCCCCCAGTACCTTGCCCCCGCCGCCGATCGGCATCGCGAGCACCTTATAGCGGATGCCGGCTGCGTCGACGATCGTTCCCGAGTCGACCTTGATTCCCTGCAGCGCCCGGCTGACTTCGGTTTGCGTCGTCTTCTGTCCGACCAGCACGCGATTTTTCAGCGATGTCGTACTTAGAATGATTCCGTTTGAATCGATGATTTGAATTTCCGCTTTGCTGATCGTGTTTAAATTTTTGACGACCTCTTCCAGATCCTGTTGAAAGTTTTTGCCTTCGGTGTTTTTTCCCTCTTGATTGGCTTCAAGATAAGGCTCGACAAATTTGGTCAGCAGTTCAACCTGATTGTTCAGCGACTGGGAAAACGTGTTTTCGAACGTATTCTCCAGCGTTTTGACAAAATAAACGCCGATCAGCTGCATCGCAATCAGAATAAGCAGCACATAGATAATGATAAAGCGAGCCTGGATGGTCTGAAAGAAGCGGACCTTCCCCATGAATTAAAAGCCTCCCGATTTGGAATTTCGCATCATGTACCCAAGTCCCCTTCTGGTTATGATAAACTCCGGCTTGCTCGGGTCGTCTTCGATCTTCTCCCGCAGACGCCGGATCGTCACATCGACCGTGCGCATATCGCCCAAATATTCAAAGCCCCACACAACTTGCAGCAGATGCTCGCGGGTCATCACTTTGCCCGAATTTTTGGCCATATAATGGATCAGCTCAAACTCCCGATGGGTCAGGTCCAGCGCCGCGTCGTCTTTATAAACCACGTACATGTCGCTGTCTATCAGCAGGTTGGCAATGCGGATGCCCTGCTGCTCCTCGGGCTCCGGCGGATTGGATACCGTCTTGTTCTGTCTGCGCAAATGGGCTTTTACCCTCGCCACGATCTCCCGCATGCTGAACGGTTTGGTCACATAATCGTCCGCACCCATTTCCAGACCGAGCACCTTGTCCAGCTCCGTATCCTTGGCAGTTAGCATGATAATCGGTGTATTCAAATGCGCCCGAACCTCGCGGCAAACATCCATTCCATCTTTAACGGGCAGCATCAAATCCAGTAAAATCAAGTCCGGCTTCTCCGACAGCGCCAGCTCGACCGCAGTTCCTCCGTCAAAAGCGCAGATCACCTGGTGACCCTCTTTTTCCAGATTGAATTTGAGTATATCGGCAATCGGCTGTTCGTCATCCACCACAAGTATTTTCCCGAACATGAATCCACACGCTCCCCTTGATGGTCTGATTCTCTACTTAACTATTTTACCATACCTTTATAGACTTCTATGAAAAAATATAAAAAGCGCCTACCGGCAAAAACTGCCGATAAACGCTCACAATGTTGGTCTAGTTTAAGAACTTCAGCGGATTTTCCGGATCGCCGTTGACCCTTACTTCGAAGTGCAGATGAACGCCCGTAGCGTCTCCGGTCTGGCCCATCACCCCGATCTTCTCGCCTTTTTCCACGGTGTCGCCTTTGCTGACGCTCACGCTGCTCAAATGGCCGTAATACGTTTGATAGCCATTCAGATGGTCGAGAATGACGAGGTTGCCGTACCCGCCTGAATCCCAGCCGGCAAAAATGACCTTGCCGTTATCCGCCGCCAAAATCGAGCGGTTCGCCGAAATCAGGTCGACGCCTTTGTGGAAAGCGCCCCATCTGGCGCCAAAGCCGCTCGTAATCCTTGCCCGACTGACAGGCCAAGCAAAACTTCCCGTTCCTTGACCAAGAATAATTTTCGTGCCTTTGACAGCCTGAGCCGTCACCGGCTGGCGAATCACCTGCTCGTTCACCAGTTCCTCTTTGGTCATCTGGCCGTTGATTCTCGTAACCTCGAAGGTAACATTCTTCAATCCGTTCTTGCCGGGACTGATGATTTTAACCTTGCCGCTGCGAATCGAAGCGTCCAGCTTATATTGAGTCTGATACTGGATTTCTTCTTGTTCCGTGTAGGTTTCTACGGTTTTGACGCCCAAAGTGGGCTGGTATACGGTAATATCCAGAATATCCCCGGGACGGATCATGTCGTCTACAATCCATGGATTGCGATCATAGATCACTTGTTTGTCGATATGAAATTTGGCAGCGATGCAGGAGATGCAATCGCCGTCCTTGACGGTGTATTTCGTCGGTTCCACGCCGCCGGTCTCCAGCTTTTTCAGAACCTGATCGGGCTCCAGGATGTCGCTCGAATTAATCTCCGAGGATTGAATTTCCACATCCTTGGTGAAGGTTACCGATTGCAGTTCAGACTTCGCTGCAGTCGCACCGCCTTTGGAAGCGGACAGCACCGCCACTTCCTTTGCACCTTTCTTCGGCGTATAACGGCTTTTCAATTGATCTAAAATGGACTGGGCGGTCTGCTCGTCTTTCACGATCGCAACGACCTTCCCGTCCACCAGCAGCTTCGCTCCGAGCGCTTGCGGCTTCAACAGGGGGTCTAGCGCAGCCAATACGGATCGGTTGTCGCTCTTCGCATTAAAAGCCCGCTCATGCTGGTAGGTAATCGGATCCGACTGCATCTCCATGTGAACATCAGGATTTTCTTTCTTTATTTTCTCATACTTATCTGCAATATATTGTTCCACTTTTTCTTTCGAATCAACGGAACCTATCTCCTGACTGCCTACAAAAACATGATAGATATCATAAGTGTGATTTTTGACGTATGCGTTTCCAGACAGGGTAATACCCGTTATTAATCCAAGTGCCAGCGAACCTTTCAACATATGGAATTTATATGTATTGGCCCATTTTATGGTTCGTGAGAACAAGCTTTTGCTAGAATTGCGTTTTTCCATTTTGCGAATATAATCGAAAGAAAGCATTTTTTTGGTTAACTTTGCATTGCGATTTAACCGATTTTTGCCTGAATCCTTCATTATCGGTCTCCTTTGAGAAATGGATTTCAATAGATTCTAAGAAAAAGCAATGGATGAAAAGATAATCCATTCAAAAGTCCGTGCTCTACTACTTTACCATAGCAGAATCGGCTTTATCAATCTTTTTCAGGTGAACAAAAATTGACTTATGTTCACCTCTGGAGGAATCATTGAAACTTTTCTATCAAAAGGTCCCTGTTTTCGCGCTTGCTTGATCTGTAAGGCAATCAGTATTTTTGCAGAATTTGCATAATTTCCTGATATTCTTTGTCTGTTACATTTTGTCGGATGACGTTTTGAATCTCGCTCATTTCCTGAACTGTAATTCCATCTTCGACCCATTTGGAAATTTGCTGCATTTGCTCTTGCGGTAGTTTGGAAAGCAAAGAAAATATTTTCATTTTATCCTCGGCCGACATGCTGTCCTTCTTTTTCATCAACTCCTCCGCCGAAACCAGCACCTTCTGCTGATCCGTCGAGCTTGCGGACTGACTCAGGCTGTCCTTCGAAGCGCCGAAAACGGGCAGGGCATCCCCGGCGGGTGGTGTTGTCGGCTGCGTGCTGTCTGCATTGTTGGCGGCAGATGCCGTATCCTCCTGCGGCAAGACGTCCGCCGCTGATGAACCGTTTGCTTGTGGCGGCTGACTGGAAGCAGAGCCTTCGGCGTGCGAAGCTGCTGTTTCCATTGTATTCATCGGACGGGTAAATGATGCTATTAAATCTGATATTTTCAAGGAGGGTACCGCAGCTTCAAGATGAAACTGCTTTAACAGCCCTCCCGCATACAAATTGACCATTGAAAAGGTGGTAACGACAGAAACCGCTGCGGCAATAAAGGAGATGATCAGCAGCTTGCTCAACCAAACGAACCATTTCATGCCTGAAATCCTCTCTTTCTTTTCCAATCTGTGATCGATACTTACCAGTATTGACGCAATCATCCCGCTTTCATTCCTGACACGACAAAAAAACCCCCGAATAGATTCGGAGGCTTAAGCCGGCGGTCGACCAAGAAAGTCGATAATATTGGGGTTTAGCGTTTATGCGTATATCGGTCTCACCAGATTCGTTTGTTCGCGGTTGCGTCCCACGGAGAAAATCGCGATCGGAATGCCCGTCAACTGCGATACCCGTTCCAGATAGTGGCGGGCATTGACCGGCAGATCATCCAGCGATCTAACGCCGGAGAGATCTTCTTCCCAACCCGGCAGCTCTTCGTAAACGGGCTCCCACCTTTCCAGGGCGGCGATGCCGGACGGAAAATAATCGATGGTCTTTCCATCGAGCTTATAAGCGGTACAGATCTTTAATGACGGGAAAATATCCAGGATATCCAGGCGGG
>CAZESH010000084.1:0-14720 GCA_964514665.1 uncultured Caryophanales bacterium
CTCGGCCTGGTGAAGATGCTCGACCGACTCGCGGATCGCATTTTCCACGAAACCCGCTCCGGAAATCTTGGCCGGATCCATCGCGATGAAAATTTGCGATGCCGCGTAGCATGATGCATCCGGATCAGGCTTCAGCCGATCGATTTGCGCCGTGGAAGCCCCGCCGGACACAAGCGCGGCCACCAGATCCAATACGATCGCAAGTCCGGATCCCTTCCAATAGCCTGTGGGCAAAATCCGGCGAGACCGTTCGATCGCGCCCGGATCCTTGGTCAAGTTCCCCTCGCTGTCAAATCCTCCATCAATCGGCAGAAGCTCGTTTTTCAACCGTGTGACCTCCAATTTTCCGTAGGAAAACTGCGACATAGCCATATCAAGAACTATATGCCCTTCCATTCTGGGTATGGCAAAAACCAACGGATTGTTGCCGACCCTGCCGTTTTTTGCCCCCCACGGGGGCATGACCGATTCCGTATTCGTCCAGCAAATGCCAATGCAGCCCGCTTCAGCGGCCTGCCAGCCATAGCTCCCGCCCCGCATCCAATGGTTCGTGTTGCGAATGGAAACGATGCCGATTCCTTGCTCGCCGGCAATTTCTACGGCACGCTGCATGCAGAATTTTGCGTTCAAATTTCCCGGCCCCAAATTGCCGTCATACCTTTCCAGCGTTCCCATGCCGTCGATTTTGCTCGGCACCGCATGGACGTTCACATAACCTTTTTCGATATATTCGACAAAGCGCGGAACCCGGTTCAAGCCGTGGGAATACACGCCGTCCAGGCTGGCCTCGGCGAAGAGCAGCGCGCATGCTTCGGCGCGTTCCTGTGTAAAGCCCTTTTTGAGCAGCACACGCGTAAATTCCGCCTTCATTTGTTCGAATGGTACTCTTGTCATTTTTTTCTCTCCCCTGTCCCATTTTTTCCTGACTAAATGTGTTCAATTGAAATCAAACTCCAAAACCGCCTTGCGCACTTCATTCGGACGGGCTTCAATAAGCGCGATCGCCTGAGCGATATCCGCTGCGGAAAAGCAGTGGGTTACAAAAGAATCGGTGATCAGCTTCCCGCTGTTCATCCACCCGATAACCTCGGGAAATTTGGCGGATTGCAAACGTGATCCGGCTCACGCGGGGATAGGTGGCCACAGGCGATGTGCCGTGATAAATATGCATATCCGATCCGCAAATGCCGGCCATTCGGACTTTGATCCGTACCTCGTCGGGCCGAGATATGCGGGGCATTTCTTTTTCTATAATTTCAATGCTGCCCGGCTTGACGACCTCGATCGCTTTCATCGCACCATCCCTCCATTCATAACAAGAGCTTCGCCTCTTTATGGGAAAGACCATGAATATCTATCGCAATAGAAGTCATGGCCTTATGGGTATTCGTTTAAACTGCTCTCTATTTCATTAACAGGTTCGGAACAACCATTACAATTTGCGGTACGAAAGTAAGCAGGAGGACCAAAGCGATGACGCCTAACATAAAGGGAAGCGATTCTTTGATGTAATCCTCGATCGGCACGTCGGTCAAGGAGCAAACCGTATACATGGTGACGCCTACAGGCGGGGTCATCCCACCCATGGTGACGATCGTCATCATTAAAATGCCGAAATGCACCGGATCGATGCCCACATGCTGGATGATCGGCAAAAAGATCGGAGTCAGCAGCAGCACATTTACAGTGGATTCCACGAACATCCCGGCAATAAACAGGAACAGCAGAATCAACAGCAACAGAAGGGTCGGATTCGAGGTCAAACCGATCAGAACCTCCGCCGCATTTTGCGGCAGCCTGCTGTATGTAATGATGAAGCCGAGAATCGACGAGGTAGAGATGATCAAGAGAATCATGGCATTGTCCATTACGGACTGTCCGATAATTTCTTTGAATTTCTCCCAGGTCATTTCCTTATAGATGAAAAACCCGATAATCAAGGCATATACGACGGCAAAGGCGCCGGACTCCGAGGGAGTAAACACGCCGAAGCGAATGCCGGCAACAAGTATGATCGGGAACAGCAAAGCCCAGATGCTCTCCCGAAAAGAAATGGCCACATCGCGAAATGTTGCCCGTTTCTTCTCGATATGGGCGTCGTATCCTCTTTTCTTGGCAATAAAGTAGGCTACCACCATCAGAAAAGCCATCATCAAAATACCCGGGATGATACCGGCCAGAAATAATCTTCCAATCGACACTTCCCCGACATAACCGTATAAAATAAGTCCGATACTGGGTGGAATAGTGGCCGTGATTAACGAGCTCAGGGCAATGACCCCGACGGAAAACCCGCCGGCATAGCCGCGCTTGATCATTTCACGTCCGAGAATGCGGCTCTGCATGGCGGCGTCGGCGTTGGCCGATCCGGAAATGCCGCCCATAATCGTGCTTAACACGATGGAAACATGCGCCAGGCCCCCTGTCAAATGACCGGTCAACGCATTGGAGAAGCGGATCAATCGGCTTGTGATCCCCGCGGAATTCATTAAATTGCCCGCCAGAATAAAGAAGGGAACAGCCAAGAGCGGAAATGACTGGGTTCCGGCAACCATTCTTTGCGCGGAAATCGAAACCGGCAAGCCCGGTTCGAATATAAAATAAAGCAGGCTGGATATGCCGATGGCAAAAGCTACAGGCATATTCAAAAACAAGAGAATAAAGAAGACGATGGCAACGATTAACATAATATCCCCCTTTGCTTGTCCTTTAACGTGAACAAACCCTTTCGCTCAGCCGTTTAGGGTCTCTCCCCGCTGTTTTATCTGTTTCCATGCTTTTGACAGTATCGTGATGATCATCAACAAACTGCCGAAGGGGACGGAAATCGTTACAAACAAGTAACTGATAGGGAGATTATTAATCATCCGATCGGAATTCTCAAAACTTAAAAGCGCACCGAAAGTTCCAACGATAATCAAAAATGCGAGCATCAATACCCACATTGTCATTTGCAGAAAAAAAGCATACTTTCGGGGAAACCGTTTGGTCAAGAAATCCACGCTGATGTGCTTGTCTTCCCTTAAAGTCCGGTTTGATCCCAAAAAAATCACCCAAACAAACATCAATTCGGCGAATTCGACGGACCATGCGATGGGAAAACCCACCCATCGCATGACTGCCGCGAAGAATACGAAGAACACGACGCCGATCAATAGAAAGTTGGAAATGAAATTCTCCACCTTTATGGCGAACTGCGCTGCTTTATGCATTCTCATCACACTTTCCTACTTGCCCAGTATTTTATTGATTTGATTGCGAAGGTCTCTGTAGCCCTTGATTTTGTCATAAACGACATCGGTTTTTTGCTTGAACAGGTTTACGTCCACTTCATGGAATTTGACGCCCTTGTCTTCCATTTTCTTTTGATAATCGGCCAAGCTTTTTTCCGTGTTTCTCGAAGCTTCGTCACCGGCTTTCAAGGATTCCTCCATCAACACTTTTTGATAGTCGGCCGGCAGTTCGTTAAACCACTTCTCGCTGGTCACAATACCCGTCATCAATTGAAAATGTCTGGTCAAGGAAATATCCGTAATAATTTCATATAATTTCGCGCCCCATACAGCTGGAAGCTGGGCTTCCGCACCATCAATAACACCTTGCTGCAGTGCCGGATATACTTCCGACCAGGCCATGCCCGTAGGGTTCGCACCCATCGCCTTGATCGTCTCCAACCATACAGGCGATCCCGGTGTGCGCAATCTCACGCCTTTCAGATCTTCGGGCTTCAGAATCGGCTTCTTCGTCAATAGGTGACGTTCCCCTTGGTACCAGTTAAAGGAAAGAATTTGCAGATGATGATCCTTCGACAGCTGATCTTCCCAGCCTTTGAACAGATCGGACATCACCACTTTGCGAGCCTCGTCGAAATTGTCAACGATGTAAGGAGCCGTCAATATCCCCATCGGTTCAACCATTTCGGCCAAACGGCCGGAATCGACAACGACGGCTACATTCGCGCCGACTTTGGCCTGCTCCAATATATCCTTGTCGTCCCCCAGCGAACCGCCGCCGTAAATTTGTACTTTTACCTCGCCGTTTGTTCTTTCTTCAACCGACTTTTTAAAGGTCTCCAAGCCTTTATAGGTCGGGTCGGATTCGGCAAGCGCCGTGCTTAATTTCAAAGTATAAGTCTTGCCTGTGCCTTTGGAAGCCTGCTTGTCTCCGGAAGCGCTTGCAGACGGCTGCGCCGATTGCTGCTGTTCAGCGCCCTGCTTGTCCGCCGTTTTGTTCTGACCGCATGCACTGATCATCAAAACCAGCAGAATCGATACAAATAGCATAAGACCTTTTCTCATTTTACTAACTGCCCCTCTCAAACGTTTATATTAAAAATTGCTTGAAGCCCTGGTTTGTAACCGCTTGCAATTACCGCCGATTTAATTTCATCCGGAGATTTTGCATAATGATTGGTGTATCATAACACGGTTAAATTCCCCATGAAGTATTCGGGGTAGCGGCGAATGAGCTCTTCTTTCTCTAAAGTAACCAGATTCAAATGCTCCTTCATCACCTTTACCGCCTTGGGCAAATCTTTCTTTTTGATCGAATCGAATATTTCCTTGTGATGGGAAATCACGATGTTCCAATCGGAATTGGCAGCAAGTCTCAGCATGCGGATGCGCACAAAGTTGGAGTTCATCTGTTGAATGATGTTCCAAGTCCTTTTGCGGTTTGAAAATTCGAAAATCGTTCTGTGAAATTCCTCGTCCAGCTCAAACAGCTTGGTATAGTTGTTCATTTCTGCGCACAGCTGCTGGGTTTTCAAATTGATTTCCATTTGCATCAACGCATTTTCGGGAAAATGCTCACAAGCCAGACGAATGGTGGCAAGCTCCAGATTTTCGCGCACGAATCTGGCCTCTTCCACATGATCCAGGTCGATTTTCGCTACCTCGGTCCATTTTTGCGGATAAATATTCAACAGGCCTTCTTCCGATAATTTAAGAAACGCTTCGCGCACCGGAGTTCTGCTGACACCTAATTCCTCTGCTATATCCTTTTCCGATATTTTCTTCCCGGGCTCCAGCTTCAGGCTTAACAGATCTTGTTTCAACGTGTAGTAAATCTGGTCTCTGGCCGACTTTCTGAATATCTTTTCATGACTGCTATACATTTTTCACCCCGCTAGTAATCAACTGGTATGGTAGTCATACTAATATGTTGAATATGGTACAACATAAAATAAATAGATTCAAGAGTTTTTTATAAAAAATAAAAAAACGCATGATCGTCAAGATCATGCGTGAATAACATTTGCGTTTATCAGGCAAAACAAGCTGTCCCGCGCCGAAGGCTGTATCCCTTTAGATCTGCACGGTTATGCCATTCCCGTTTCCCGGATGTAAGCGTGGATGGAAGTGAAACGGAAATCATCGCTTAACCGTTCCAGCTTTGCAAAGCAGCGCCGTCTGCCGTAATACTGGATCATGCGATCCCGCATTTTCAGCCACCCTGCCATCGGCTCGTCCGGATCAAGATCATAGGGATGCAGATAAAAAACAACGGAATGGCCTTTTTTGTTCAAGCTGCGGTACAAGTTTTTAATAACGGCATATGGAATCATCCTGAAATAAAAGCCGCCGGCAAAGGGCAGGTTTCTGCCCAACAAGCTTACCGTCGATCCGGGTATCTCTATCAGTTCAATATCCGCAGCGGTTACGGTATAAGGAAACCTTGGTGCATCCGGAATTCCGTACAAAAACGTCTTGACGGGAAATACGCTGGCATCATACCGGAATCCGTTGCGTGCCAGGACGGGATAAAACCACGGCATGTCTTTGTTGACCGACCAGGACGGGGCGCGGTATCCGAGCGGCTGCACGCCGCAGGCTGCCTTGATGTGGCGGACCGACTTCTGCAGGTCGGTCTCGAATTCAGCTTCCGACAGCTGATAAAGCAGCTGATGGCCGTAGCCGTGGGAAGCAATTTCATGCCCGGCCCGATAAATCGAGCGCACAATTTCGGGATAATGCTCAGCCACCCATCCCAGCACAAAAAAAGTCGCTTTAATCCGCTTGCGTTCAAGAAACTCGAGGATTTTTCGCGTATTTTCAGCTACCCGGCCGTCGATTTTATGCCACTCGGCACTGGAAACCTTCATCAAGCTGGCATGAAACCATTCTTCGAGATCGATACTGAACATGTTTACGGGTGATTTATTCACCATCAAGCGATTTGCTCCTTATCTGACAGATGCATATTTATCTAATAAGACAATGGTACATCATCAGTTCCGGACCGTAAAGCTTGTTTTCCTGCAGTGCGCATATTACGATATGCGGTCAATAATGCACCTCCTACGCGAATTCTGCCCATTCGGTGGAAGCCGGGCCGCCTCTCGCGAGCGGAATGTACGCGGTCTGAATTTCTGAATCCGGATACGCGATGTAACCGGACTGTCGGCCATGATCAAACATTGCCTCGTGCGGCACCGCGCGCATCTTCTTCTGCAAAATGATACACAAAATGATACAATCGAAACTAAGCATCTAAAATGATCCATGTATGGGAGTGGCATTCGGATGAGAACCGAAAATCAGGTCAAACGAAAAATAAACGAATTGATGCTTCGCAAGCAAACGCTGGAATCAGCGGGTGCGGAGCAAGCCAAAGCGCAGATTGAACGGATCGAGGAGCAGATCATGCTGCTTGAGTGGGTGCTGAACGAAGCATCCGGCAGCTACCATCAGTGAGGCAGGCAGCCGAAGCACAACTGAATGCCGCGCTATTTGAGGTGCCAAATATGCGCTGTGAAATCCCCAGCATCTTTTAACGTTTATGTGGAAAAATCACGGATTTCACATTATAATGCTGTTTAAGAGGCGAAGAACGTCCCGATCCATTCCTGAAGCGAATGGAACCGGGGAGTTCTTCTTTCATTTGCGGGAGGGATGCTGAAATGAATTTTGAGCAGGCGCATGCTGCATTTATCCGGCACCATTTGCAGAGCAGATCAGGTGAACGAAGAGGCCGACTGGAGCGGGGGCACAGAGAAGCCGAGAAGCTGTTTTGCCGCAACGTATGGTGGCCCCTTCTGGGAAATTTCAACAAACTGCATCCGGAATTCGAGGTGCTCGATTGGAGGGGACTATCGTACTTTTGCGATTTTGCTTGGATTACAAGCTGCGTGAAGCTGATCATTGAAATCAAAGGCTTCGGTCCGCATGTGCGGGATATGGACAGGCAGAAATACTGCAATGAGCTGAACCGGGAAACTTTCTTATCCGCTATGGGTTTTCAGGTCATCTCATTTGCTTATGACGATGTCGCTCACCGTCCTGAACTGTGTACGACGCTGCTGCGAATGGTGCTTGGCCGCTATCAGCCGGAAGCTTCGCCAGTCATGCTGAAAGATGTGGCGGAGAGAGAAATCATCCGTCTTGCCTGTATGCTCGCTCGTCCGCTGCGCCCCATCGATGTGGAGACGCATTTAAGCATCAATCACCGCACCGCAGTCACAAAACTGCAATCGCTGTGCGCGAACGGTTGGTTGACTGCCGTCACAGGAGCGGAAGGCAAGCATGTCGTGCGGTACGAGCTTCAGCAAGCCGCCATTCAGCGATTATGAAAAACCTGCTATCGTACATCTTTTTTTCACTCTGTACCGCTGTATGGTCAAATTCCTGCTTAAATACATTTTTTTCAGCTCAATCTTGCTTTTTAGACCAAACCTGGTTAAAATTCCTGCACGATAGCAGGCTTTCCCTTCGACTCATAAATATCAGGATCAAAAAACTGCACTTTTGCAGCAATGCTCCAATATAAAATTCGCGCAGCCTATAGCACGCGCAGCTCATAGCAATGGATTTTCGTCCGCACGCGGGAATGGTATTCTGATGCATCCTGGAGGTGTTCTGGAGTCATCACAATCCGGCCAATATCAACGGTTATAAAGGCCGGCAGCACAGATCCATAGTGCTTTACAGCGACGAGGTCGAGCAGGACATCATCCTGAAGGTGATGAAAAACCGTGAGCGGGAGTAAAAATACAGCCCCGCAAATTGCATCAACAAGGTGATCAGAAACAAAGAATAATAAATTTTGCGAAATCGGAACAGCTCATATCGGACAAGCTTCAGATAACGATTCATGCCCGGTACACCTCCCTCATGACGTCTACGACCGACTTCCCTTCGGACAACCGCACTTCCTCCGTTTTAAATTCCCGGAGCACAACCCCTTGATCCAACAGTACAACCTTGTCAAGCAGATGCTCGATATCGTTGATTTCGTGAGTGGTGATCAGCACGCCGCGGTCTTCGATCAGATGGCTTGTGAACACATTGGCGATCTGCTCCCGGCTGAACAGATCGATGCCCGAAAACGGTTCGTCCATCAGCAAATAGTCGGCGTCGACGGCCAAGCCGAGCAGCAAATTGATTTTGGCCGCATTCCCTTTGGAAAGCTCCGAAATCCGTTCCGCTTTATTCAGCTTGAAAAAAGCCAGCAATTCTTCCGCGCGACTTTCATTCCAATTGCTATAAAAATCCTGCATGAACAGCAGCGACTCCCCAACTGTCATATGCAGCGGCATCGCCATCGTATCGGGGATGAAGGCGATTTTTTCGTACATTTTCCACTCCAAGGGCTTTCCATCGATCAGAATCTGCCCTCCGTTTACCGGCATCAAGCCCATGATCGCTTTCATGATGGTGGACTTGCCTACCCCGTTAATGCCGATCAAACAAGTGATTTGTCCTTTTTCGGCAGTAAAATCAACTCCGTTCAACACTTTCTTTCTGCCGTATTTTTTCGTAACCGATTTGACTTCAATCATGGCCGGGCCCCTCCTGATCCTTTTGCGCGTTTCCGATGTACGTTTCCTTTACAATTTGCAGCAATTCATCAACGGGGACGTCGATCTTCTTGACGGCAGCCACAAAGGTTTTCACCGCTTCCGCAATGAGCTCGTCGCGAATCAAGTCGAGCTTGCGCTTATCCGTCGTAATCCGGCTGGGAGAATTGCCTTCGGTGTAGATCAAGCCCTGCTCCTCCATTTCCTTATAAGCTTTCTGCGCCGTGTTGGGATTAATCTGAAGCGCTGCGGCCAGCTCTCTGCGCGACGGGATCTCCTGGCCCGGATCAAGCTTGCCGGTTGCAATGTCCTCCTTGAAATGCCGGACAACCTGCAAATACACCGGATCCCGGTTGTTGAACGTAACCTTCATAGTTGCCCATCTCCTAGGTTAGCTTCTTTCCACAAGCGTATGTACTAAGTGGGTCATACACTTCTTTGTGTACTATATAGTTAATACACCCGTTTTGTCAACTGCCCTTGCATAAAAAAAGACGGTGCTTTAACCCTGACCCCAAATTGTTGAGATTGGCCAGGGTGACCGTCTAATGAACCTGTTGTCCATCGGATTTAAAATTCAAAGCAAATTTGGCTGAATGTACCGAATTCATACCCTCTGTATGCGACTCTGGGCTGCTCCGTTCCCGAGGAACTGCCCAAGGCGAGGAAGAGCGGAACGAAGTGTTCGGCTCTGGGTACGGCCCGCTTGGCATGAGGAGCGAACCGTTCGTATTGGATCAGCGAGGCAGTATCCCGACCCACGATTTTATCAGCCAGCCAATCATCGAATTCAACCGCCCAAGGCTCCGGGTGCTGCTGGCTTTGGGCCGATGTTTTCTCCCCATTTCCGCCAAAAAATGCGAATAATCCGTTTCGCTTATGGCCAACAAAGGAGAACCGTGGCAAATAAAAAGGGATGGTAACGTCATAAAATCTCCTTTCCGATATTTTTATAATGTTTTTGCGTTCAACTTTCTTTGACCGAAGAACACAATCCCTGCCAAAATCAGAAACACCAATGGCATCATGGCAACTCCAAAGCCTTGACCGGACTTCAAATGGGTAAATATTGCCCCGGCCATGACCGCAATCAGCACTCCGCTAAAAACCGGAACTAAATTTTTCTTCCAAAAACCGATGAATAAACCGAGCGCAGAGATGACTTCAACAGATCCTGTCACATACATAAATCCGGTTCGATTGGGGAATGTCTCATGTAAAGCATCTAAACGAATTGTACGGGGAAGATAGAGTAGTGGATTCACTCGAATTGAAATCGGGCGAGTGAAAGAAAAATTTATATATTCTGTTTAAATTTAGGCGGGATCGTGCTAGTATCGAAGTTGATCCAACATTAATGGAACGAGGTGAGCAAGATGAAAGCAGCAGCACAGCTTTATACGGTGCGGAACTTTTTGAAGACGCCGGAAGCCGTTGCCGAAAGTCTCAAAAAGGTGAAGCAAATCGGCTATAACGCCGTTCAGGTATCCGGACTGGGACCGATCGGGGATCAGGCTTTGAAGGACATCGCCGATCATGAAGGCTTGACGATTTGCGCGACGCATGTTCCGTATCAGGATCTGCTTGACAATCTGGATGCCGTCATCGAAACGCACAAGCTGTGGGGTTGCCGGTATGTCGGCCTGGGCAGCATGCCGGAGCAATTCCGCGGCAGCGAACAAGGCTTTAGAGACTTCGCCGCAAGCGCTTCCGAAATTGGCAGAAGCCTGAATCAAGCCGGACTAAAATTCATCTACCATAATCACGATTTCGAGTTCGCCAAATTTGGCGGGAAAACCGGGATGGAGATCCTGCTTGAGCAATCTGATCCCGAGGCGGTCGATTTCGAGCTGGACGTTTATTGGGTTCAAGCAGGCGGCGCCGATCCGGTAGAGTGGATTCGCAAGGTAGAAGGCCGGATGAAGGTCGTGCATCTCAAGGATATGATCGCAACGCCGGAGCGCAAGCAGCGTTTTGCCGAAGTCGGCGAAGGCAATATGAACTTTGCGGCGATATTGGAAGCTTGTCGGGAGATTGGCGTCGAATGGGCGGCAGTGGAGCAGGACGACTGCTATGAGCGAAATCCGTTTGACAGTCTGGCGATCAGTCGCACGAATTTACTCGGGCTGGGAGCAGCGTTCTAATTTCGTATACAATGTCATTTGGTTTGATTGAATCTGGTTCATACTCATGAACCAGACTTTGTCGAAAGATTAAGACCGGCAGAAACCCTGCCGGTCTATTTTGTCGCCGTTTTATCCTATTGCTTCCATACCCATTTCTGGTCCGTGTCCAGCGATACGGCCATCGGAACCACGCCGTACGAGGCGTTGGTGCAATCACGCAGACGGTTGGAAGCTGCCACCCGCCGTTGTCTTAAGCGCAGCTTTTCCATGCGGCTTTGACCGAGCTCCGAACGCTTCTCTTTAAGCCTTCCTTCGGCAATTGCCACTTCCCCGTCGGCAAACCTGCCGTCGTCGAGCAGATCTATGCGTTTTTTGCGCAGCTGCAAATGAAGCAGATCGCCTTCCTGCAAATAGAGAATGCCCCCGCCGTGAAATGCCTCCGGCGTCATATGTCCAATCGCTGCGCCGAACGTTACCCCGGAATAGCGTCCGTCGCTGATCAAGGTCGCCAACCGTCTTAATTGGCGATCGGCATTGATATGCTGCATCGGCGTGAACATCTCCGGCATGCCGAACGCTTCCGGCCCCTGCCCCGAGATGACGATCGCCAGCTTTAATGACTCTTCTTTGACCATTCGCGCGAAAAGCTCGTCATAATCCAGGCTGTCGATGTCTTCCAATGCCGTGCCCGCATTATGAACGGCCATCGCTCTTAAATGCTCCAGCTTGAAGGTCCTCGCTTGCTTAACCTGCCCGAGCAGGTTCACATCCAGCAGATGGCGGTTCGCTTCCTCTTCATTTTCATAATAAAGCACGAATGCGACTTTCTCGTCAAATTGATCCAACTGCTTCGTCGGCATGCCGCTGATCTTGACGACAGCATGATTGAAAAAGTTGCCCCGCAGCACATCGATGCCGGAAAAACTCCGCCGAGGCTTGCTGAGGATGATCGGGTTATCTTTGACACCGTCGGCGCTTAAGCCTTGCGAGTCGGACAACCGTTCCCTCCAGGTGCTGCCCGTGACCGTTACCGCATCAAGGTCCATCGGCACACCATTGCGCACCAGCTCATACATCAGCGTCTCCATGCCGCGGATTTCCCCGCTGCAGCACTGCTGCGCCAAGCGATAAATATCCCTTTCTTCGGTCAAACTATAGTCGAACAGATCGGGAATCGGATGTGACGCAAGAATGCGTTCCATATCCTCCAGCGAAAAGTCGTACCCGGCATAGATCATCGCGCCCACAATATGCATCGTCAAATTGGTCGAGCCTCCGCCCGCGCTGTGAATGCGAATCGCATTGGCGATATTGCTCTTGACCAATTCGCTGACGCTGCATTCCGCTCTGTTGACAATCGTGAACAGCGATTCAACGGCAGCATCGACCTGCGATTGCGCAGGCGGCTCAGTCAGGAATTCCAAAGCCGGGTGAACGATTCCGAATCCGGCGGTTACATCGCGGGAGCTGTTGCCGGTTCCGTGGAAGGCGCAGATGCCGCCTTTGGCGTCGCACGTATTGACAGCCAAGCGCTTCTCAAAATCCTTATGCCGTTCCGGCGTCAGCACACCGCATTCAATCGCTCTTTGAAACACGCCCTGAAAGGAAGTATTCGAGGAGCACTGCAGAATATAGCTCATCGCTTCCAGAATATCGGCCGATATGTCCCCAAAGCCGGCTTTGTCGGCCTGGTCGGCCAATTCGGCAAGCTCGCGCTTGAGATCATCGGGAATCGTCCCTCCCTGCAGCACGTGGGAAGGGCAGAAAGTAGCGAAAACGGGTGCTTCTCCACGGAACCTGCGGACTCTGTCGAGATGGGCAAGCCCGCTCAGGACGCCCAGCGGCTGCTTGTCGCAGCCTTGGATGACAAATGCGCCGTGGTAGGAGTGGGCTTCCATCTGATTGACCACAATTTCGGCAATCGCATTGCGGCTCTGCAGCGAATAGGACATCCCCATGTTACTCTGCGCCGTTCCGTCGCAAAGCACCGGCGTGCTGAAATAAAACGGAACTCCCCCCTCCTGCCAAATCTTAATCGCTGTCCGGAATACCGTCTCATGATCCAAAATATGGGCGGGGTGATCGGAAGAACCGCCGATGATCGCGATCCTCGGCGCATTATGCTCCAGCCGGTCGTAAATGCTTTCCAGCGTCCAATCCGATGCGATTTCCCCCGTCTGTCCTTTAAGCCCCAGCTTGGCGCGGTCGAGCAGGCCGGCCACGGTTATCGGCTCGTTCGCCTTCCCTTGAACATTGTCGCGATAGGGATTAATGCTGCTGTTTATTTTGATCATCCGTATATCCCCTCTCCTCTTATTATTGGCTGCTATACCTTGGGAATACCCAAACCGGGAGCTCCAAGCTTGGAAGTAACAGCCTCCGGATAATACTGCTGCACCATCTGCATGCCAAGCGCCGCCCTGTGCACCCGTTCGCGGCAAAGCTTTACGTTGACGTCCTCCAGATGCTTGCCGGAAGGATAAACGTCGGGATGATTGCGAAGTCCGAATTTAATGTATACCGGCGCCAAAATCCGGATCAGCTCGGGAATTTCGTAATAACGGATAAATCCGCCGAAATTATCCGGCACTTCGACGTAAAGGTCGATCGGAATGTCGATGGTTTGGCGGATCGCAGCGAGCTTGGGCAGGGTCAAGTCGGTCGGCACATTGTAGGTGTCTGCTCCCAAATCCTGCATGATGCGAACCGAAACCGGATTGGCCGCCATCATTTGCACCGAGCATTTCACGACGAAATCCTGAGGCAGAATGCCTTTTGCTTTCATTTCTTTGGTCAAAAGCAGCAGCCCTTCGTCAGCCACAAGCGCGCCCCGCAAGCCAAGCGCGGCACCGCGCTTCAGATCCTCCATCGCGTATACGAGCTGATCCGCTCCTTCGTGGCGAACGCCAAGCGCTTTTCCCGCGGCGGTAAAAGGAAGCGCACTGATGTCCCATGTCCCCCGGGGACCGACAAACAAGCTGAGCTCCATACCGCGCGCAGCACACATGGCATTCATTTCTTTGATTTCATCATCAGTCAGCAGCATAATGCCGCTGCCTTGCGAAACCCGGTGAATCGTCAAGCCGTAATGGTCGATTTCCTCCAAAGTGGCTTGCAAAGCGCGCGGGCCTTCTACGCTGGGCAGCTCAACACGATACTGCGCACCGTCCGGAAAGCGTTTCCCGGAGCTTGGCAATTCGTACAGATCTCCGCCCGGATACCCCAACGACTTTAAAAATTCTCTTGATTCTTTCATCGATCAACATCCTCATTTCTGTAAAATAAATTTGATTTTCTCACACTTCCTGCAAATTCCGCAGCTTCAAGTAATCCGCGCTTACGTCCTGCAAATGCGCTTTCATCATGTCCTTGGCTAGCGGCGCATTGCGCTGTTCAATCGCCAGTGCGATCAACATGTGGAAGTGCGACGCTCTCTGCGCACTTCCCTGCACACGCATGGTTTTCCTGCGGCTTTCCAGCAGCAAGTCGGATATGTCCTTCATTACTTTGGCCATCACGTCATTGGAACAAGCGCTGGCGATCAAATCATGAAAGGCGATATCGGCGTCAAAATAATCCGTACCCTCGCCAAGGTCACGAATCATTTTGTCGGCGGCATCCTTGATTTCTCGAATTTGTCCCGGAGAGCCTCGTTCGGCGGCCAAATAAGCCATCTCCGGTTCGAGAATGGAGCGGAATTCCAGCAGCGAGAACAAATCCCCGACAGGAAGCTGCATAAGCTCTATGGAGCCCCCTTCCTGCTGCCATTGATTCATGCTGCGCACGAAAATTCCCCG
>CAZESH010000085.1:0-14534 GCA_964514665.1 uncultured Caryophanales bacterium
TCAGCGGCGGATAGCGGAAAGGAGAGGAGCCGATGAGTGAGTTCACCCATCTTAATGAACACGGCTATGCCAGAATGGTGGATATTTCCGCCAAGGCGGCCACGGTTCGCACGGCCGAAGCTTACAGCCAAGTCAAGATGAAGCCCGAGGTATGGCGAAAGGTAAAAGAAGGCGGGATGAAAAAAGGCGATGTCCTGGCCGTGGCGCAAATTGCCGGAATCATGGCGGCCAAAAAAACCGCGGAATGGATACCGATGTGCCACCCGATCCTCTTGAGCGGAACGGATATCGCCTTCGACATGCGCGAGGAAGGACTCATCGCCATACAGGCCGAGGTCAAAACGGTAGGGGCCACAGGTGTGGAGATGGAAGCTTTGACCGCGGCTAGCGCGGCTGCATTGACGATTTACGACATGTGCAAATCGATGGACCGGGCGATGGAAATCGGACCTTCCTATGTGCTTGACAAGCAGGGCGGGAAATCGGGACATTATCATAGGGAGAGCGGAGAAGGCTAAGCTTCACCGCTGTTTTCTTATCTCATGGACGACATGCCGCAGCTCCGGAATAATCAGCTTGTTCACAGCCAGGCGAACCGCTCCGGTGGAACCCGGCATGCAGAAGACAGCCTTCTGCCGGTACACGCCTGCGACGGCCCGGCTCAGGATGGCGGCGCTTCCGATATCCTCGGTGTAGCTTAGATAGCGGAATATTTCGCCGAATCCCGGCATTTCTTTGTCCAGCAAATCGCTGACCGCTTCGTAGGTCGTATCGCGGGCGGCGATGCCCGTGCCGCCGTTCAACAGGACGGCGTCGATATCGCGATTTTCCGCTGCCTGCTCAATGGCCTGCCGGATCATTTCGCGTTCGTCTTGCACAATACGATAATCTTCAATGATAAAATCATGGTCCGATAACAGCTGCTTGATCAATTGTCCGCTCTTGTCCGTATCTTCCGTACGCGTATCGGATACGGTAATAACGGCGCAGCGAACGGATTGCGGAGCTTGCTTGCGGTGATCCTCAAGCGACATATTGCATCTCTCCTGACGGCGCTTCCGGCGCTTTTGTCCGAAAGGGTAGTATTGTAAAGCATTGTATCGGTTTTAACTCTGGATTTCAATCCATAGCAAAGGGGGGGCGGTTTATGTATGACCATTCGAGATTTTCCCGGCAGCTGCGTTTTCCCCATATCGGGGAAAGCGGCCAAACGAAGCTGTGGAACAGTCATGTAACGATAGTCGGCATGGGGGCATTGGGCTCCGTATTGGCCAATCATATGGTTCGCAGCGGCGTGGGCCGACTGCGGATCATTGACCGCGATTTTGTGGAGCGGTCCAATCTGCAGCGTCAAATCCTTTACGATGAAGCGGATGCCGAAGAGCATCTGCCGAAGGTGGTTGCAGCCAAAAAGAAATTGCAGGCGATCCATTCCCGCGCGGTCATCGATCCGGTAATCGCCGACCTGAATGCGGGAAATGCCGAAGAACTGCTGCAAGGAACCGATTTGATCCTGGACGGGACGGACAACTTTCGCAGCCGCTACGTAATCAATGAGGTTGCCGTTAAATACGGGATTCCATGGATCTACGGCGGAGCGGTCAGCGCCAAAGGGATGTTCTTCGTGATCCGGCCCGGACAAACGCCTTGCCTAAGCTGTTTGTTCGAGTCTGCTCCCGCTTCTTCGGATAAGGAAACGTGCGATATCGTTGGCGTAATCGGTCCTGTAGTGGACATCGTGGCCTCCTATCAGGCGGTGGAGGCTTTGAAGCTGCTGGTCGGCGATATCGCACACAGCAATACGCACATGGAGCATTTTTATGTTTGGGATAATGCGCGTACCCGGACGGATATCGGCTCCGCCCGAAATCCTTCATGTCCGGTTTGTGCCCACCGGCGTTTTTCCCATCTGGCTGCTTCCGACAGTGCTTATGAAACGACAGTGATGTGCTCGGATACGATCCAGATCACCCCAACCGGGGATAAATCGGTTGATCTGGACGAATTGGAAAAGCGTCTCCGTTCCGTCGGCCGGGTGAAGCGAAATCCGTTTATGCTGCGATTATATCTGGACGGCCGCATGCTGGCCGTGTTTGCCGACCGCCGTGTACTTATACAGGGAATCCGGGACGTGGCGGAAGCGGAGCAGCTCTATGCAAAGTATATCGGAATTTAAGCAAGCCGGAGCGCGGGAGGGCTTGACCGGCATTATCCTGGCCGGCGGCCGCAACCGGCGGATGGGCACCCGCAAATGGCTGCTGCCGTTTGCGGGAGAAGCGATGATCATCCGACAAATCTCGATCATGCGTACGATCTGCGGGCAGCTGATCGTGTCTGCCAATGAATCGGAGCGGGTCCGCGCATTGGTGGATCGGGACGTTCTGGTAACTGAAGACATTCATCCCGATACAGGTCCGCTCGGCGGGCTGCACGCAGCCCTGTCCATTGCCCGCAACCGGTACGCATGGGTGGTCGCTTGCGATATGCCGTTCCTTTCGCCGCAGGCAGCCCTTCTATTGTTGTCTCACGCGCAGGAGGGGGCGTATGATGCCGCCATCCCGCGGATCGACGGGCGCAATCACCCTTTGCACGGCATATATGCCAACACGCTTGCAGATTCGGTTTCCGCTTTGATCCGTGCAGACAAGCGGAGCGTCAACGACCTGCTGTCAGCCGCCAGAACGGTTTCGGTAGAAGAAGACCAATTTCAATTGGAGCGCATTGATCTCCGTTTTGTCCGCAATATGAACACTCCGGAGCAATACGAGCGCTGCTGCCATGAGCAGGAGGCTGCCCCTTGCTCTTCAACAACAGTCCCGCATGCCGACGGATAGTCGCATGCCGCTAATAGGAGGTTAAACCATGACCCGCCAAGATCTCAGCCGCTTCCGGCGAAAAGCCATTTCCGTACAGGAAGCGCAAGCTCGTATCCGACCCTTTATTCATCCGCTCGGGACAGAGACCGTGTCCCTGTTCGATTCCCTTGAGCGCCGTTTGGCGCATCCGGTGGCAGCGCGGCAGGCGATTCCGCATTTTCGCCGCTCCGGAATGGACGGCTATGCCGTGGTGTCCGCTTCTACTTTAAATGCGACTTCCGAATCCCCCGTCGAGCTGGAGGTAATCGACGATATTCCCTGTGGAGCAGTGCCGAAACACGACCTTTCACCCGGACAAGCGGCACGCATCATGACCGGAGCGATGGTTCCGGAGGGCGCGGATGCCGTGATCCAGCTGGAAGCGACGGAAACCGTGCAAAGCGGAGGAAAGGCCTTCATGCGTATCACAAAAGCGGCCCACAGCGGCCTTAATATTACGCCGATCGGGCTGGAATTGTCGGAAGGCGACCCCGTATTGGAACAGGGAAGGAAAATCCAGCCCGGGGAGACCGCATTGTTGGCCGTATTCGGCTTTGATCAGGTGGAGGTATTCCGGCGTCCCGTTGTGGGCGTCTTGTCCACGGGCTCCGAGCTTTTGGACGTTGGCGTTGCGCTTGTCCCCGGCAAGATACGCAACAGCAACGCCCACATGCTGGCTGCGCAGATCAGACGAACCGGAGGAATCCCGCTCATGCTTGGGGCTATTGCCGATTACAAGAATGAGGCCAAGGAACGGATCCTGCAAGCCCTGGGCAAGGTGGACGTGATGATCACCACCGGCGGGGTCTCCGTCGGCGATCATGATATCATGACAGATATTTTCCTCGATTGGGACGGCGAGCAGCTTTTCAACAAGATCAGGATGCGTCCCGGCAGCGTCTCTTCCGCAGGGGTATGGCGGGAGAAGGTTCTGTTCGCGTTATCGGGCAATCCTTCCGCCTGCTTTGTCGGCTTTGAGCTTTTCGCCGCGCCGATGATCAGGGGGATGCAGGGCGCTTCCGAACCGTTTCCTGTTGAACAGACGGCATTTATGCGTGAGGATTTCCTCAAAGCCAATGCGTTTCAGCGCTTCGTCAGAGGACGGATGGAAATAGAGAATGGAACGATTCAGGTTATGCCGGTCGGGATCGACCAGTCGAGCGTGACCACTTCAATAGCCGCTGCCAACTGCCTGATTGTGATCCCCCCGACGAATAAAGGGGTGGAAAAGGGCGAGCTCGTATCGATTATTCCGCTGAATCAAGGCGGAGGCCGATGAAATGGAAAAACCCGCAGTTTTCCAAATTGTCGGTTACAAAAACAGCGGCAAGACGACGCTGGTTTGCCAACTGATCGAACACTTCAAGCGCTGCGGTTGGCGCGTGGGCACGGCCAAGCATGACGGACATTCCTTTGATATCGACCGCGAGGCAAGCGATACCTGGAAGCACAGACAGGCGGGAGCGGATGCCGTGGCCATCAGTTCGGCGGAGCGGACCGCTTGGATGGAGGAGCGGGGATCGTCGCTGCGGGAACTGCTGAAGTTCTTCGGCCATGATTATGACTTGGTGCTTGCAGAAGGCTTCAAGCAAGAGGATTACCCGAAGCTGGTCGTCATCCGCGGTTTGCAGGACGTTCCGCTCGTTCACGGGCTTTCCCGTGTAAAGGGGATCGTCCTGGGCATCGCTTCAGATGCGGTCGACAGCCGTTCTTTTCATGGAATTCCATATGCCCGTATTCATGAGACGGAAAAAATCGCCGCCTGGATTTGCAAATGCGACGCTTAAGCGGCATTGAAAAAGGAGATGAGGTATTTTGGGGCAGCATGCCGAGGATCCGATCATTCGCAATAAGCACGAACAAGCGCTGGCCGACATGGCGGACCGTTTGGCCGTCCGCTTTTCCGAAAGGGCCCCGCTGCATGATTCGCAAGGCTCCTTTCCGTTTGACAATGTGGAGGATTTGAAGAACGCCGGTTATTTGAAGCTGACCGTACCGAAGGCATACGGCGGAGACGAAATTTCTTTGTATGAGCTGGTTTTGGTCCAGGAGCGCATCGCCAGGGGAGACGGGTCGACTGCGCTTGCCGTGGGCTGGCATATGGGATTGGTGCTGCACCTGCGCATGACACGCAAATGGCCGGAGGAAATCTTCCGGTATTTGTGCAGGGAAGCGGTCGAGCGTGGCTCGATGATCAACTCGCTGGCCAGCGAACCGGCAACCGGCAGTCCGAGCCGCGGCGGAAAACCGCAGACGACCGCGCGCAAAACAGAGGGAGGCTGGTTGATCACCGGCCGGAAAACGTACAGCACGCTTAGCCCGGTGCTTGATCGTTTTTTCGTTTCTGCCTCCATCGAAGGAGAAGACCGGGTAGGGGAGTTTTTGCTTGAGCGTTCGCGGCAGGTGCGTATCGAAGAAACCTGGAATACGCTCGGCATGCGGGCAACCGGCAGCCATGACGTAATTTTCGAGGATGCTTTCGTTGCGGAAGGCTCGATGATCGACAAGGGCGGGCCCCTCTCGGATGCTGAAGCCTTCGATGACGGGGGCGGATGGCTGCTGCATATCCCCGCCGTTTATCTCGGCATCGCCCGCGCGGCACGTGATGCTGCTCTGCAATTCGCTAAGAGCTATCGCCCCAACAGCCTTCCGGGGCCGATCTCCGAGCTGCCGGCCGTTCAGCAGCAGATCGGCTTGATGGAAGCAAAGCTGATGACGGCGGGCACGGTGCTGTATGCGATTGCCGATCTTTGGGACAAGACGGAGGGGAGCCGCGCGCACCTTAAGCCGCAGCTCGGCCATGCGAAATTCGTTGTGACCAATGAAGCGATCAATATTGTCGACATGGCGATGCGGATTGTCGGCGGGAGCAGTCTTTCCCGCAGTATGCCGCTGGAGCGCCTGTATCGCGACGTCAGAGCCGGTCTTCACAACCCGCCGATGGACGACAGCGTGCTGCGCAATTTGGCGCAGCGGGCGATTCATGAGGAGAAGTGAATGAATACCGACCCATGACGGCTCACGGAACTTACGTTTTGTTCACCCACGCATCCGTATCATAGCCCCGCAATTCCCAGAAGCCGATTTCGTTTTGCGGAATCAACTCGATCGTTTCCAGCCATTTAACCGACTTGTAAGCGTACATTTCCGGAACAATCAGACGCACCGGTCCACCGAGTTTGTTCGGAATCGGCTGTCCGTCCATCAGTACCGCCACCATGACATCCTTCATGCGCGCTTGCTCCAATGTCAGCGTATCCGTATACACCTTGTCGCCTGAATAAAACTTGATGTATTTGGCTTCCGCCTGAACGCCTGCCAGATTCAGCAATTGGCTAAGCGGAATGCCTTCCCAGGTCAGATGGTACACCGACCATCCGGTGACGCAGTGGAAATCGCTGACCTGCACGCTCCGCTTCAGCTTGAGAAATTGCTGCCAATTCCAAGTTTGCGGCTTGTCGACCAAGCCTTTGATTGAAAACGACCAATTATCCGCGGTGAATGACGGCATGTCGGTTACGGTATAGATGCGGAAATTGCCTTCGGCTCCGCCTCCTGCCGGCGGCGAGGATTGCGGCAGCGGCTTGGGCACGGGCAGCATGCCTTCGTTTTTGGCAGAAGCAGCCAACTGCTGAACCTGCTCGCCTCCGGAATCGAACGTCGTTTTCACCCAACGGTAAAATGCCGGGCCGACGCCCAGTGCCAGCAATGCGCCGAGGGAAAAGCGAATAAAGCTTCTGCGCGAAATCGGGAGATTGTCAAAAATCCCGGATTTCGCCGGATGATCGACAAGCACGTTGGCCAGTCCCGCAGCGGTATCGTCCATTTCTTCGGGATTCGCGGCAGGGGGGACTGCTGTGTCCGCTGCGGCAGAATGGGTGATCGAAGGCTGCCGGACCATGACTTGCGATTTTTTTACCCATCTGCTGCGTGAAATCGAATGATAGACGGCATAGGGAACGCCGACCCAGGTGAACAAATCATGAAAAAACAAGGCTGTGCCGCTCCAGCGGTCTGGCAGCAGGCGGAACTGCCAGAGCAAAACGCCCGATACGATCCACCCCGTCAATATCCCCAGCACCACAATGAGATTGATTCTTTGACCAGGCCGTTTGCGAAGCTGCCGCCAATGTTTGACGATCAAGGGCAGGTAAAGCACAATAATCAGCAGGGAAATCAGACCCAGATAGACGTGTGCATATCGCATCATGACCCTGCCTGCGCCAAGCTGGCGAAGCGGAAGGAACAAGATTACCCCGCTCGCAGCCAGCATGAGCACCAGCCAGGCGTTCCAGGCATGCAGCCGTCTCAGCTTTTTTCCGAACGCTTTTGCGGATAACCAGTCAACCCATGGTTTCAATACCGCCACCTCTTTCATCTTAACTTTAATTTAATTCCAGAATAGCGTAAAAATCTTAACAAAGTATTACGAAATACATAAATCGGTTATCAACAGTCCACACATTTATCCGTCCAATCCAAGCATAAAACCGCATGGAAGCATAAACATGCATTAGTCCGAACGGAGGGAGGAAATCAGGCATGGCATATTCATGCGCAGAAGGAGCAGCAGTTGGAGGATTTACAACAGCCGGTGGTATTTTGGTTCTTTTCATTTTGTTGGTTATTGTTGGAGGAGTTGCCTTTTTTGTGTAAGGTAAAGGCATTTTCAATAAATCCCCTGGGACGGCTCCGGGGGATTTTTATTTTTTGGGCATCAGTCACGAAAACATCTCAAGTCCACACTTGTTTGCACTGTTTACATATATTATTTAAGACCTAGTCGAAGGGAGGAAACAAACTTGGCATATGCAGGTGGAGCAGGTAGCTGTAGCTGTGCGGTAGGTGGATTCACTACCACTGGTGTAATCTTGGTTCTCTTCATTCTGTTGGTTATCGTATCCCGTGCTTGGGGAATTTAAAATCTAAAATGGGGCCGACTCTCGGGCACAGAACCTGACGATCCAGTCCCGAATTAGGAACGGCAAAGCCTCCAAACCACTTTCGGTGGTTTTGGAGGCTTTCTTTTGTTGACTCAGCTTAGTCCCACGCAGGCAGCAGTCAGCAATACCGTGCGTTTGCCATGCGCTCCAATGCTGTGCGTTCCAATGCCGAAAATCGAAATAGCAGCAGCTCCGGTGCGAGAGATGAACGCTCGAATGCCGAAAACCGGAATAAGAGGAGGCGCGAGCACGGACGACATGGCTTCCAATGCCGAAAATCGAAATAGCAGCAATCCCGGTGCAGAGTGTGCATGGCTATCGGTATCGCATACAGCTCGGATATTCCAACTCTTTTATTGGAAAGCGCCTTCAATCTTTCAATGCCTCATCCTGGAGGGCGGCACCCCGATCCATTTGTTGAATACCCGGTTGAAGTAAGATTGATCGTAATATCCGAGATATTCGGAGATATCTTTAATGGTCATTTTGGTATTGCGATCGCGGCATTGAAAAGAAGTTCTCCTCTTTCCGCTTCCAGACTTTCATTGCCGATCCAGTAGAGCACTTTGCCCTGAGTGATCAAGGCCAGCGTATTGTAGCCTTTGGTTTTGTACCATATTGGAGTGATATCATAAGACACCTTCAAGGTTTATCACTTGCGCATCCCCCCAAAATAATTTTGTTGAAATCATATTGTTGAATTGTACAAACTTTGATGGCTTATAAATTCCCAATTTTACCACTTTTGATATGATAGAACTATTATTAAACGATTTATTGAATATTTCAACTTAATTTTTTGCAATTTGTTTATGATATTTTTTTAAAAATTGAAAAAAGTTTAAGGATTAAGAAGTGCATAACCTGCATAAATTATTTTAAACGGCTTTCTTGGCGGTTTTGAATGGTAACCGCTTACATAAAATATGCGCATGATCGATTTACCAGGGAATGTATATTTGGGGATAACGTCCAATGACGTGCCTCTAAATATAGCAAATGAAATCAAAAGCGGTTTCATTTGTAAATAGAATAATGGAGGGGTTTAAATGAAGCTCAAAAAAGCTATCGGTCTGATCTTCGTCTTTGTCCTTGCCGTGACTTCGCTTCTGGCAGGCTGCAGCAAAGTCCAACCGCCGTCCACATCCGCCACACAGAGCGCCCAAGCGACAAGCGAACCGTCGAGCGAGCCGTCGAAACAGCCCGAAGCAAGTCAACCGGCGCAGACGACGGGGGCCACGCAAACACCTAGAAACGAAACGATGTACATGAATGGTTTGCAGTGGGGAGCACCCACGAACTTCAACCTGTTGAGCGGAAATCCGGCTTTCCCGATCAACTACGGGAACTCCAGGGAGCTGATCTATGAAACGCTGTTCATGATCAATATGCTCGACGGAAAGCTCGAGCCACTGCTTGGCACCAGCTACAAGTGGACCGATGACAAGACGCTGAGAATCGAGCTGAACAAGGATGCGAAATGGAGCGACGGAAAACCTTTTACTTCGGATGACGTTGTATACACCTATAAGTTGGGCAAGAAGTACAGCATCAACTGGAGCAGTTACTGGACTTACATTGATGATGTTGTCGCTGACGGACCCAACGCCGTCAACATCAAGTTGAATCCGACCAATCCCAACAAGCTGACCGTGCTCGACAGCATAGAGCTGATCCCGATGCTGCCCAAACATATCTGGGAAGCCATCGAAACGAAAGACAACAACGATCTGGCAAACATCCGCAAGGAAGTCAATGCCGATCCTGTAGGCACGGGACCTTACAAAATGTATTTCTACAATGACCAAAGAATCACCGTTGTAAGGGACGACAATTATTGGGGCAAAGCGCTGTTCGGCAAGCTTCCCGCTCCCAAATACATTTCCCATGTCATTTACAAAGACAACGCTTCGGGCGACCTTGCCTTCAAGAGCGGTCAAGTCGACGTGTCGCAGCAGTTCACGCCTCAGGTATGGAATATGTGGAAGGGTGGAGCTCCCGTCAAGACTTATCTGAAGAATGCGCCTTACTATTTGCCCGGCTCGATGCCTTCGATCTTCTTCAATATGTCCAAGAAGGGACTCGACAACCCGGATGTAAGAAGAGCCATCGCCATGAGCATCGATTATAAGAAGGTTTCCGATCTCGCGATGAGCGGCTACTCGGCGCCGATGAGCCCGTCATTGACACTCCAATCTCCTTCGGAAATGAAATATGTCGACCAGAACGCGATCAAGCCGCTGCAATGGACGACTGATGTAAAAGCCGCCAATGCGCTGCTTGACAAGATCGGCGCGAAAAAAGGAAAAGACGGCATTCGCGTGTTGAACGGAACAAGGCTTGGACCGTATGATATTGAATGTCCTTACGGATGGTCCGACTGGAATGCTTCGCTGGAGATCGTCGCCCAGAGTGCGAAAGCGATCGGTATCGAAATTCGCACGAAATTCCCGGAAGCTCCGGTTTGGACCAATGACCTGCAGACAGGCAAATTCGACATTATCATGAATACTCCGGCCGGCGGCGTCAGCCCGAGCCAGCCGTGGAACCGGGCAAGAACGATCATGTATTCCAAAGGCGTTGCGCCTGTGGGAGAAATGGCGTTCTGGAACTGGGGCAGATATAAAAACCCGAAAGCCGACGAGATTATCGACAAAATTCCGAGCGTTTCGGATGAGGCGCAATTAAAAACGATGTATACGGATCTGACCAAAATATGGCTGACCGACATTCCTTCCATTCCGCTGATGTATCGGCCATGGGAATTCTATACCATCAATGAATCCGTTTGGAAAGGATTCCCCGTTGAAGGAGACGGCAGCAACATTCCGCCGCAAATCGCGATCGATGGAGCCGGCGTGAAGGCCTTGTATCAGATTCATAATTAATTGATTGGCAAGGCCTATATCCGGACGATTGCAAGTTAACCGGATATAGGCCTCTTTTCAAAAACGATTGCGGATTTTTCATCATTGTATCGGGGGTGTGCCGATTTTGAATGCTTATTCCAAATATTTTATTAAAAAATCCATGTGGTACCTTCTCACGCTTATCATCGCGATAGGCTTGAATTTCATTTTGCCCAGGCTGATCAGGGGCAATCCCGTCAGCATGATTGTGTCTCAGGTGACACAGGGGATGACGGACAGCGATTCGATCAAAAAAGTGTATGAAACGTTCATGAAGGAATTCGGTGTAGACAAGCCGCTGGGCGTCCAGTTTTGGATTTATCTCAAGAACCTGGTGACCGGCAATTTGGGCACCTCGTTTGGCCTTTATCCGAAGAAAGTCACAGATATCCTTGCTTCCGCCGTACCCTGGACGGTAGCCCTGCAGCTTCCGGCGATCGTGACCGGCTGGATTGTGGGGAATGTGCTCGGTGCTGTGGCCGCCTACAAAAAAGGCATTTTCGACAAAGTGGTATTTCCCACTGCCTTGTTTATCAATTCGATTCCGTTTTTTACCTTGGCCATTATCATGCTTTATCTCTTTGGTCTGACTTTAAAATGGTTTCCGATATCGGGAGGCTACAATTTTCAGATGGTGCCGAATCTGAGTTTCGATTTTATCGCTTCTGTACTAAGGCATTACACGCTGCCTTTTCTGTCGATCGTCTTGGTCACAATCGGCGGGCAAGCCATTGGCATGCGGGAAATGTCGATTTACGAGCTGAATGCGGATTATGTGCTGTACAGCAAATTGCTCGGTATCCGCGATTCAAGGGTAACGAGATATGTGTTTAAGAACGCGATGCTGCCGCAGATCACCGGACTCGCCCTTTCCATCGGCACGATGGTCGGCGGATCGCTGATCAGCGAGATCGTCTTCAGCTATCCCGGCATCGGCACTTGGCTGTTTACCGCCATCAGGCAGTTGGACTATCCCCTGATATCCGGCTGTACACTGCTCATCGCCATTTCCGTGCTGTTGGCCAATTTTACCATAGAAATCATATACGGGTTCGTCGATCCGAGGATCAAGGCCGCTCAAATGGAGGAGAACTGATATGAGTCAGTCCGTGCGAATTCTGATAAAGTCACCCAAGTTTCTGTTCGGAGCAGTCGTTTTCCTCTTGACGCTCGCACTGGTTATCATTTATCCGCTGATCAACCGAAATGATCCGTTGGCTATGGTGGCGCTCGCTTTTCAGCCTCCTGGCGGCGGTTTGCTTCTGGGCTCGGACAATTTTGGACGGGATTTATTCCTGGAGCTGATCTACGGCATCCGCACCTCGATTCGGGTAGGGTTGGTTGCCGGTATATGCGCCACGGTGATCGGACTGATTATCGGCCTTACTTCCGGCTACATCGGGGGATTGGTCGACAACGTGCTTACGGCGGTTACCAATATGTTCATCGTGATTCCGTCCTTCATCATTTTGATCCTGATATCGGTCAGCATCAATTCTCGCAGCGCATTAATCACCGCGATCATCATCGGCATTACAAGCTGGCCGTGGACGGCAAGGGCGGTACGCGCGCAGACGACCTCGCTCAGGAACAGGGATCATGTGAATATCGCCAAAATCTCCGGACACAGCACATCCCGGATCATTATTTCCGAAATATTTCCTTATATCGCATCCTACGTTGTGATGGCTTTTATTTTGCAGATCGCTTCCGGCATTCTCTCCGAGGCGTCCATTTCCATGCTGGGCTTGGGGCCGTACAATACGATTTCGCTCGGCATCATCATGAACTGGGCGCTCATTTTTGAAGCGCCGGTAGCCGGTGCCTGGTGGGCCTTCATTCCCGCGGCGGTGGCGATTGCGATCATTACCTTCTCACTCTATATGATGAATACCGGGATGGATGAAATTTTCAATCCCAAAATAAGGAGCTAGCCATGGGAAAAAATATACTGGAAGTACATGGATTGAAAACCTACTATAGAACGAGATTGAAGGAGCATGTGTACGCCGTCGATGATGTCGATTTTGTGCTCGAGGAAGGCAAAACGCTGGGAATATCCGGCGAATCGGGATGCGGCAAGTCAACGCTGGCCCTGAGTCTGATGGGGTTTTATTTTCCGCCGCTTTTCTATAAGAACGGTTCGATTATTCTTAACGGGATTGACATTATGAAGCTCAATAAGGAGCAGCTGCGCTCCAAAATTCTCGGCAGGGAAATCGCCTATATCCCTCAAGCGGCGATGAACGCCTTGAACCCGACCTTGAAAATCATTCGTTTTATTGAAGATATCATGAAGGAGCATCGGCCTGAGTTAAGCAAAAAGCAGGTTTGGCAAATGGCGGCCGAACGTTTTGAGACGTTGAATCTTTCGCCCCAAGTGCTGAATTCGTTCCCGAACGAATTGTCTGGCGGCATGAAGCAGCGGACCGTGATTGCGATCTCCACGATTTTGAATCCGAAGGTGCTGATTGCCGATGAACCGACCTCCGCGCTTGATGTAACCTCGCAGAAAGCCGTGATCAAGCTGATGAAGGATCTGCTCCAGAAGCAGTTTATTAAATCGCTTGTATTCATCACCCACGAGCTTCCGCTGTTGTATCATGTCACCGATGACATCATGGTGATGTACGCCGGCGAGATCGTCGAACGGGGCACGGCGCAGCAGATGATCTTCGATCCCGTGCATCCTTACACGAAAAAGCTGATGGGATCGATCATTGTTCCCGAGGAAGGCATGAAGGAGCACAAGCTGGCGGCGATTCCGGGAGCACCGCCCAATCTGAAGCAGGTGCCGGCGGGCTGCAGATTTTCCGACAGGTGCTCCTATGTTCAGGAGCAATGCAAGCAGGGGAAAATCGAAGACCGATCGGAGGGTGGCCGCATGTACCGATGCCTTTTCGATATCAGAACGTTAAAGGAGTGGTATGCCAGTGAGCAGTAAAGAAGCTTTGATCAGCGGGAAGCGGGTCACGAAGATTTTCGGATACGGGAAGAGCAAAACAACAGCCGTAGATCAGGTTGATTTCGATTTTCATGAAGGGGAGATCATTTCCATTGTCGGTGAGAGCGGAAGCGGGAAAACGACGCTGGCCAAGATGATTTTGGGATTGCTGAAGGAAACCGCGGGCGATATCGAGTATAAGGGCAAGCCCAGGCAATTAAAAAGGCATGCCGACAGGAAGCGGTATTGGAAAGATATCCAGGCCATTTTCCAAGATCCTTTTTCTTCCTTCAACATGTTTCACCGCGTGGAAAACCTGTTGATCGACTGCATCAAGCTGCAGGGATTGAAGCTTTCCAAGGAGGAGCAGTTTCTGAAAATGAAAGAGGCCTGCTCATTCGTCAATCTGAAATTTGAAGAGCTGCAGAATAAATATCCCTTCGAGCTTTCCGGAGGGCAGATGCAAAGGTTGATGATCGCTCGGATCTTCATGCTGCATCCCAAGGTTTTGATTGCCGATGAACCGACATCGATGATTGATGCCTGTTCCCGATCGACCATCCTCGATATGCTCATGAAGCTTAGGGACGAGAACCGGATGACGATCGTTTTCATCACCCATGATGTGGGGCTGGCCTACTATGTCAGCGACACCTTGTATATCATGGAGAAGGGAAAGATCGTGGAAAGGGGCGACGCCGAATCCGTCATCTTGAATCCCCGGCATCCTTATACGAAACAATTGATCTCCGACGTGCCGAAAATCCACTCCGAGTGGAATTTGGCTTGAATTTTTGCTTGCTTAAACCCTGGCTGCCGGGGTTTTTCTTTGGTGCGCCTCACAGTCGCACAATCTAAGTGGTTCAAATCCACTCGGTAACTT
>CAZESH010000086.1:0-14456 GCA_964514665.1 uncultured Caryophanales bacterium
GTCCTGCAGATTACCGAGTTTCGGGAATCTGCAGGACCTTTTTTCATGCTTCACGATTGTTCAAAATATAGAAAAATATTGAATCAATAATATATTTAATGAAAATATAAATAATTTTTTAAATCCAGAAAAAATTGAAATATTTCCCTTTAGCTGATAGTACGATTATATATATTATATTAAAAAACGTGAAAGCGTTTTTAAAATTTAAAATTAGGGGGGAATTTATCTTATGAAAAAATTTTTGACGATCATGTTAATCCTCAGCTTTATTCTTTTAGCACTCGCAGGATGCTCTTCTTCCACTAAAACGAATGTAGATGCCGGCAATGCCCAAGTCCCTGAAAAGAAAGACGCGAAAGTGAGAACGATTCGTGCAGGTATTGGATTAACTGAGACTCATCCTGAATATAAAGCGCTTATTAAATGGAAACAGCTTGTAGAGGAAAAAACAAAAGGTGCAATCAAGGTGGAAGCTTACCCCAGCGGCCAAATGGGAGACGACCGGACGATGACGGAAAATCTTCAAATGGGGACCTTGGAGGTTACGATTCCATCTACAGCTCCAATGGTTAACTTCGTTAAGGATTTTGCGGTATATGATATTCCATTTTTATTTGCAAATTCGAAGGTTGCCGATGCGGTTCTAGACGGTCCAGTCGGCCAGCAATTGCTGGATGAATTGCCGGCTGCCAATTTGGTGGGCTTGGCCTATTGGGAAAATGGATTCCGCAATTTAACGAACAGCAAGCACCCGGTTGCCAGTGTTGACGATTTTAAAGGTTTGAAGATTCGTACCATGGAAAACAAAATTCATCTGGAGGTATTCAGGTCATTGGGAGCCAACCCGACGCCGATGGCATTCACCGAATTATTCACTGCCCTGCAGCAAGGGACGGTAGATGGCCAGGAGAATCCGCTGGTTACGATTTATAACTCCAAATTCTATGAAGTGCAAAAATATGTATCGATGACCAATCACGTATACAGCCCATTTGTCTTTCTGATGAGCAAGAAATTCTGGGATGCTTCCACTCCGGAAGAACAAAAAATATTTGTCGATGCGGCTAAAGAAGCGCGTGACTACGAGCGCAAATTGATCCGTGACGGGAATGATCAATATCGCCAGGATTTAATCGACAAAGGGATGAAATTCACGGATATCACTCCGGAGGTACATCAACAGTTAGTCGAAAAATCCTCTCCGGCGGTAGAGAAATTCATCGGAGACGGGGCGGATAAATTAATCAGCACGGATATTTACAACAAAGTCAAAGCGGCTGTGAAAGAGGCAGAAGCACAGAATAAATAAGGAATAAAAGAATAGGAAGCTAATAGAATAGCAGATGTTGTGAATGACATTTGCTATTCTATTATTTGCATAGTGAGGAGGGCAGTTCCCGTGGCTTTTTTGAGAAAAATAGACGAGCATTTTGAAGAATATTTAAGCGTGCTTCTGTTTTCCTTAATGACAGTGCTGATCTTTCTGCAAATTATTTTTCGCTTCCTGTTAAACGCTTCGTTGGATTGGACGGAAGAATTGGGAAGATACACATTTATTTGGCTGGTGTATTTGTCCGCAAGCTTGGCAGTCAAGAGAAATCGTCATATTCGGGTCGAAATCGTTGAAAAGCTTCTTCCCCGAAAGTCATCGAAATGGTTTGGATTTTTGGCCGAATTGATCTGGCTGCTGTTCTCTTTGACAATGGTCAAACAAGGTTATTTGGTTGCCAAGATGAATCTGCAAATGGGACAAAACTCCCCGTCGCTGTATTTGCCGATGGGACTTGTATATGCCATTATCCCCATCGGCTTCGGCTTGATTTCGCTGCGGGTTTTACAAAAAATCATTCTTCGCTTTAAAAACAATAATCAGCTTATGGACACATAAAAGGGGAGGGAACATATGGCAACCGCAGCTATCGTTTTAGGTGTATCTTTAATTGTATTTTTGCTTCTGGGTGTTCCCATTGCCTTTTCAATCGGTGCTGCTACCATCATCGGATTGTATGTGGGCCATGTTCCTTTGGAATTTTTAGGCCAACAAGCCTTTACGTCGTTGGATTCTTTTCCTTCCATGGCTGTTCCCTTTTTTATTCTTGCCGGAGCATTAATGGAGACAGGCGGTCTGTCGAGGCGAATTGTAAATGTAGCACAAAGCATGATTGGGCAGGTAACAGGAGGACTCGCTATTGTTACGATAATCGCATCCGCCTTTTTTGCGGCCATATCCGGTTCATCGCCTGCTACAGTTGCAGCGATCGGAACGATCATGATACCTTCCATGGTCAAAAGAGGATATCATAAAGATTTTTCAGCGGCGGTTGCTTCTTCAGGCGGGGGCTTGGGTATCATTATCCCTCCCTCCATCCCGATGATTATTTATGGAATTACAGCCGATCAATCCATTGGAGGCATGTTTTTGGCCGGATTCGGCCCAGGTATATTAATTGTTGTCCTTTTATCCGTTACGGTTTATATCATTGCGAGAAAACGGAAATATACGGGATCCGGTGAAAAAGCCAACCTCAAAAAAATCCTCACGGCAATTTGGGATGCGAAATGGGCTTTGCTTTCTCCGGTCATCATCTTGGGCGGAATTTATGGAGGCATTTTCACTCCGACAGAATCAGCGGTTATTGCTGTTGTCTATGGTTTGATTATCGGTTTGTTCGTATATAAGGAATTAAAATTTAAGGATCTTCCTCAAGTCATTATTAATTCCGCTTTGATGACAGGTGCCGTTTTAGTTATTTTAAGTACAGCCACAGCCTTTGGACGGTTAATCACGATGTATCAAATTCCGAACATGATCGGAAATTTGATTCTTTCCGTTTCGGCCAGCAAATATGTAGTATTGGCTCTGATCATAGTGATCATCCTGATTGTGGGAACTTTTATGGAGACTTTGTCGATCATTATTATCTTTGCGCCTTTGTTTTTGCCTGTGGTCACTTCCTTGGGTGTCGACCCCATCCATTTCGGAATTATTATGGTCGTCGGTGCCGAAATAGGGATGCTGACTCCACCTTTGGGCGTTAATATTTTTGTGGCTTCGGGAATTTCCAATCTCAACCTGGAGGTCATCGCCAAAGCTTTGCTGCCATTTTTGCTGGCCATGGTCGCGGCATTGGTTATCATTGCATTTGTTCCGCAAATTACAATGACGATCGTACATTTATTTGGTTATTAGCGGCTTAAAGATTCATTTGCGGCAGCGGCAGCCTTGGACATCATTTTCATGTCCAAGGCTGCCTCTGTATTTTCGTCAGGATGCCAATCCGATTGACACCGTCTTATTTCATGTGTAAAATTATATTATTCTTATCGTTCGGTATATTCCGAACGATAAGAATATAAGGGAGGGATCCTATGGAAACACCGTCAACCTTTGTGGAAGTGCGTGAACAATATGCGGATTATTTTGCCCGGGCTGCGGCGATTTATAATGTCAGTCCTTTGCTTGGACGTCTCTATGCCTATCTTTTGCTTTCGCCCGAGCCGATGAGTCTGGGCGAGCTCGCCGATGCCGCGGGCGCGGCGAAAAGCACGGTGAGCGTGGTCATGCGCACGCTCGAGCATTATCGTGTCGTGCGCCGCCAATGGGTGAAGGGCGACCGGCGCGACTATTTTACCGCCCAGACCGATACGGGCGTAATGCTGCGTGAATTGTACGACCTTTTCTTTTCGAAGGAACTGGGTTATATGAAAATTGCCAATAAAACGGCAAAGCAGGCTCTTGAATCCGCTCCTCCGCAAGCGGACTGGCCGGACGGTCCGCAGCGTGAGCAGCTGTTGGAGCGGCTGAATCGGCTGGATGCTTTTGCCGTCATGATCACCTCTTTGCTGGAGCAAATCATGGGCGATGACAAAGCGGCGGCGCCGGCAGAGAGCATTCAGATCGAGGTGGAAGAATGAGCGGCACGCGCTTGGTGATCATATCCGGCAAAGGCGGTGTGGGCAAGACCACGATTGCCGCCGCAACTGCAGCAGCCGCTGCCGACAAGGGATACCGGACGCTGCTCGTAAGCCTGGACCGCGCGCATAATCTAGGCGATGTGCTGCAGTGCTCCCCCGGCTCTGCGCCTGTCCAGGTTCCGGGCACGCACAGCTTATACGCGATGGAAATGGACCCGCAAGCGGAATTGAGCAGCAGTTGGCCGCTTCTCAAGCAGTATTTCAGCCGTTTTTTTGCCTACCTGGGCGCAGCTGCAGTGGAAGCGGAGGAGATGGCGGTATTCCCGGGGCTTGAAGAATTGCTGGTGCTTACCCGATTGGCGGAGCTGGCCGACAGTGACAAGTATGACCTGATCGTGGCGGACATGGCGCCGACAGCCAGCAGCCTGCGTTATCTCAGCTTCCCCGACATGATGGAGGGGGTATTTGGCAAGCTGCTTGCATGGGATCAGCGAATGGCCGCTTTTCTGCGGCCGCTGCAGGGGAAAGCTTTGAAATTCCCCGTACCGGAAAACGAGGTATACGACAGCCTTCGCAGCTTGGCCAAGCGCTTGGCTGAATTGCGCGGATTATTGGCCGATCCGGCCCGCACGGCAGTGCGCCTGGTAATGACTCCGGAAAGCATCGTCCTGGAGGAGACGCGGCGGGCGCTCACCTACTTGAGCTTGTTCGGACTTAACGTGGATGCCGTGGTGATCAACAGATATTTTCCCGCGGAAGCGGTTCGGGGGTATCTGCAGGCATGGGGAGAGATTCAGAATCGGGTGGTCGCTTCAGCCCGGGAGAGCTTCGCCGATCTTCCCGTCCATCTTTTGAAATTCCGGCCGACAGAAGTAATCGGCGTCTCCCAACTGCTGCAGACGGCTGCCGAGCTGTATGGAGAAACTGATCCCGCAAGCTTTTATCGCATGTCCCCTCCTTTGATCTATGAGCGGGAGGAGGATGCCGTGATCCTCTCGCTCCATTTGCCTAATGCCGGCGGGGGAGCCTTGGATTTGCGGCGGCGCGAGCATAATCTCACGCTTACTGTGGAGGGATGGCGCCGGGTCATTTTGCTGCCTGATTTTCTGGCCGGGTATACGATCGCCAAAGCCCGTTTGTCGGGCGGGTATTTGAGAATTCGTTTTGTTCGCAATGGAACAGGAGGGATAGAAAATGTGGATGGAAATTCATGACTTAGACAAAGCGTATATAACGGGCAAGGAGTCTTTTCAGGCATTAAAGGATATTAACCTGAGCATCGATAAAGGCGAAATCGCGGTGATTCTCGGTCCGTCCGGTTCAGGCAAGTCCACTTTGCTTAATATCATCGGGGGCATAGACGGCGCGGATCGGGGAAAGATCGTGATCGATAATGTGGAGCTTACCAAATTGAAGGATGCCCAATTAACGCAGTACAGAAGAAATTCTGTCGGCTTTATTTTTCAATTTTATAATCTTGTGCCCAATTTGACGGCTTACGAAAATGTCGAGGTGGCTGCCCATATCAGCAAGGACGGATTGGATATCGACGAGGTGCTGGAGGCCGTGGGCATGAGTGAATTCAAGCATCGCTTTCCGAGAGAATTAAGCGGGGGCCAGCAGCAGCGGATCTCGATTGCAAGGGCGATTGTCAAAAAACCGAAATTTTTATTATGCGATGAGCCAACGGGAGCGCTTGATTATCAAACCTCCAAGGAGATTCTCAAATTGATCACCGAGATCAATCAAAAATACGAAACCACCGTGCTGATCATTACCCACAATACGGCCATAAGCGCTATCGCCAAGCGAATCGTCAGGCTGAGAAGCGGCAAAATCGTCGAAAATCTTATCAACGACAATATACTGCCGGCCGAAAGGGTTGAATGGTAATGGTTCTATTGAGAAAAGCAAGGCGGACGATGCTCGAGCAAAAATCCCAATATATCGGCTCCATTTTGTTGATCGTCATAGGCTGCATGCTTTACAGCTCCTTTAATATCGCGATGGCGGATGTGCTGGATAACCTTGCAAGCTTCAGAACGTCGCATCAATTGGAAGACGCCAGCTTTATTATGCAAAAGCCCTTATCCGATATCGGGCGATTGGAAAACAAGTATGATCTGATTCTGGAAGAAAGAAAATCCGCAGACTATCCTTTTAATGACAAGGCGGTATTAAGGGTTTTGCAAAGCACCGGCAAGATCGACAAGTATGCGGTGATTGCGGGCAGAGCGCTGCAAAATCAGGATGAGATCCTGATCGACAAAGGCTTTGCGAATGCCCACGGATTATCGCTGGGCGATTCATTGCAGTTCAATCACACCTCGTTTAAAATTGTAGGCTTCATGACCACTCCCGACTATGTTTATCCATTGAAATCGGAAAATGACGTATTGAAAAATCCGCAAGCCTTTGGCACGGCGGTAGTCTCGAAAGAAGACATCGGCAAAATCGGCGCGCCCCTGACCTATTACAGCGTCAAGTTTCACCAAGATGACGCCGCGGCTTTCAAGCAGGCCGCAGCTGGGGACAATGCCTTCATTCAATGGGTGGACAAAAAAGACAACAATCGCATTTCCTTTATAGACGGCGACCTGAAGGGCGGCGTGGCCGTGGGCCGTATTCTGCCCATTGCCATTCTCCTCTTGACCTGTGTACTGATTTCGGTGGTTTTGTCCCGGCTGCTTAAGAGGGAGTATTCGGAAATCGGAACTTTATATGCCTTGGGCTACACCAAAAAAGAAATCATGCGCCATTATCTCACCTATCCGCTGATCATTTCCGCAATAGGCAGCGTCATCGGCACAGCCTTGGGCAGCTTCCTGGTCAAACCGCTGCTGTCCATCGTGGCAGGCTATTATAATCTGCCTTTGCTGGTCGTAAACTTTGATCTGAAATATACGATCATCAGTTTTCTGCTGCCCTTTCTGTTCTTGCTTCCGGTCACCTATTTCGTTATTAACAGGGCCTTGAAATACTCGCCGCTGCAGCTCATGCGGGGCGGAACCAACAAGACGAAGGTAAGCGTTCTGGAAAAGAAGCTGAAGCTGGACAGATTGAAATTCAATTCAAAGTTTAAAATAAGGGAAATCGCAAGAAGCATACCGAGATCGCTGCTGATGATCCTTGGGGTGTGCTTTGCTTCCATGCTGCTGATGTTCGGTTTTGCCACCAAGGATTCCATGGATTATATGATGGACAGCAGCTTTAAGGACATCTACCACTATCATTACCAATATACGTTCAATGCATTGCAAACGGGGGAATCCTACGGAGCCGAGAAACGGTCGCTGTCAAGCTTTACCGCGGATCTTCATGGAAATGCGGAGGATTTTGTCATCTATGGCGTGCAAAAGGGCTCAAAGTTAATTCAATTAACAGACGAGCGCGGCAAGCCGCTGGGTTTTGATCAAGTCATCATCGCCAAATCGATGAGCGACCGGTACAAAATCAAGGAAGGAGATCGCTTAAAGGTAAAAAACAAATTGAACGGCAAGCAGTTCACCCTGCATATCGATAAGATTGCCAAGGCTTATACCGGCGATATTCTCTATATGCCATTGGTGCAGTTCAATCAATTGAACGGCTATCCGCCAAACAGCTACCTTCAATTGGATTCACAGGAAAAATTGTCGATCCCGTCCGACAAGCTGATATCGCAAAGCAACAGGCAGGACATGATCGATGGCTACAACGCCTTGCTGATGCCGATGAAATCGATGATCGGAGGCATTGCCGTGATGGCATTTATCGTCGGGCTGATTGTAATCTATCTGGTCACCTCCTTATTGATTGAGGAGAATAAAGCAAATATCTCGATGTTCAAAATTTTGGGCTACAGCAATAAAGAAGTGTTTTCATTAATTCTGGGCAGCAGCACCGTCCTCGTGATATGCGGATTTGTTCTTTCCGTGCCCTTGCTGCTAAGCTCGCTTGCAAGCTTTTTCAATGCGATGACAAAGGATATGAACCTTTCGATCCCCACCCGCCTGCATCCGATCAATATTTTGATCAGTTTCGCCGTCATCCTCATTACTTATGAGTTGGCAAAGTTGCTGAACCGGAGAAAGATTTTGCGCGTATCCATGGCAGACAGCTTAAAAGAGAAGAGAGAGTAAACCCTTGCTCCTGGGTCTTTCTTTTCGCTTCAATTTCATAAGAATTGGATTAATCTTCCCCTGAAATGAGCAAACTATAGGGCAACAATACAATTGAGCGAAAAGGAGCCCATATGGATATTTCGTGGATCATCATGCTGTTCGCAATCGGTTCTGTCGGTTCTTTCGTCTCTGGAATGGTAGGTATCGGCGGTTCCATCATCAAGTACCCGATGCTGCTATATATCCCGCCGCTTCTGGGGTTCATGGCTTTTAACGCACAGGAGGTTTCCGCCATCAGCGCGGTGCAGGTTTTTTTCGCGACATTAGCCGGAATGTTCGCCTTTCGAAAAGGCGGGTACATTAACAAGGCTTTGGTTTTTTCCATGGGGATTGCCATTGTTGTCGGAAGTTTTGTCGGCGGCTACGGCTCGAAATTTATGTCCAACGATGCGATCAACCTTACTTATGCGATTTTGGCCCTGATTGCCGGCATCATGATGTTTCTTCCCAAAAAGGGAAAGGAAGATGAGGATTTTACCAAGCTTCAATTTAACAAGACGCTGGCTGCGATTATGGCTGCCCTTATAGGCATAGTGTCGGGCATTGTAGGTGCAGCCGGCGCTTTTATCACGATTCCGGTGATGCTGGTCATCCTGAAAATCCCCACACGGGTAGCGATCGCCTCGTCACTGGCGATTACTTTCATATCTTCGATCGGCTCGACCGTAGGCAAATTTCTGGGCGGACACATGCTGTTAATTCCTTCGATTGTAATGGTTGTCGCCAGTACGATCGCTTCTCCGATCGGCGCAAAAGTCAGCAAAAAAATCAACACGAAGGTGCTTCAATGGATCTTGGCGGCGCTGATTTTTGCCACAGTGATTAAAATCTGGCTCGATATCCTGACTTGAGATTCGCAGTTTCACTTGGAACAGGGAGATAGGCCGATTAAAGACCGATACTTGTCGTTTGACAGGCATTGGTCTTTTTTTTTTGCATAATTAAAGCTTAATGGACGGGACTAAATATGGTATATTCAAACCATGTTATAGGGTGCGGTACGATTTGCATATCATCCAAATATGATTGTCATGAGAGCGGGGAAAAGCAAGTGAAATTATCAAGCATCCGGTCTTCGTTGGCCCATGGGTTATAGGGCGATAGCGATGGAAACCTGGAAACGCAATTTATGGCTGCTTTGGTTCGGCAGCTTTATCACCTCCGCGAGCTATACCATGGTGATTCCCTTTCTGCCTTTGTTTCTGATTCAGATCGGGGTGCATCAGCATGAGGAATTATGGTCGGGTTTGCTGTTCAGCAGCGCGTTCCTGGCGGGTGCGATTGCATCGCCCTTTTGGGGCGCAATGGGAGACAAGTACGGCAGAAAACCGATGATTGTGCGTGCAGGGCTTGTGTTATTTGCCATTTACAGCCTTACGGCTTTTGTTGCCAATCCTTATGAATTGTTGATTCTGCGCATCCTGCAGGGCTTGTTGAGCGGCTTTATTCCCGGAGCGATTGCGCTCGTCGGAACCAACACGCCGGAAAACAAGGTCGGCTACGCGTTGTCCCTGATGTCGACGGCTACGGCAACCGGCAGCATTCTGGGTCCGCTGCTCGGCGGTGTGATCGCCAAACTGCTGGACAACCGGGTGGCTTTCGCGAGCGCCGGAATTTTGGTGCTATTGGCTACCTTGATGGTGATTTTCTGGGTGAAGGAAGAAAAATTTGCTCCACAGAATGAGCGGGGAATGGTCATTCAGTCGATCAAGATTGCAGGCCGCAATCGAGTATTTTTAAGCGTGCTTCTTATCACCCTGCTGACCCAGTTTTCCATCATGACGATTGAACCTGTGCTGCCTCTCTATCTCATAGAGATCGGCGGATCGCTCAAGGATGCATCGCTTTTGGCGGGTATTGTCTTCTCGCTGATCGGCATTGCCAGCATTCTGTTTGCCCCGCGCTGGGGGAAATTGGCGGATAAAATCGGTTTTCGCAAAGTATTGATCATCGGCTTGCTTTTCGGGGGACTTGGCAATATAGCGCAAATTCCTTTTCATGACATCTGGGGATTTTCCATTGTAAGGTTCATCTACGGTTCTTTCTTTTGCGCCGTATTTCCGGCTATTAACGGACTTGTCGTGCAATCCACGCCGAGCGAATTTCGCGGCCGCGCCTTTGGACTCAACCAGACGGCCAACCAAATCGGGGGCATGCTGGGCCCACTGGCAGGAGGCGCCATCAGCGGCGTTTTTTCCATTCACAGCATATTCTGGGTCACCGGATTTCTCCTGCTGTCCACGATGGCAATCGCTTTTGGGTCCAATTCGATGCAGACGGCCAAATCGGGTGAATCCAACCGGGCTTAATGCTATTGAAGCAGTTATTTGCTATGATTTAATTAAACTGCATCTAAAAAGGAGGAAGATAAAATGAAAGCGCTTCAGAAACAAGGCAAAGGGGAAGCCAAATTTATTGAAACGCAAATTCCCGCCTATGCTTCAAACGAGCTTCTCTTGAAACCGCTTTTTTCCGGCATATGTGCTACAGATTTACATGTGCTCTATCATGATCTCGGACAAGAAAAAGCGGGAAAGCCATTGATCATGGGACATGAATTTTCCGCAGTTGTAGTGGAAATAGGGGATAAAGCGGATTGCTATGCGGGTTCGGACACAAGAATAAAGGCGGGAGACCGGGTGACAGTGGAGCCGATTCTTCCTTGCGGGCGCTGCAATTACTGTTTGCAGGGAAAAATTAACCTATGTCCCGACATGTCCCACCTTGGAATTTATGAAGACGGCTGTTATGCCGATTTTGTCAAGGTTCCTGCCGATCGCGTACATAAGCTGCCTGACGATTTGACGGACAGAGCCGGTGCATTGGTTGAGCCTTTGGCCTGCGCGATTAATTTTGTCGATAAAAGCCGGATTAAAACCGGAGATACGGTTGCCATTCTCGGCGGCGGCTCAATCGGTCAACTCACCCTCCAAGTGGCGCTGGCGGCAGGAGCGGGCATGGTGATCTTGAGCGACCCGGTTGCCAAAAAAAGGGGGCTTGCCTTAAAGACGGGTGCTCATGCGGTTATTGATCCGCTTGCGGAAAATGTGACGGAAAGCGTAAAGCGCCTGACATCAGGGCATGGCGTCGATATCGTTATCGAATGCGTGGGCATAGCGGAGACGGTTTCGCAGATGGTTCATCTTGTACGGCGGGGCGGACGCTGTGTCATGGCCGGTATTCCTTCGCAAAAGATTTCCTTGGACCTGCTTGATTTGGTGTTCGGGGAAGTGGAGCTGGCGGGAGTGATGGCAACGGCATGGCAGTTCTCCAGGGCCATGCGCATGATCGAATTGGGACTCGTAAACGTGGAAGCCGCCTTGGATCGAGTCATCCCTTTTTCGCAAGCCCTTGCCGGTTTGCAGGAAGCATTTGAATCCAAAGAGGTCGGGAAGCTGTTGATCGAGCACGGCAAATAATGATTGTACTTATCGAACTTGGAAGCGGGGGAAACTTTCATGAAATCGAAATGGCGCATGCGGACACCGGCCATCGTTTTGATTTTTATCGCCTGTCTGGGCTGCAGCCGGATTCTCCCGATTTCGGGATCCATGACTGAAACTGCTCCGTCGGGTACCCCGGACTCGCTCACCAATGCTTCGGACAGCTCCTTGGATGATCCGTTGGCTTATCAGAAATATAAAATGCCTGTAACCCTCCATATCGGATTTAAAGTTTTCGATTCCAAGCTTCCGCCCGGCGATTCCAATGACAACAATCCGGTAACGAGATATTTTGAAAAGCTCACGAATATCCATGTTGTGCATTCCTGGGAAGCCAAAAGCGAGGATGCCTTCGGACAAAAGGTCGATTTGGCGATTGCGAGCAACGATATTCCGGATGCGATGGTCGTTGACCGCGATCAGCTGCGGACGTTGGTCGAGAACGGCATGGTGGCCGATCTGACGGATACCTATGCGAAATACGCTTCTAAACTGGTCCGCTCAATCTATGATTCGACAAACGGTTTGGCGCTTCAGGGCGCGACCTCGAATGGAAGGCTGTACGCCTTGCCGAATGTGGCGATCGAGGCGGATGCCACTTCGCTTTTATGGGTACGAAAGGATTGGCTTGACAAATTTAATCTCAATCCGCCTAAAACTTTGGCCGACATTGAGCATATAGCCCAAGCCTTTATTACCCGCGATCCTGACGGCGACAAGCGAAACGACACCGTCGGTCTGACCGGCTACAAGCAGATCGTCTACGGGCAGAAACCGCTTTTTAACGGTTTTGACGCCATCTTTAGCGCCTTTCATGCCTTCCCCAAAAATTGGCTGCGCGGCCCTGACGGCAATATTGTGTACGGGTCCATCCTGCCGGAGAACAAACAGGCGCTGAGTTTGCTGGCGGATTGGTACAAGCGCGGACTCATCGATCATAATTTCGCGCTGTACAAGGATTCGGAGGAGCCGATACTGGAGAATAAAACGGGACTGTTCTTCGGTCCTTGGTGGATGCCGTATTATCCGCTTGACAATGCTGTCGAGGCCGATACGAAAGCGGAATGGCGGGCTTATCCCGCACCGCTTGACAGCGAAGGCAGCTTTGTTACCCACATGGCTCCCGCTACCGACCGCTACCTGGTTATTCGCAAGGGCTACCCTTATCCCGAAGCGGCTGTAAAGCTGGTCAACGTGTTTACCCGGCTGGAAAGAAGCCGCGATCCCAACAAGGAAGAAGTAAAGAATCTGAATGATTATGTTGCGAAATCCGGCATCCAACTGAGAAATTTTTATCCTTTTGATTTGCTGTTGGACTATTCAAATTCAATTGAAAAACGTTATCTCAGTGTGCAAAAGGCAATGAGCGGCGAAATCGATCCGGCCGCGCTCGACCCCGATGCGAGAAATGTCTATAATATGATCGCAGCAGAGAATGAAAATCCGAAGAAGAACATGGACAGCTGGAAAGCGGCTACCGCTTATGAGTACGGCGCGAGTGTGCTGGCTGCAACGAATATGCAGAAGGTATACGGCGTTTTCCATGGTTCGACGCCGACGATGGTGTCCAAATGGGCGAAGCTTGAGCGCTTGGAGAACGAAACCTATTTGAAAATGATTATCGGCGATCAGGATGTCGCCAGCTTCGATGATTTTGTCAAGCAGTGGAAGCAGCAGGGCGGAGATCAGATTACCGAGGAGGTTTCCGACAGGGTGAACAGTAAATAAATGGGTTGATGAAGTTGCGAGGGGGATTACTATTCCGCATAAAGGGAAGTTCTCCGACATTTCATGGTTCTAGGTCTCTTACGGTCCTCCCTTTGGCTGCGGAAAGCAAACTCACTCGGGAACAGTAATCCCTCTCCGAAATTAGCAGTCCGGCAAGCAGAACTAAAAGTTCTGCTTGTTTTTTTTACATTATAAATGCCAATTTACGCAAATAGGACCGCCAGAGCGATTTTCTTTGGCGGTTTTTCTCGTTGCCCAAAAGCGTCCGGCAAGGGGAGAAAACGGTTTAATCCAGGGGGAAAACGGTTCATATTCTTCCGCAGTTTGTATGGAATAACGGCCGCCTATCCCTCACCCCGGCTTCGTGAATTTGTTTACTATTATAAAAACAGGGGGAAATCACGGGAGGAAAAAGAAATGCAGACGAAACTCGAGCTCAAAGCTAATCCGCTTTCGGTTACCAAAGGAAAACGTTATCCGCTTAAAAATAAATACAAGCTTTTTCTGATGGCGCTGCCGTTCCTGGTGCTGTCCTTCTTATTTTCCTATTTGCCGTTGTACGGTTGGATTTACGCTTTTTATGACTTTCGGCCGGGAATTCCGCTTTCGCAGACGACCTTCATGGGACTGCATTGGTTTAAGTCGATGGTAGCCAATCCTGTGCAGCGGGAAGAAGTGCTCCGCGTCATGCGCAATACCGTGGCGATGAGCTCGCTGAATCTTCTGACCTCGGTACTGCCGGTTATTTTCGCCGTTTTCCTGACGGAGATCACTTCCAGCCGATTTAAGAAAACGGTGCAAATTCTCACCACCCTGCCGAATTTTATCAGTTGGGTGCTGGTATATTCGTTCGCCTTTATGCTGTTTTCGGTGGATAACGGTTTTTTCAACAACCTGCTGTCCAGTCTCGGGATCATTTCCCGTCCGCTGAACGTATTGGCATCCGACAATCACACCTGGCTGGCGATGACATTGTGGAACGTGTGGAAGACGCTCGGCTGGAGCGCTATTATGTACATCGCCGCCATCGCCGGTATCGACCAGGAGCTGTATGAAGCGGCGAAGGTGGATGGCGCAGGCCGGTTCAAGCTGATGTGGCATGTAACGATTCCCGGCCTCATGCCGACGTTCTTCGTGCTGCTGCTGTTGACCATCGCCAATTTTATCAACAACGGATTCGAGCAGTATTATGTGTTCCAGAATG
>CAZESH010000087.1:0-14437 GCA_964514665.1 uncultured Caryophanales bacterium
TGGTCGCGCTTTGAACGGCTGACGCCGCCATGCATAAATTTGACCTGCTCTTGCAGCCGATCCGATAAAATCGTTTGCAGCAGCATGCCCATCTCCACATATTGGGTAAACACGATACAGCGCTCCCCTTTGTCGCGGACTTCTTCTATCATTTCAAGCAGCCGCATCACCTTGCTGGATTGAGCGATCAGCTCAGCAACAGGCATCCCGCTGTCTTTGGTCAGCATGGCGGGATGATTGCATACCTGCTTCAATTTCAGGATCGCGCTCAGAACCGCGCCGCGGCGCTCCATTCCGGACAGACGTTCAATGCGGTCAAACAAGCTTTGCAGCTGCTGTTCATACATCAGCCCCTGCTCCACGGTCAGCTTCACATAACATTTCATTTCGGCCTTGTCGGGAAGATCCAATTCGATGGCCGGATCGTTCTTGATCCGGCGCAGTAAAAACGGCCTCACCAACTGCCGTACCTGACCGATTTCCAGCTTGTCGAAGGCGCGCAGCGAGCCTGGATAACCTGGATTTACAAAATCCATAATCGACCAAAGCTCGGACAGCCGGTTTTCCATCGGAGTTCCCGTCAACGCGATGCGATGATTGGTATCGAGTCTGCGTACGGCGCGAGACTGCTTTGTATGCGGATTTTTGATATTCTGAGCTTCATCAAGGCATAGCGCATCCCAGCGCACGGCCGTCAGCTCCTCGCCATCTAGCGCCGCCAGCGTATACGAAGTCAATACTACGTCCGCAGTCGCGGCCGCAGCCGCAAACGAATCACCCTTTTTGCGATCCGGGCCATGGTGCAAGTAAACGTTAAGAGAAGGGGCGAAACGCTGAAATTCCTTCTGCCAGTTGCCCAAAACGGAGGTGGGACAAATCAGCAGCGATGGACCGCTTTTCAGCTTTTTTTCCTGCGCATACAACAGATAAGCGATCCATTGGATCGTTTTCCCCAAGCCCATGTCATCGGCCAAGCAGCCGCCCAGACCGAGTTTTTTCAAGAAGATTAACCAGGATAGCCCTTCCTGCTGGTATTTTCGCAATTCACCGTGAAATTCGCCGGGAGCGTCAAGGATAGGCGGCTTGGACGTCTGTTTCAACTGCTGCAGCATACGTTCAAGCTCTTCATTTGGCTCGATTTCCAGGAGAAGGGATGCAGATTCCTCTTGTCCGTCTTCCGGATCGGCTTCGTGCAAATCATGCTCCAGAATGTCCAACAGCGTCAAGCCGCCTTTGCGCCTGATCTGCTTCAATTTTTTCTGGATCATTTGCAGCATTTGCGGATGAATCTCAATCCAGTTTCCGCGAATGAACAGTAGCCGTTTTTTTTCGGCGACAATCGCCTGCAGTTCCTCCTCGGAAAGCTCCACATTGCCGATCGCCAGCTTCCAATCGAATTGGAGGATTTGCTGCAATCCGATCAGAGACTCCTCGCCGGTTCTGCTTGGCGACTTGACTCTGGTTTTCAAGGTTGCCCGAAACCGACGCGTTTGCTCCCACCATGGCGGCAAAAACACACTGGCTCCGGTTTCTAGCAGCCGAAGGCTGCCCTCCGCAAGAAAATACCAAGCTTGCTCCTCGCTTAAATGTGCCAACAGCTGATGAGGAAGCTCGGGATCACGCAATGGCTGCAAAATCCCCACCCATTTTCTATGCTCGTGATCAAGCTTATCCGGCCAATGCGATCGCCAATTTTCCGGCAATTCGTCTGCCGCAGGCGTATCGTTGACGGCAAATTCCAGGGTCTTCTCCAATTCCCTTTTGTCCTGGGCAATCACCCGCAGTCTCCAGTTGCTTGATGCCGAAGGCTCGACCAAGCGGAGAGCGATGCGAAACGGCGCAGCCTCACGATTCCAACCAAGCTGCATCAGCCACTCATCTTCATCGAACCACACCGCCGGCGACAGATTTTTTTGAGCCTGATAAGCTTCCACACAGCGCTCGATATGCGGAAACCCATGTGTGTGTTCAAATGTTCCAAGAGCATTAAGTCTTTCATCGATGAAGCCGGCTATCGCCCGATTGAACCAGTCTTCCGCCGGAATTTCCCGAGCCGCTTCCATGAATGTCTCCAGGTTGGACTGCATAGACTGCGGGAGCAAGAGCTTCCATCCGAATTTGCCGTTTTTCCATTTTGCCAAATCCGGCGCGAACCATCCGTTTTCAAGCGCTTCCCGCAGAATCCGGGCCATGGACCCGAGAGCGGCGGTCGTTGGGTCCCAATGAAGCTCGAAATGACTGAGGACTTTCGGCTCAATCCAGTAATCAAACGCCCAATGGGCCGGCAATTGCACGCCCTTGATTTCTTCAAGCTGTTTTGACTCAATGAAAGTTCCATAGAAGGAAGGCTTGTGATAGGCAAATAAAAGCTCCGTTAGGCGTTTCGGCTCAAGCTGCGGTTCCGACCACAACAAAAAGCCGCCGTCGGAAAGCCATTTCCAATGGATTTGCTTGCTCGTATTCGTCATAAAAGAAGATTGCTCCTTCTTAGTTCTTCTTGAAAAGCGCGAAGCGGCTTGTATTTGTCGGACAAACGATGAATGTACGCTTCCCAGCTCGAAGGCTGATCCATCCTCTGATAATAGCTCTTGAGCCGGTGCAGAAAATCCACCGCGATTCGGTAGCCCTCGCGCTTTTTCATGCCGATCGATTTTTCCACGCTCTGGTGAAACCAAGGCAGCAGCAAGCGGACATCGATGCTTTCCAGTTTTTCAAGCTGATCCGGATCAACCTCCAGAGGAGAACGCTCCATCCACAGCTGCAAATCGACCCAGTGCCCGTATTTTGCTTCTTTAAGCAAATTTTGCGAATAATAATCATAGCTGTACGGCAGCAAATCCATGATCATGCGATCCCAATCCTGCTCGTTGGGGGTATGCTCCGCAAGCAGCCTCCAATATTCGAAATAGGCTTCCAGCAAAGCGGAATCTTCCACGGCGCTGCCCAATATCGGAGTAAAAGCATTCAACCACCTTTGCAAACGATGCCAATCATTGTCCTCCAGAAAATGCCGGAGATACAAAAAAACTCTCCTGATTTCCTTCGCATCTCCGTTCACAGCGATGCTTTCCAGCGCTTTTTCATCACGTCCGGATATCATTTCCATATGCAGCAAAGCCGTTTCCGGTTTATTGCTTGGCGCGCCGGAAAGAACGGACTCCGCTTTTTTATGCTCCAGCCACCGCATTTCCTTTTGAAAATATTCCTTCTGCTTGTGCAGCCGCCACCATAGACTCAGATACAGCCTCATCCAATCTGCAGGGATATCGCCATGACCGAAAGCCCGATGCTGCAAATAGCCGATCGTTTCCTGCAGGCGAGCCGCGAATACGGCATTTTCCATCTGCACATCAAGTTTTTTTAACGTTTCCTCATATTCCAGTATACAATTTGCGAATAATGCTTCGCAGCCTTCCTGCAGATGCTTGGGAAAATAAGAGCTTTGCAGGGAGCGGTAATAGCTTTCGGTCCTTTCCATGACAAACATCAAAACATGGAGGCGGTAAAGGCCTTGCAAAGAAGGTTCCCACTGCGCGGATATCGGCGACAGATGTCTCGTAACCTCCGAATAAAAGGCATCTACCTGATTGAAGGAAGAGGAGAAAAAATGCTTGAACTTCTTCTCAAAAAACCGGTGCCACCGCTCAATCGAATCGCTTTGTTTGAGCGTTTCATCAAGGTTTTCCCGGTAGGAGGAGTCGGCTATTTGCTTTACGCGTTTTTGCTCCCGCTGCTTTAGCTCCCGTTTCTTTTTCAAACGGGTTTGCAGATGATGGCTCAAAAAAAGCTCCGGGCGCTGCTCATATTGTGCGAATACATAGAAAAACACAGCCGCCATGTGCCGGCAATATTTGTTTTCCCGACAGGTGCAGCCGCTATTTATAAAATTTTCCGTATCCAGTTTTACCTTCGCTTCGCCGTGATGGTCCACATCGGCGGCAAGAGCCCCCGCCATTTTGCGAAAATGACGGATCGATCGGCGTTGAAAAAGCTCCCAGCCTTGCTGCATGTCGGAACTTCTAAAATGTTTAATCATTTTACGCTGTAAGCTTGCGATGTTCACGGATATTCGGTCCATTCAATCCCTCATTCTCATCAATGCTACCTTATATCATATCAAAAAACAGACCATTTACCCAAATGGTCTGTTTGTCTGCTGCTTTGATTTAATCATGTATTCTCCGCATCCACCATAAATCTGTAATAAAAGCTTTTTGAGACAGGAGGGTTCGCCATGATTCATCTTCCCGCACTACTCATCAAAATTGCCTGGATTATCGTATGCGCCCGCTCCGGTTATCGGGTCGTTTCGATGCTGAACAGTTCGTTCAAGCCATGGTTCGAAGTTTTATTTCACGCCGCGGTGTTCGTCATCGCTTTATCCTTTATTTTTCATTGAAGGCCGTCCGCCAACAGACTATGTATGATTCGCCTGTTCCTTACAAATTGCGTATGTCGCGCTTGGCAGCCTGCAGATAGATCGACTCAAGTTCGTTTCTTGCCTTCTCCTTGTAATGCTTTAGACCTTCTGCACCTTCCGCTTTCAGCAGCAATTGTCCGTCGTAATTTTTCTCGAAGGACGCATTGGATTTTTTCAGCACCTTCACGCTCCTTTTCACGGTCATTGCATCCAAGCAGGCATGAAGCGTTTTGCGGAGCGCCTGTTCCTCTGCATCCAAAACATCTTCCAGTTGCTCGAGATGCCGCTTAATGCTCAGCATATGCGGCAGAGCACCGATCAGCATCCGGCCCTGCCGATACATGATGCGATAATGCAGAACGTTCAGTTCAAGCATCCTTTCCACATCCTCGTCAAGCAAATAACCACGGTTCAGGACACGGTTTTCCGACTCTTGAACGGACAGGAGAATGGCTTTCAGCTTTTCTTTGTCCGCAAAAATGCTGTCCATGACATCGTAGAAATGATAAATCGCATCGTTCAAAGGGTCCAAGTCGAAAGCCGACTTCCACTGCGCCTTGCGCAGCAATTGTCTGGTGTTTTCAAACAGGTCCAGCGGGCGCCGGATATCCGGCACCAGTTGATCGGCGGCTTCGCCGATCACCCGGTTAAAGTGGAAAAAGGCACGTCCCGCATGCAGCCTCTCTTCTTTCGTGGCGTACGGATTGCTGGTTAAAATCAAAGAGCCGGTCGGTTTGCCCAGCCGGGAAAACACCACATAGTAAAAAAAAGTCTGCTCTTTTTTATAGCTGTAGGAAAACAGCTGCTTGGATTCCAGGATTTTGGTGTAATGTTTGATTTCCGCGGCAAAATACTGTGACGGATTTTCAGTCATCAACGCTACTCCTTTAATTCGAATCAGTTCAGAAGACCTAAGTCCATTGTGATAAGATTCGTAATAAAGAAATGTTTTCTGACCGTATTTATCGTTTCAAATCGTCCATGGCCTTTTTAATGCCTATTTCAGGTGCATCTGAGGGAAAGTATTCCAATCCGACGTGTCCCTGGTAACCCGAGTTCTGCAGCAATCGGAATAAAAAGGCATAATCGATTTCTCCTTGGTCAAGCTCATGCCTCCCCGGATTCCCGGCAGCGTGCAGATGCCCGATTTTATCGAGATTGGCCGTTATCCGCGTGGCCAAATGCCCCTCTGTTACTTGCTGATGATAAATGTCGAAAAGCACTTTAACGTTAGCGCTGCCCACCTCGCCACAAATCCGGAAAGCTTCATCCGAAGCGGACAAGTAATACCCCGGGTGATCTACAAGCACATTCAGCGGTTCGACAACCAATGTGATGTTAGCTTTTTCCAGCAGCGGAGCGGCTGCCCGCAATCCCTCCACGAGGCTTTCGTGCTGCTTCTCTCTGGGTACGTCCTGCAGCTCTGCGCCTACCTGGCTGATCAGCATCGGGATTCCCAGCTTGCGTGCTGCCGCAATCGATTGACTCAGCCCGTCCAGATACTCCTCACGGCGACTTGCATCCACCAGGCTGACGAAACGGGTGCAAAAAGCGGCTGCCTGCATTCCCAATTCCTGCTGCAATGCGTTTATCCGTTCAAGATCTTTATCCCACCAGCTCCAAAATTCAAAAGTATCCACTCCGAGACGCTTGAGCTCGCGCATGGCTTCCGCAGCATCCATATGGCGATACAAGGCATCGATACATACCGAAAGCTTCATCTTCATTCCCCTTTCAAATTGCCGGGTCAAGCCGCGACTGTATTTATTTTATATGAATTTGCTGTTTGCCGGTATGATCCGCAGCGATTTTTTTGTGAAACAACGGGTCACAATCAAGGTTTTCAATTACGATGATTAAATAATGCCCATACAACGTGGCTCATGCTGCTCTCATGTCAGTCCGTTAGTCTGTTCGCAGTCTGTTGTACCTGCTGCCCGCGCTGTCTTGACTTCATTTTTTGTTTCAAGTTAGACTAATAGGAAGACTTTCGTACAGGAGGGAAACCCGTTTGAATGATCATGAACGATGGATAGAATCAAGCAAAAAACATCTTTGGCTGCCCTTTACGCAAATGAAAGATTACGATAAAGACCCGTTAATCATAGAAAGCGGCGACGGCGTCCGCGTTCGCGACACCGAAGGAAAAACATACTACGACGGCTTCTCCTCGGTTTGGCTCAACGTGCATGGACATCGCAAGCGCGAGCTTGATGAGGCAATTCGCCGGCAATTGGACAAAATCGCCCACTCCACCTTGCTCGGGATGAGCAATGTTCCCGCCACCGAGCTTGCCGAGAAATTGGTATCCATTGCGCCGCAAGGGCTTACGCGTGTGTTTTATTCCGACAGCGGCGCCGAAGCCGTGGAAATCGCCCTGAAAATCGCTTTCCAATATTGGCAAAATCGCGGCGAAAAACAAAAAAACAAATTCATCACGATGAAAAACGGCTATCACGGCGATACAATCGGAGCCATCAGCGTCGGCAACATCGATATTTTCCATAAGGTGTACGAGCCTTTGCTGTTCTCCAGCTTCCGCGCTCCTTATCCTTATGTTTATCGGCATCCAAGCGGCGATGCGGATATTTGCCGCGATGAAAGCCTGAAAGAATTGGAAAATCTGCTGCAGGCGCATCACCACGAAATTGCCGCCTTGACCGTGGAGTCGATGATGCAGGGCGCCGGAGGCATGATCCTGATGCCGCCCGGTTATTATGCGGGAATTCAAGCTTTGTGCAAACAGTACGACGTGCTCTTGATCGCCGATGAAGTGGCTACCGGCTTTGGCCGCACAGGCCGGATGTTCGCCTGTGAATACGAAAACGTCAAACCCGATATCATGACAGTCGCCAAAGGGATAACCGGCGGATATTTGCCGATTGCGGCGACACTCGCCACTGAGGCGATTTATGAAGCCTTCTATGCCGATTATGAGGAGATGAAGACGCTTTTCCACGGTCACTCCTACACTGGCAATCAGCTCGGCTGCGCCGTGGCGCTGGAAAATCTCAAGCTGTTCGAGCAGGAACGGATTCTGGAACAGGTAGAGGAAAAAAGCCGTTTTATCCGTGAAAGACTGAACGGAATATCTGAACTGGCCCATGTCGGAGATGTCCGGCAGCTCGGCTTTATGTGCGGCATCGAGCTGGTCAAGGACAAGCAAGACAAGCGTCCCTTCGCTTTCTCCGAGCGTATCGGCTATCGCTCCACCTTGAAGATGCGCGAGCTCGGTATGCTGTCGCGCCCGATGGGCGATGTACTCGTATTCATGCCTCCGCTTGCCAGCACGGGAGAAGAACTCTCCGCCATGCTGGACATCATGCAGGAAGCGATCATCCTGGTCACGGAAAATTAAGCCACGATTAGAAGTTGCCCGATTAGGTGTGAGTTTCAGTCCTGAGAGGGATTTCTGTTTGCGGTTTCGATTGCTTTCCGGCGAGGATGTGTAAATGACCGGTCCGGACCTGAGAGACCAAGAACCATCGAAGCCTGTTCATAAAGGGAAGTTCACCGACATTTCATGTTTTTAGGTCTCTCAGCTCCTCCCTTTCTCGTTTTATTCAAAATCGAAAATCAATAGTGCCGAACATATAGACAAGTGCCCTTTTTGCCTTCCCCTGCATATTGTGTTTAACAGAAGGTCGATTCCGGTAAGTAATGAGCATCCCAATCGGCTTGAAGAACAGTCTAAAACAGCGGGAGGGGAACCATGAATCAAGAAAAACCAGTTAAAGATGTGAAAGTAAGTACCCCGAGCAAATCCCAACCGATTCAGCAGGGCGCTACTCAACAGATTGCGTATCCTTGGATGCGTCAAGAAACCCATAACCATGACGCCTACGCTCATGATCCATACATTCTTGACGACGATTTCGACGATTACGACGATTTCGACGATTACGATCCGCAATATCCGTACTTGCATGACGCCAACTTCGATGACTATTACGATGATTCTGTCTGGTTGCGATACTGGAGGTTTGAAAGTTATTACCCCTATTATTATTGAACACGAAATCAAGGCAAACAGCAGTCCGCCAGTTGGTGGACTGCTGTTGTTCGCTTGCAGGTAAACTTGTATCTTTAACAAATTCAGCCGTGCAGCCTTCCTTGCAGCCTGGAACGATGACGATAGGGACCGACCGGGATTTCGATCAAGCTCGTTTTTCCTTGAGGCGCCAAATGATAAAGCTTGTCGCAAGAGCCGGCATCATAGGCGAGAAGCGGATGTCCCCCCAGACCAACGGCCGAGGCGGCTAACAGTAAATATTGCATGAGCATCCCGGCCTCCATCTGTTGTATCCGATAACCTCTGTAACCGAATGTCTGCTTGAGATGGCCAGCATCTCCCGTAACATGCAAACAGAGCGGAATCTGATACAAGTTTACAATATCGACCGGCGTCCCCTGCTGCAGCCGGACCCGATGATCTCCCGGGTGAACCGGCAGTAAAGCATGGGCTGCCCGGTCATAGCGATAAGCGCCGTCAGGAATGCCTTCAACGTTGTACAAGCAGCCATGCAAAGAGACGCGGAAGTCGACTTGCTCAAGTTCTCTATCGAGGTCATTCCAATAGGCGAATGAATTCATGGCCTCTTGCAGCAAAACGGCCAAATTCGCTTGACTAACCTTGCCGATCATGAAGTCAGGACCGGGGGAATAACGCATTCGTGAAGCAGAAGCCAGATCGTACGACAGCTCTCTTACTTTGGGAAGTCCCTTCATATTGGCCAATTCCGCCTCCTGCCCTGCGATATCGGCACTTTTATTCGACTCGATTACCCGAAAATCCCCGCTGGATTCCAGTAAGGACGCATCGTTCATCTTGTGGAGCAATGGATACGGCGAAATGTTGCGAGAACGGACGTAGTTGTCGTGCCGGACTCGTGGAAGCTCCCGGCATAATTCCGTTGCTGTTATGATTTCATCGCCGCCTTCGGCTGCGTTGTTAAACCATGTGCCCGCCGGCTCAACAGAAAGAGGAATAACTGCATATACGCTTTCCTCCTGCTCGGATAAACCGAGCAAATGGTTCACCGCCCGATCAAGAAACTGGAAATAAACCCCTGCATTGTAACCAAAACGTTTGGAAACCTCCAGCAGTTGACCGATTACCGCACCTGCGTCCAACCCCTGAAGCCGGTAGGACAGATTGCAATATTTGAAATAGTTTTTCCAAAATACGGTCGATACCAAGACAGCGCCAAAACAGCACGATACATCACAGCGATTGCCGAGCGCCCTGGCGATAAACGAATCAAAATTTCCTTCACGAAGTTGCACCAGACGGTGATGAGCCACGTCATAATGGTAAATTCCTGCCGGCGTATCTTCAAGCTTCAAATATACATAAATTTCATTCGGGTATAAGCCCCCGCCGGATGGAACATATCGACGGAAAGACTGTATGATGTCTGAAGTGTCCTGTTCATCCTCTCCCTCAAAATGATAAATGGCTTGGCTGAATTGCGTAAGGCCGTATACGTTCCAGAGAACGTGACCCATTTCGTGCAGACCGGGAGGCGACTGCGAACCCCTCCCTGGAAGGGCAAGAGGAAGTTCCGACGACAAGGCAACCGTGGGCAAGCCCCGATAAAGCTTGTAGCCAAGCGGCGCATCGTCCCAATCCGCCTCCCAGTCAGGCGGCCTGACGCGGTCAATATCGTAATGCAAATCATGTAGAAAATCGTCCAAACTCATGCTTGATGCTCCTTTCCAACGAATCTTACGGAAACGGATGCGGATGCGGATTAAGCTCGTCAGGCGTCAATGGTTTCGCGGCAAATCCCAACTCCGCCGGAATCCGAAGCACTCGATCAAGCCCCTCCAACCGGGACAGGTGATAACCGAACGTCATCGGCAGCATGCCCGGAATGAGCACCTTGACGCAGTGGAGTCCGTTTTGCTTTAATTCGGGAACCGTCTGATTAACCACGATCACTTCCAGATTCAATCGGCGGAATTCCCGCAGGACGCTTTTCAAATCGTCGGTCAAGTCGGGATTGCTTTTGGTACGCTTGGAAATTGGGTATTCCTCTTCAAACGTCCTTAGCGGCCGATTATCATTCAGCAGGAAACGCAATCTTTCCTCCGCTTCCGGCAATCCGTACAGCATGGAGTGATCATCCATCTGCTTCACAAGAAACGGATCGCGAAGCATTTGTTCATATTGGTCACGATCCGCTTCAAATTTATCGTCCATGGAAAGCATCATGCCCGCCAATTCATAAATCGCGCTTTTCACGGCTCTCAAGGGATCAAGGTGAGCTCCGGCGGCGCAAATGAGATTTATGCCGGTTTTCTTTTTATTTTTGGCAATGGCCCATACGCTTGGAATTCTGTTCTCCATCGTTGAATTGAATAAGTGAATCTCATAGCCTGCCACGGTCCGCAATCGCTCGATCATTAAAGTTAATTCACGATCGCCGGCCGATCCGGCATCCAAACGCGGGAGAGGCAGCTCAGCGTACCAGGTCATCAGAAACGAGTCACGCTCAACCACTTCCATGATGCCGTAAAATATGGCTTCCTCCAAGCTCCCTCCGAGCGCGCATCCGTTTGAGGTTTCATAGACGAAACCGTCCTCGTTGCGCAACCCGTAATAAGCGATCCTTTCGGGAACGAGAATCGGCCGCTCCTGCATGAAGGAATAACCCCATACCCAATCGAGAGGACGGTCGGGATGGTAAGCTTCGAAAGGGAAATCGGGGCGGTCATATTGTTTCTTCGCGTGCAGCCCTATTCGCGCGGGATCAAGCGCTGCGGTCTCCAGGTTGCGGTAGCTGTCGCGAACGACAGTTCTTTTACCGCGCGGGGCCATGCCGCAGTAACGCTCCAAACCTTCCAGAATCGCCGTTAGTTCACTGTATGCATAAGATGACGTCCGCCCTGCCGTAATCTCGTCTGACGTAAACATTGGCAGATTCACGACCACATCCGCAAACGGGGAATCGAGATCATGCATGATTCCGTTCAAAAATCCGGACCGGGCATCCAAATAATCTTTGACCAGAAATTGCTTCAGTTCCTTGATCGGGCGGCAGCGGAAGCTGTCCGGAGCGGCTTTCGGACTGGACTGCAATGAAATAACCGCCGCCTCGGCTGAATCGTCCGGTATTTGGCTGCAAATAGGGCAAAGCGGATTAGGCTGAAAAAAATGAAGCGAGCTTTTCAACGTTTTCAAATTAAGCAAAAATATTCGTTCTTGCAGCCGGGAAGGCTTCCCTTCCAGAATAGACCGAGTCTCTTCGGCTATCAGCCGGGCCATTTGGTAAAGTGCCGTGCGAGACGCCCATACATCATGCGGGGCAAGCTCTTGTAACCCCGCATCCATCCTCGCTTTCTCCTCCAACTGCTGCTGCAGTCCCCACATTTCCTTGCGCTCGCGTCCCGCCAGCAAGAGGCGAATATCGGCGCACTGCGAGCACCCGGGAACACCCGGACGAACCAGCGGACCGATGATCCCTTCGCCGAACGAGGCAAATCCGCGCAGCCAAGGGATTCCTTCAGATTGAAACTGCTCTTCCGCCTTTGAATGGGCAACTGGGTTCCAGCCATCATCCAGCACCAAAGCCAAATCAGCCCGCATTTGTCGGCTCGATTCCCAACCATTCCTGCGAACGACTTGGCAATCACCTGTTGCCAGCTCGTCGCACACAAAGTCCGCCAATAATCCTTCCCCTACCAGTGTCACGACAGCGCTCATCCGGCGTCCTCCTCTCGCAACAGCACCCCGCACAGACCTGCCAACTCTTTTTGCCAGTGCGGTTCCAACAACAATTCGTAAACAATCGCCTGCTTGCCATTTAGTTTCAGTGTTTGCAATGCGGACAAGATCGTCTCCGACGAATTCACTTCTTCATATGCTTCGATCGAAACAACTTGCTGCGGCTTTCCCTTTGAGTTGAGGAAAGCGGTTGGCATCTGCGCAGCTGCGGTTACGCTCGACACTCGAACAAGAGGATCATCAGGCACCCGCTGATTTTGCGCCTTCTGGAGCGCTTGCTCCAGTACTTTGCGCATCGCCGCAGTGACGTTCAAGCCTACGCTGTTGTATGATTGCCCGCCAGCCACAACCCAAACCGTCGGGAAGCCGCACACTTCTTCTCCAAGGCCGAACCTCAGCTCTCCATTGATATCGGTTAATCCCTGCAAGTAATATCGGCAAAGCTCATCGTCAACCGAGCCAAGACGCACCGAAGCAACGAGAGGTCTCCGTCTTGTTTGCATTTTGCGGAATTCGTTCTCCAGGCATTGCTGCAGACCGCGTCCGATGCTTTCCGCTACAGTCGCCCCTGCTCCGACTCCGACGAAAGCTTGCAGTTCGGCTGAAGCAGCTTGTTCCGTTTGCTCGGCTCGCGCCACCGGCGGACCGGCCAATCGCGCAGCGTACGCTTCAATGCCTGCCAGCCCCGCCTCCCGCCGCGCTTGCTCATGCGTCAGCCCCACGGCAACAATCTCGGGCAGCTTCTCAGCCGGCCCTGGAGACAATGGATCCGCCGCATGAATTCGGCACTGCGCCAGCGGCATTTGTTGCAAATCTCCCTCTCCAAAAAATGAAAAAATGCCTGATTCCGCCGAGATAATCTTGTCAAAAGAAGCAAACAAACGGACCGGCTCGTCTCGAACCGAATCCCTGCCAATCAACTGTTCAACATCATGAATCCGCTCAACTGACACATTTCCTGACACGAGCGGATGGGGCACGAACGTATGCCAGTTCCCTTCCAACGTCTCCAAATTCAAGAGATAGAAATTCGAAATTGAATTTGAGGTTGGATCCGTTGCAACCTTTTTGAACCATTCGAACACGATCACATTCGCTAATAAGGCTCCCGCAGTCATCGAATAACTGTGCAGCTGCGGATCTTTCTCAAGAGCTGATAGCTGCAAACGCCGCCATAATGATTCCCAACAACCCTCTGAATCCGGATGCACCAGCGGCCCGGCTAATCCTGCTTGCCGCACGAATACAGCCGGCACAAACGCCTTGCCCTCTTCCCGGCAAGCCCGATGAATCGCTCTTAGCTCCTCCACATCGCCAGCCTGAGACACATACATGATCGAGTCATACGGAGCCACAATTTCCCGCCAACCAACCTGATTGACAGCCCCTTCATCAACCTCTTCCAATGAAACCTCAGAATCGGACTCTCGAGCATGGGCGGCCAACTCTGCCAACCGCTGTCGATTTGTCGACTCCACTGTCGTAATCAACACGGTAACCTTGGGTAATCCAGACTCGAACAACGCAGCCACGAGCGAGACGAGAAAAGGCCCCGAGCCAATCGCCAGCACTTTGGACTCGCGGTAGCACTGAAAATGGTAGGCTCCTGAATCTCCGACCAAGCTGTTCAACAATTCAATTTGCGAAGCGTATTTGTGAAGGGTGCCATCCGTTAGTTGATGCGGACGATCCTGGCTCGTATCGCGAAGGAAACCGTTGCGGTACAATTTTTCGGTGATTTCATATATCCTTTCCCGATATGGTTCCGTCAGTCCATCCGTCAAATCATGCAAAGTATGCTCACCATTAAATACGGGAAGCAATTTTTCGATCCACTTGTCAATCCCGCTTCCTTCCATACTGAACGAACCCGAATTGTTGCGAAAATACACTCCGCCTTCCGGATCAGGGAGAAAAAAAGTATCTCCTCTCACTTTAAGACGCATAGAAGGATTCAATTCCGTCACCAGCGCCCCTCCTTACATTCGAATTTGTGGAGCTGCATGTAAACCTCCACATTTATCCTATGTATGCCTTTTTGTCCTTCTTTCCTGTTGTTTTGCCGACAAAGAAAAACCCCTGCCGCGAATTGGAATCGCCGCAAGGGCTAACTTTGGAGACTAACGAAGAAAACTCAGATACAAAACGGCGGTGTGCAATATAAAGGACCGCAAGCGCAAGTGGGAGCGCAGCTGCAACGGGGGCCGCATCCACAACGCGGACCACAGCCGCAACGAGGGCCGCAGCCGCAACGAGGGCCGCATCCACAGCGCGGGCCGCATCCACAG
>CAZESH010000088.1:0-14230 GCA_964514665.1 uncultured Caryophanales bacterium
GGTCAGATCGGGCAGTACAGCCACTGCAGCTTTAATATGGAGGGCAGCGGCAGCTTTTTGCCCCTGGAAGGCACGCATCCTTTTATCGGCGAGGCGGGGGAATTGCAGCAGGTAAAGGAAATCCGCATTGAAACGATCGTACCGCAGAGCCTGCAAAAGATAGCCGTCCAAGCGATGCTGAAAGCCCACCCTTACGAAGAGGTTGCATACGATATATATCCGCTTGACCTCAAGGGCCGTACCTTCGGCTTGGGACGGGTCGGCAGGCTGCCCGAACCGTTTGCGTTGGCTGAGCTGGCCGAACGTGTCAAGCTGGCATTTGACGTGCCGATGGTGAGAATGGTGGGGGATCCTCAGCGAACGGTGCGAAAGGCTGCCGTGCTCGGAGGCTCGGGCGGCCGCTACGTCAAGCATGCGCAGTTCGCGGGAGCCGATGTGCTGATAACCGGAGATATCGATTATCATACCGCACAGGACGCTTTGGCAGCAGGAATCTCGCTTATTGATCCGGGGCACAATATTGAAAAGATCATGAAGCAGAGCGTTGCCGATTATTTGAATGAAAAGCTGGCTGCGGACAGGTACAAGACGAAAGTGCTCGCCTCGAGAATCGATACCGAGCCTTTCCGTTTTGTATAAGCTAACCAGAGCATACATAATTTATAGGTTGGTTTTTGGTCATGCAGTTGTTATACTATTATTTAGTCTCGGAAAGTTTGCCAGACAATCGCCGGTAGCGCTCGCGCGTTACGGGAGGAAAGTCCGGGCTCCGCAGGGCAGGGTGCTGGATAACGTCCAGTCAGCGTGAGCTGAAGGATAGTGCCACAGAAATGGACCGCCGATGGCCGTTTGGAAATTTCGATTTCCGCATGGCACAGGCAAGGGTGGAACCGTGGTGTAAGAGACCACGAGGGAATCTGGCGACTTATTCCCTGGTAAACCCCACTTGGAGCAAGACCAAAGAGAACGCGGCAGGCGACTATTGCCTGCACCCCTTGCCCGGGGTGCGTTCGGGTTGGTTGCTGGAGCCGTTCAGCAATGGACGGCCTAGATAGATGGTTGTCGCTTCAACGGTGGGAGAGCGAAAAGCCCGTTATGACCACTGGAAGAACAGAACCCGGCTTACCGGCAAACTTTCCGTAAATACATAACCCGCAAGGCGTTCGCGCCCTGCGGGTTTTTGTGATAAATTATTTATTTCCCATTCGCTGCATTCCGCGTTTCAGCCAGGTCGGCCAAAAGGTCAGGGAATACCGTGACTGATTGGCTCGCTGCAGCGCGGCTACAACGTCGATTGATCCGTAGCCGTAATAATTGTCTTTGCCTTTCGCTCCTAAATCCTTTGCCGTTCTGCGGATGATATCCATGACCTCGGTGTTTTTCAACAGCGGGTTGGCTGAACGGATCAAGGCCGCCAGAGCGGTAACATGGGGACTTGCCATGGAAGTGCCGGACATCGCCGCATATTGGTTGCCCGGATAAGTGCTGGCAATGCTGACACCGGGCGCCATCACGTCGATATAACTGCCGAAGTTGGAGAAGGACGCCCGATTCTCCTCGGGATCGATTGCGGAAACGGCCATCACTTCCGGGTATGCGGCGGGATAACCCGGTTTACTTGTATTATCGTTTCCGCTTGCGGCGATCAGCACAACGTCATGGTCGAAAGCGTATCGTACCGCATCATGCAAAAAATTGGCTGCGGTATAATTTCCGAGGCTCATATTGATTACCTTTGCACCGTTGTCGGTGGCCCATATGATGCCCTGCGCCACCGAGTAGGTATTTCCCGATCCTGTTTCATCCAGCACCTTTACGGGAAGAATCGGGTTGTACCAGGTCATCCCCGCCACGCCCTCGCCATTATTGACCAAAGCGGAAATAATTCCCGCAACATGTGTGCCGTGGCCGACATCATCCTGCGGTTTCTTGCCCTCGTTGACGATATTGACGCCTTTGAGCAAATGTCCCTGCAGATCGGGATGATTGCCGTCCACGCCGGTATCGATCACCGCGACGATTACATGCTTGTCTCCTCTGCTTACGGCCCAGCCTTTTTCCGTCTCCACGATAGGCAGATTCCATTGATATTCCGAGTAAAGCACATCATTGGGGACAAAGGATTGCTCGCCCCCGAACCGCTTATTATTGGTCGTATAATAAAAGTGGGGCTCCACGTACTCAACCTTCCATTTTTGAAAATAGGCCATCAGCTGCTTGGCGGTTTTGCCCTGAGCTTCGAATACATAAGTATAGCCGAGTTTTTTGACCTTGACTGCACCAAGCTCCTGCTTAATTCGATTGAGCTGTGCGGAGTCGGGCTGATTTTTGAACTTTACGACGACTTGGTTTTTATGATAATGGCTGGTGCCGGCATTGTCTTCCCCGTTCTTTACCTTGACATCTTTCAAGCTGTCCGAATCCACCGATTCAAGCTTCATGTGTCCTTCCTTGGGATAAGGCACCATGCGCAAATTTTTGCGCTGATCGCGCTCCACCTTTTTCAGGATATCTTGGCGGATGAGTCCCATCAGCGAGGCGGTGTTATCCTCATTGGGAACCCCCAATACAAAATAGACGGAGCCATCTTTGTCAAGGGAAGGGGATTGGTAAATTTGTCCGGAGGAAGTGCTCTGCTTCGCTTGGCGGTACCATTCCGCGAGTTCTTCCTTCCACTGCACCTTCTCTCTTGCCAGCTTGATTTCCTCTGCGGCATTTTGTCCGTTGGGACTCCAGATCAGCTCCTTCATGTCAGGATTGTCGGCAAGCAGCATGTTTAAGGTTTTGACGATTTCCTTTTGCCGCTTCTTTTTCCCGATGCGTGCCGCAGCGCTCTTGAAATCGGCCGTGCACGACAGTCTGCATAAACGATCCGTATGGGAAATGTCCTGCTGAACAAGCGAGGCTTTCTTTACCGTTTCCATATGTGCCGTTTGTCCTTGCCCTGTACGATTTTTCTGCTTCTGCCTGTCCCATGGCATAATGAAAAGGCCAAGCATTATAATTAATAATACGGAAACCCATTTTCGCATATAAATTCCACCTTTTGTACGTTTCTTTATGGCTTTAGAATTTGATTACGCGGCTTGATTTATGTATGAATGGAGTTTGGCTAAAGGTGAGCAAGAAGATGCAAAATAGTATTACGTTACGCGGGAAATTATGTTAGAATCATTACGTGAAACAACCATAGAATAATGTTGAATAAATTGCCGGAAGGCGATACTTTAAAAGGAGATGTCTTATTTCATGACAACGCAGCAGGTCAAAGGTCTTAGTGAATCCACAAGAGCAAAGTTGAAGGAAGCGATTTCCAAGGCTGAATTGTTCCTCAATAATCACTCGCTTATCCAGTTGAATCCGGATCAAAATCAGGAGCTTGATGAGTTTTACAGCGGTTTTTTGTCAGATATGAGATATCTTTTGGTCTTTTGCGAAGTGGCTTATGAAAAACTGGGGCTCAGCTTGCGCAGACCGAACTTCAACCAGGAATCCACGGAAAAGATCCTTTATGACACATACTACAATTGCGTAAACGGCTTTTTCTATCCGAAAAATGAATGCTATTCAGAGGATGGCCGATATGCCTATACAGGACAGGATGCTATCCGCTTCCGCAAGAAGCCGGTGCGTGCCGTTCGCAACATCACATTGGAGCTGTCGAAAATTTTTGAGGAGCTTCGGGAAGATCTGTCTTATTATGAAACGGACTATATGACCCAGCGTCGGATGCAAGGGGAACGAATTTAAGATTAATCGGTGTTTTTGTTTGTTGGCGGCATGGAAATGCGCTGACCTTTTTTAAAAGGCGGCGGTTTCCATGTTTTTTTTTGCTTGAATAGAATAAACCAGCGACGGGCAACTTGGAAAATGGGGGTGAGTCATAATGCCGCAAGTAAAATGCAGCGTTGCCGATTGTGTTTATTGGACAAGCGGAAACAACTGTCATGCCGATACGATTATGATCGAAATCGATCAGCATGCAAAAGCCGGTTACAACGAAGAATTTGCGGAAGAGCCATACGATTCCCATCACCAGGATCATGCTTCTATAGTTTCGAATACGTGCTGCCAAACCTTTAAAAAAGAAAGTTAAATAAAGGAACAGGCGCGAATCGAGGAGGATCATGAATGGATCAAAAGACAAAGGCTGAAGAAGGGCAAGATCAGACTCAAGCGTCGTACGATCAAGCGGCGGAAGAGGCTTACAAACCTGCCGAGGTGAATGGATTGAACGCTTTTTCCGCGAATCCCCAGCTAACGGAAGGCGGGGGAGCGGATACAGATTATGCCAATGCGGAGGAACGTCTGGCTATGGAGAAGCTGGAGGATCGCGCTTCCAATGATACCGGTTTGGACAAAACGCTTTCTGGTCAGGAATCAGAGAATTCGGCTGCTGCAGATCAGGCGGATGCAACCATGAAAGCCGGGAAGAAGAGCGATACTGAATTTGCCGCAGAAGCTGCTGCTTTCACTGGGGTCACCAGACGTCATCCCGATCAGGACAGGGAAATCAATCAGGGCTATACGGATGTGCAGCCCAGATCAAAAGTAGGCTGGATCGGGCTCGTCTTGGCCATTCTCTCCCTTTTCATTTGGCCCGCTGTCTTGGGTCCGGCAGCGGTGGTTGCGGGATTTTATGCTTATTTTCGAGGCTCCAGAGCTCTTGGGGTATGGTCGATCGTTATCGGTTTGGTGGCATTTATCGCTTATATCGTGGTCGCCCCTTTTTATTCTTAGGCACTCATGAAACAAGCCCTTCGGGGCTTGTTTTGCTTTGGTTGACTGGTTTGGGTTCTACCCATGAAGTTCGGAGAGGGATTTCTGTTCCTTGGCTCGATTGCTTTCCGGCGAGGATGCGAAGCCTGCAATCAGCCGGCAAACTACTGGCTTATTCACGAGCGCGTGGGGTTTTTGTGCTTCGAGTAAAAAACGAGCAGCAAAGCGAGAAAGAAAAGCACGAAAAGCAGCAGGATATAATAAAATGAGTGGAGGACGAATACTTGCACAAGCGTTAAGGACAGCAGCATGGAAGCGATGGGGGAGAAGAGCCAGATTTTCACCATTTTAACTACCGTTCGATGGCGAAAGAGGCCTCGGTTCAAGGCAGGACAGGAAATACCGTAAATCGCCATTATCGTAATTTGCGTCAGCGGCACGGGGATACCCCATAATGAGGCTGCAATCACTATGGTTCCGCTTGTCATCGAGACGGCGCTGCCTTTGAACAAAGAAAGATTTGTAATTTTTTTTGCGGCGGTTTCCAACACGCCTCTACCCATCCAAACAGCTCCCAAGGCAAGGGAAATAGACCCGATCAGGATGCCGGCCGGAGCGGCGATCAGCCCTGCACCGACAAGCGGTCCAATGGAATTGCCGATGTTGTTCATCCCTGCGGAAAAAGCTTCGTAACAGCCAGACGTTACCAGCAGCAGCGACAAGCTGCGCAAATGCCAGGGACGCATATAGGAAATCCATTTTTTTTCACGTCCTTTCAGCCATTTACCGATTCCATAAGCAATCAGAAACGAGCAGCACGGCATCAACAGCCAAGCCGAGACAATCACCAGGAGCATCATCCAATTCACCTGGTGCAGGGCTATGCCGACGCCCACTATACTGCCTACCGTGACTTCGCTGGTGGAGAGGGGAATGCCGTTTTTGTTGGCATAGAATAAAGTAAGACAAGCAGACAGCAAAATGATCAGCGTCATTTCCAGAGTCAGCAGATCGGAGGGCACGATGCCTCCGCTCATCGTATTTACCACTTGGCGTCCGCCAAGATTGGCCCCCAAAAAAGAAAAAAACGCCACCAGTATTACGGCATGTTTAGGATTGCGCAGCGCCCCACCACCATAAGCGGCACTCATCGTGGCGGCCGTTCCGCTTGCACCGATATTTGCCGAAAAGAAGATTGCGGTAAGTAAGGCGGCGCCAGCAAGCAGCAAAGGATTCAACTCCTTCCAAGGGAAATTGTGATATGCCAGTATATGATCATCAACATCGACGGTTACGGCAAAAGGCATGATTTATCAACCTAATTGAATGAAAGCATAAAAAAATCTAATAAATGCCTTTATTTGCAGTCAACAATTGGCAAGCTGCAGGGTAAAGGTGTAAAATGGTTAGAATATTGCTTTGAATAAAGGAGTGCTGACATGCCTTATTTTGATCACTGTGCAACCACCCCGCCATACGAGGAAGTCATTGCAGCGATCAGCGAGGTCATGCGAAGGTATTACGGAAATCCATCCTCCTTGCACAGACTGGGAATCGAGGCCGAGCGTCTGCTTAAGCAAGCGAGGGAAGTTATTGCCGGTCTTTTACATGTCCGCAGCAGTGAAATTTATTTTACATCCGGCGGGACTGAGAGCAATAATTTGGCGATTAAAGGCGCAGCGGGGAAATATAGAAATCGCGGCAACCATTTGATTACCTCGCAAATTGAGCACGCCTCGGTGCTGCGGAGCTTTGAGGACTTGGAGCGTGAGGGCTTTCGCGTCACCTACCTGCCCGTAGACGGCACAGGCTGCGTTCAGCTTGACGCGCTTGAAGCCAATTTAAGTGAAGATACGATTTTGGTCAGCATCATGCATGTAAACAATGAAATGGGACGCATCCAACCGATCGAACGGATTGGCCGCTTGCTGGCCGCCTATCCGAAGATCCTCTTTCATGTTGATGCGGTGCAAAGCGTCGGAAAAATTCCCCTTGACATTAAAGGCTGGGGGATTGATTTGCTTAGTTTATCCGCCCATAAATTTCGCGGTCCGAAAGGAAGCGGGATTTTATATAAAAGGCAAAACTTGCAGATTGCCCCGCTTTTTTCCGGAGGCGGCCAGGAGTCGGGACTGAGGTCCGGCACGGAGAATGTCGCACAGCACGTGGCCGCGGCTAAAGCGCTTCGAATGACAATGGAAAACAGCGAGCAGGCGGGAGCGAGCAAGCGGCTTTATCATTACCGCAAGCTTTTGACCGATCAAATCGGGCGGATTCCCAAGCTTGTTCTTAACGGCTCCGGGCACGAGTCGGAGATGGCGCCGCACATTATCAATTTTTCATTCCCCGGAATGAAATCCGAGGCATATGTTCATGCTTTAGAGAAGCACGATATCTTCGTTTCCTCGCAATCGGCCTGCTCCTCCGGAGAGGAAAAACCAAGCAAGGTTTTAATGGCAATGGGCTGCGGTGCCGCCAGAGCGCGAAGCGGAATTCGCATAAGCTTGTCCCCGATGCATACCATGGCGGATATCGAATACCTGATGGAAAAATTGGCTGCGGTTACTGCTGAAATGGATAAGGGGGTGAGGATCGGATGAAGGATGCGGAGTGGATTTTATTGCGCTTTGGAGAGCTGACTTTAAAGGGCAGAAACCGGCACGTTTTTGAAAATCGCGTGATCAATCATCTGCGGGCTGCATTAAAGTCTTATTCCCGTGTAAAACTTACGAGAACTTACGGCAGGCTCTATCTTGAGCTGAACGGGGAACCGTACGAAGAGGTTGCGCAGAGGCTGGAGAAGATTTTCGGACTGAATTCGTTTAGTCCCGTGCGCAAATGCGGCAAGGATTTGGCGGAAATTCGCAATGTCGCACTGCAGGTCATCCGCGACCAAAAGCGTATGCCCCAAACGTTCAAGGTTTCAGTCAGACGAACGGATAAACAGTTTCCTCATACCTCCGCGGAAATGAATCATTTAATCGGCGGTTTCGTTTTGCACAACACGCCGGGCTTGAAGGTGGATGTTCATCAGCCCGGGGTCGAGCTGCGCGTTGAAATTCGCAGTGAAGGGGTATTCATCTACAGCGATCATGTTCCGGGATTGGGCGGCTATCCGCTTGGCAGCAGCGGCAAAGCGATGCTCATGCTGTCGGGTGGAATCGACAGCCCCGTTGCCGGCTGGTTGGCCATGCGCAAAGGCTTGAAAATTGAAGCGGTTCACTTTCACAGCTATCCGTACACGAGTGAGCGGGCGCAGCAAAAAGTGATCGATTTGACGAAGAAGCTGACGGTATATGGCGGCAGATTGCATTTGCATATGGTGCCTTTTACGGAAATTCAAACAAAATTGAATCAAGCGCGCACCGACCACCTGATGATCACCTTGATGCGCAGAACGATGTTCCGGATTACACAAATGCTGGCCGAGAAGAGTGAGGCCGGAGCGATCGTTACCGGAGAAAGCCTCGGCCAAGTCGCAAGCCAAACGCTGTCCAGCCTGAATGCCATCGGCAGAGTGGTTTCCCTTCCGGTACTAAGACCGCTGATTACGATGGATAAAAATGAAATTATCCGGATAGCGGAAAAAATCGATACGTTCCCGATCTCGATTCTTCCTTATGAGGATTGCTGCACGTTGTTTTTGCCGAAGTCGCCGAGTACGAATCCCAACCTCAATGTCACGGAGAAAATCGAGAGCCGGTTTGATTGGCTGCAGGAAGCGATGGCAGACGCCGTCAACCAAACGGAAACCTTGATTATACATGCCGACGAGGTCGATGTGGATAAGCATTTGTTTTAAAATCCGCAAAATTGAATATAAATAGGATAAAACTGTTTTTTGCTGCAACCGATCAAGCGATTATTCGTACTAATAGCTGAACTTATTTTTCAAGGCGTATCGGGAGGTTTTAAATTCATGCTGGAAGGTTTTTTTCTTTTTTTGGAAATTATGCTGATCAATATTGTATTAAGCGGAGATAATGCTGTTGTAATTGCCATGGCAAGCAAGAATCTTCCTCTTGATCAAAGAAAAAAAGCGATCTGGTGGGGAGCGTTCGGTGCGGTCGCGTTAAGGCTGCTGTTGACCATTATCGCCGTGGTCCTGCTGAAGATTCCTTATATTCAGGCAGCAGGCTCCCTGCTTCTGATGTATATCGCCATCAAGCTGCTGGTTGATGAAGAAGGCCATTCCAACATCAAGGAAGCGGCTTCTCTGGCCGCCGCCATCTGGACGATCATTGTCGCTGATTTTATCATGAGCTTGGATAACGTACTGGCGATCGCCGCAGTTGCCAAAGGCGACTATTTGTTGATTTTTCTTGGTGTCGGGCTGAGCATCCCCTTGATTATTTGGGGGAGCACTTTGATCATGGGACTGCTGCACCGCTTTCCGATATTGGTTTATCTCGGAGCGGCGATTCTGGGGTATACTGCGGGAGAAATGCTGGTCGGGGACGAAAAGGTCAAAGCCTTGCTGGAGTACGCCAATCCTTCCTATCATTGGGCAGTGCCGATTTTTGCCTCGGCCATTGTGATCGTGTCGGGAGTCTTAAAAAAAATGATCGGCAAAAGAAAACCTGCAAAAGATTAAATCAAACGCTCGGGGGGTGAGAACTTCCGGTTTTTTTTTTGCGGTTGCATGCCCAAAATCGTTTCTCTCCAAGGTTTTCTGGTTTTTTTTTGCGGGTTCGTATAAAATAAGCTTAGAAAGCTTTTGTCAAAAGTTGACGAAAAGGGGAGACTCATCTTGGCCAAAAATTCCTTTACAAGCGGCGTAGTGCTGTTGATTGCAGGATTTCTCATCTTGCTGGGCAAATTGGGCGTTTTGCAATTTTTGGGCGAGCTGTTTTGGCCGGTGTTCATCCTGCTTCCAGGTTTGATCTTTCATTTTTTGTATTTTTCCAGAGTACTGCCTTCCGGGGTTTTGATTCCCGGCGGCATTTTAACTACATATGCGCTGATCTTTTTCTTTTGTTCGTTTTTTGGATGGGATTTGATGAAATATTTATGGCCGGGATTTATTTTCGGCGCAGCAGTCGGCTTGTATGAATTTCAGCTCTTCGACCCGCGGCATCCACGCGGCGTGCTGCTGGCATCGATGATTTTGGCCGTGCTGTCGTTAATATTGTTCGCCCTTATGCTGATGTTTACAGCTGCGGTCTATATTTTTGCTTTTGCCATGATCGCTGCCGGCGGCATGCTGATTTATCGCAGATCGCACACAATCTGGTAAAGCGCTGCTGATTGAAAACGGTCCTTGTGTTTATGCAGATGAACCGCTATAATAAGGTAGATGTCAGGCGTCGGCTGATTTGGCCCGATGCCTGTTTTGCCTGTTTGGCAAAATTATTGAGGTTGATAAAAGAAAGCCTGTTATAGGTGCATGATCCTAAATGCAGTCGATGATTCATTATAAAATGGCCAAGAAAGGAATTTTACAAACATGATTTCAAGAGAAAACATCCGCAATATTGCCATTATCGCGCACGTCGATCACGGCAAAACGACTTTGGTCGACAAGCTGCTTCAGCAGTCCGGCACTTTCCGCGAGAATGAGGCCGTGGTTGAACGCGCCATGGATTCCAACGATTTGGAACGGGAGCGCGGCATTACGATTCTTGCCAAAAATACGGCTGTCAATTATCTCGATTATTTGATCAATATCGTGGATACGCCAGGGCATGCCGATTTCGGCGGAGAAGTAGAGCGTATCATGAAAATGGTAGACGGAGTACTGCTCGTGGTAGACGCTTTCGAAGGCTGTATGCCGCAAACGAAATTCGTGCTGAGAAAAGCGCTGCAGCAAAATTTGACGCCGATTGTGGTGCTGAACAAAATCGACCGGCCCAACGCCCGTCCCGCCGAAGTGGTGGACGAAGTGCTGGAGCTTTTCATTGAGCTGGAAGCGAGTGACGAGCAGTTGGATTTTCCCGTGGTTTACGCATCTGCGTTGACCGGACAATCGGGACTGGATCCGGAACAACTGGTGGACAATATGCAGCCGCTTTTCGATACGATCGTATCGCACATTCCCGCACCCTCGGAAAATGTGGAGCAGCCGCTGCAGTTTCAGGTGACATTGATCGATTACAATGAGTATCTCGGCAGAATCGGCATCGGCAGGGTGAACCGCGGAACCGTCAAGCAGGGACAATCCGTTGCCGTGCTTACCCGCGAGGGAGGAAAAAAACAAGCGCGGATTGAAAAGCTGTTCGGCTTCCAGGGGCTGAAGCGCGTGGAAATTCCGGAAGCCGCGGCAGGGGATATTATTGCCATTGCCGGAATCAAGGACATCAATATCGGAGAAACGGTTGCCGATCCTCAGCATCCCGATGCACTCCCGGTTCTCACCATCGATGAGCCGACCATGCAGATGACTTTCGTTGTTAACGACAGTCCGTTTGCAGGCAGGGAAGGAAAATGGGTGACCTCGCGCAAGCTGAAGGAACGCCTGTTTAAAGAATTGGAAACCGATGTGAGCTTGCGTGTGGAAGAGACAGACAGCCCCGATTCATTCGTTGTCTCCGGACGCGGCGAATTGCATCTCGGCATCCTGATTGAAAATATGCGCAGAGAAGGCTACGAGCTGCAGGTTTCCAAACCGGAGGTCATCATCAAAGAAATCGACGGCAAAAAAATGGAGCCGGTGGAAAGATTGATTCTGGACATTCCCGAAGAAAGCACGGGAAGCGTGATGGAAAGCCTCGGCGAGCGAAAAGCCGAGATGGTCAATATGGTCAATCATGGCAACGGCAACGTTCGGCTTGAGTTTTTCATCCCATCGCGCGGCTTGATCGGATACCGTACCCAATATCTTACGATGACCCGCGGCTATGGCGTGATGAATCATGCCTTTGAACGCTATGCGCCGTATTTCGGTTCGGATGTAGGCGGGCGCAGGCAAGGCGTGCTTGTCTCTACCGAATCCGGCGTTTCCACCTTGTACGGCATCCTTTCCGTAGAGGACAGGGGCATTCTTTTCGTAAATCCCGGCACGGAGGTTTATGAGGGCATGATTGTCGGCGAGCATACCCGCGACAACGATATTGTCGTAAACATATGCAAGGAAAAGCAGCTGACCAACGTTCGTTCCGCGACAAAAGAAGAAACGGTGAGAATGAAAACGCCGCAGCTCTTCTCGCTGGAACAAGCGCTTGAGTATTTGAATGACGACGAGCTTTGCGAGATCACGCCGAAATCGGTGCGGCTGCGCAAGAAAATTTTGAATAAAAACGAGCGCGAAAGACAAGGAAAACAGCGCAAATATTCATCCGTCGGATCTAACTAAGGAAAGGCGGGAAGGGAAATGAACGACTCCGTACAACAAAGTGGAGGACTGTCCCATTGGTTGGCGGTCCATCCGTGGATAACCTTCATTCTCATTTACGTATTCTTGGTGTATATCTATAATAAAGTGTTTCGCGTGAGGAAGCTGCCGATTTTAAAGGATTTGATCATTTATCTTTTGATAGGCGTCGGCGCTTCGATTTTGCTGCTTTTTCAAATTGGTGCGGATTTGCCGATCGTGCTCAGCTTGACGGTAGCCATATCGCTGATGGTGATCGTGCGCATCCGTTACTTTTTCTCCAAAACGAGAGGTGAATGACCATGAATCTGCAGGATGCCATGTTTAATTGGCTGCAGATGCACATTGTTTCCGAAGCCCGGCCCGAGGATCGTGCGGCCCGCGATACGCTGGATTTTTTCGCGACGATTTTGCGTGAGGACCATAACCTCGGCCGTTTTGAGATCACGGCGGTTGATGAAGAAAACATTATCGTGCAGTACGAATTGGAAGACGGCGAACAGACGAAGGCATTTGACCGTGAACTGTGCGAAAAGCTGCTTGCCGACATCAATTCCAATCCCAAAATACAATGAATGAAAAGCGGTGTGAATCATGTCTAGCCATGGATTGCCTCCGGTTCCCCCGCGATTAAGGAAAAAGAAGCGGACAGGGTTGAAATTTGTGCTCGCTTTCCTCCTGATCGTATTGTTGGGGGGCGGAAGCTATGCGGGGTATTTATATTTTTTTAAATTCGATAACATGCTCAATCAAATGACCGTACCGGCCGCACAAGCTGCTGTCAAGCCGGTGAAATCCAAGCCCGTTTCGATCCTGCTGCTCGGACTCGACACGAGACAGCAAACCGGATCGCTGAATACCGATGTGATCATGGTTGCATCCTTTAATCCGAAAACCAAATCGGCCACGCTGGTCTCGATACCGCGGGATACTTTCTTTAAACCGCAGGGATATCTGGCAAGAAAGATCAATGCCTTTTATTCTGTCGTGATGCGCGAGGACAAAGAGCAAGCCTTGGACAAAATGCAGGCCTTTATTAGCGATTATCTGGGTATTCCTGTCGACAACACGATTGTGATCGATTTTCAAACGTTTCGCGACGTCATCGACGCACTGGGCGGAATCGATGTTTATGTGGATATGGATATGCGCTATGTCGACCACGCGGATGGAACGGATATCAATTTGAAAAAAGGACAGCAGGTGCTAAACGGCAAGCAGGCGCTGGATTTTGTGCGCTACCGCAAATCCAACATGGGTACCGGACCTTCCAGCGACTTCGACCGCAATCAAAGACAGCAGCGTGTTCTGGCTGCGATCGTGGACAAGATGAAAAGCCTGGGCGGCTTGATGAAGCTGGGAGAAATATTCGACGCTTTGGGAAACAACATTAAAACGGATATTCCCAAAAGCCAGGTCAAACAAATGCTGGCCACTTATATCGGCATAGATAATTCGCGAATCGACTATATTCCGCTTGAAGGAGACTGGAAAAGTCCTTATACTTACATTCATCCGGATAGCTTGGAGAAGGCGAAAAAAGCGCTGCATGACGAATTGAACGGAGTCTTGCCCGAGCAAAAGCAAACGCCGCCTTCTTCCCAATGACGATCTGACATTTCTGAACGCCCAGACTATTGGATGGCGCCTCAAGCTGTGTTATAATTTCCATAAAATCATCATCGCAATGGAGGGATGAGTGCCTATGGCCGAATTGGTTACACAATTATCTGACTCCCTACTGGCCCAACTGCAAAAAGAAAAATGCGTGCTTTTGACGACAATTGATTCCGAATCCGGCGGACCGGCGAATAATGCGATTTCCTGGATTTACGCCGTGAATGCCAAAACCGTGCGTTTTGCGGTAGACCAGCGTTCGAGAATCATCGGCAACATCAAGGCCAATTCCCGGGTATCGATTTCTTTTTTTGCCATCGGTTCGGTACATGCGGTTTATGGTGAAGCCGCCGTTCGCGTGGAAACTTTGGAAGACGTGCCTTTCAAAATGTCCTGCATCGATTTGACGATTGAAACGATCAGAGACGTAATGTTTTACGGCTCCAGAATCTCCGTCGAACCGGAGTATGAAAAAACCTATGACAAGCGTGCCGCGGAAAAACTGGATAACCAGGTATACGCAGCTATGAAAAAAGCCTAGTAGCATTTTACTGGGCTTTTTTACTTGGCTTGTTTGTTTATCGT
>CAZESH010000089.1:0-14066 GCA_964514665.1 uncultured Caryophanales bacterium
CTGGCCCGTCAGCCGTATGTACCGGGGGGGACGGCGGAAACGGCCGATCCGGTGAAGCAGGAGAAGATCGACGCCGAGCTGCAGGCGCTCAAGGAAAGGATGGGGAAATAGCCCAGCCTGTCGATTAAAACCAAGTCGTAAAGCAAGAGCCGCACGGAAGACTGTGCGGCTTGGTTTGTTGGAAAATCTATATGGGCTTGCGCAAAAAAGATGCGTTCGACGACTCAGCCTCCGAACGCATCTCTAAAAGCTTTCGATAAAATATCGCTTTCAACATTCCAAAGCTTGGCGATGTCGGCACAGACATTTTCGTCCCACCAATCGCATAACGCTTTGCGGTTGCTCCCGTTTTCCACAATGAAGGGAAGATGCTCCGTGACTTTGCGGAAGTAGATTTTTTCTGCTTCCGCCATCTGTTCGGGCGGAATCCAGATCTTCAGCTTTTTCATCGTGCGATAGAGCTCTCTATTGCAGGATCTCCTGACTTTGCGGGCATTGGGGACTTCCTGCTGATGCCTTTCGTTACCCGAAGTCTTCATCGATCATCACGACTCCTCTCTACACTATGCTATGCGCAGAGAAGGCGTTAAGACACTAATGATTTTCGTGCTCAGATCACGACAATATAGCCAATCATAGGGCCTCCATGGGCAATGTCGGGATGAGCGAGACAGATTAACCGGTAAATCCCCTTTTTCGAGGCGGTGAAGGTTACCTCTGTTACTTTGCCTTTTTTTACTTCTCCCTTGACATTCAGTCCTTCGATGACAAAAGGATGGCTGTCGCCGTTCACGCCGAAAATGCTCAGCTTCACAAGTTCCCCCTCATGCACGATGACTGTACCCGGATCCCAACGATAGGCTTCAATCGTTTTGCCGTCCTCGGTTTCGCTTTTGAATTCTCCCGTCACCATATGGATCACGCGGGCTTGCTGCCCGGGAGCGACGTTGGCCGGCACAGCCTTATCCTTGGCGGAGAAAATGAAAATGGCGGAAAGCACCAGCAATCCGAATGCGGTAAAGCCGATCAACTGTTTTTTTTCGACCACAAATATTTTGGGCATAAACGAATACTCCTTTCTTACAGGTTTGACCAGGGACTTGCTCCGTTCATGCCCTATGATATGCGGACGCTTGTCTCTACATGACAGCAATCGGGGATTTTTCCATTTTTGCGGATTCGGTAATTTAGATTTGCACAATTTTTAATCCGGCATGAGAAGGAATATGATAGAATAAAATAGTTTAGAATATAACGAAAAAAGGTAGGAAATGAATGGGAGACATCGTACATCAGCTTTTAAATGCAATTGCCGACCTCGGCTATTGGGGAATCATGATCGGACTGGCCATCGAAATCATTCCCAGCGAAATCGTGCTTTCATACGGCGGGTTCCTGGTATCGCAAGGGAGCATCACCTTTCTCGGAGCCGTTCTTTATGGAGCGGCAGGCATCATGATCGCTCAAGTGATTCTTTATTGGATCGGAAGGTATGGAGGCAGGCCGTTTGTGGAAAAGTACGGCAAATATTTGCTGATCAAAGACAAGCATCTGGATCTTGCCGAAGGCTGGTTCAACCGTTATGGAGCAGGCATCGTGTTTACCTCGCGATTCATCCCCGTACTGCGTCAGGCGGTGTCGATTCCGGCCGGCATGGCCAGAATGCCGCTCTTGAAGTTCAGTGTCTATACGCTCTTGGCGACCATTCCCTGGTCCGTGCTGTTTATTTATTTCGGCAAAACGCTGGGTGAAAATTGGCAGAGCATTCATGAAAAGGCGGGTCCGCTGGTGATCCCGTTTATGATCGGTGCCGCCCTGCTGGCGATTGTTTATTTCAGCGTGAAATCCGTCTTTGCCAAAAAGAACGGCATCAAGCAGGCTGGAAAAACCGGGGAGCAGGCGGTTGCCCATCAATTGAAATTTCTCGGCAGCGAGTACAAGGTGTTGAACGCGAAAATACTTCGCTCGAGCGGAAGTTACCAGCAGTTTGACCACGTCGTGATCGGTCCAAACGGTATTTTTCATATCGAAACCAAGCATTGGTCCGGCCGCATTGCCTTTACGAAAACCGGAGTCGAGCGCGATGGCGAGAGAGGGACGACAAGCGATCCGACCGCTCAAATGTACCGCCACGAGTACATACTTAAAGAAATCATCAGAGAGAACAAGCTGCCGGGAGATGTAGTGGGCATTTTGTGCTTTTCCCATCCGCAGTCCGAGCTTCATGGCAAAAGTCCCGCTTTCATGACGGTCAAGCTTGATCGGCTGGTGCACAGCATCCGCTCCTATAAGCCGAGGCATGCCATTTCCGACAAAGAGATAAGCCGCATCTATCGGATACTGCGGGAACATATCGGCAAGCCCCGCTGAGCCGGGAAGGATAAAAGAAGATTAAGGAGGAAGAAGCGATGAGCGTAAATTTAAGTGATAAAATCGGCCGCGGTCTAAGTCCGGAGCAGTTCATGGAGGGAATGGAGCGCAACAAAGAAGCTTTCCGCGATTGGTATGAGCAGTTTTCTTGGCAGAACGAGGAGGACAAGGAATTTTTCAGTTCCCTGCGTTTTCGCGATGACCTGCGCTGCTTGATTATTGCTGCGGAATGGTGCGGAGATGTGGTGCGCAATGTTCCCGCCGTTATGCGGATATTGGAAGAAACGGAAATGCCCGTGGAGGTACTGATCTTGGAGGAGCACACGGATGTCATCGATCAATTTCTGACGATGGGCGGACGCGCGATTCCAAAGGTGGTATTCATCGACACAGGCGGTCTCGTACTGGGGGATTGGGGACCGAGACCGGCTCATGTTCAAGAAGTCATGGTTGCCTTCAAAGCGGAAAACCCGGATCGTGAAGCGCCCGATTACCAGGACAAGATCAAGATTGCCCGTCAGGAAATGGGTCAACGTTATGGAGAAGGAACAGGATATCAGAGCGTGATTGCACAGGAATTGCGCGAAATCCTCTCCAAATTCTGATCATGTTCAGTATTGAAACTTATCCCTTGGGGCCGCTCGCAACCAACGCTTATTTGCTGTTCGACGGCGAACGCGGGCGAGGAGTGGTCATCGATCCCGGCATGCAGCCGCAAAAGCTAATCGAACGGATAACGGATTTGGACATTGAGGCGATCGTGCTGACGCATGCCCATTTCGATCATATCGGCGGAGTGGATGAAATCCGCAGGTGGAAAAATTGCCCTGTTTATTCGCACGAAGCGGAAGCGGAATGGCTGGTGAACCCGCAATTAAACGGCTCCCTGCTGTGGCCGGATATCGGTCCAGCGATTTCCACCGAGCTTCCGGATGTGTATTTCCGGGAGGAAGGCGAGCTCAAATTTCTCGGTGAAACGTTCCGGTTGTTTCATACGCCAGGACATTCGCCGGGCAGCATCAGTCTATTGCACGGCTCCGACTTGTTCGGCGGGGACGTGCTGTTCAGGCAGGGAGTGGGACGCACCGATCTTCCCGGCGGCAGCACCAAGGAATTGTACCGCTCCATATACGACAAGCTGTTCACGCTGCCGGACGACGTGACGGTATACCCCGGACACGGTCCGCAAACCACGATCGGCTATGAGAAACAGCATAATCCTTATGTATGAAAGCTGCATTTCGGAAGAATGGGGAATGGCTGCTCCATGGACAATATGCAAATGCCAGTGCAGATCCCAGGCTGCCGGACAGAGAAGCTGCTATTTGCCGAAAAAGCCGAGCTGTTTCATATTAGCGGACAGAGGGGACGTTATCAATCGCTAGTCTGTAATTATCTGTGAAATATTAGGCTGATAAAGGAACCTGAGTCCGCATAACTCCATTTCCGTTCCTCCTGAGCAAGCATAACGGAATCACGGTCCGCACATGCCGCAAAACGACGTGTGCAGCTGGAAGGTGGGAGCATGAAGGTACCTATTGGTCTATTTTAATTATACTTATAGCAGTTATTTCAGTAACGGGCTGCTCCTCGGGTACAAGTACGCATTCGGATAACATTAGGACGGGGCAAAAAGCATTATCATTAAAAGCTGCCGAGAAATATGTGCTGGACAATGGAATGTTGACAAGTGTAAATTCTTCTCGCTATACCTTGCCGGAACCTTTGTATTGTATGGTTATCGGTAAAGATAAGAGCGGAGATGTAAAAGTGGTTTGGATTAGAGGAAATAAACCAGGTAACCTCAGTATGAAATACGAGTATTTAAAAAACGGAATGTCAAAGGATCGTATATTATCAAAAATGGCCAAGCTTGGTTATGGCCTTAACCCACAAAGAATGAAACCCGATGAGCCAGTGCAATATTTAAACTTCTTAACCTCCATCACCCTGTAAAAATGGTGATGGAGGTTTTCAACATTAAAAAGCTGTTGCAAAGCCGTCAGGAGTGGCATATAATAAAACCTATAAAACCAAGTGGATAAGTAGGTGATTAAGATGAAAGAAATACCCATCGCGTATGTCCGCGCCAACCAGTTCGGCATGGCTGCATTTATTGTTCTTTCCATTTTGCTGCAGCAGCCGCTGCTGATTGCCGTTGTTTGGGTGATTGAAGCGGCCGGATTGTTGATCGGCGCCAAAGCCAACGTATTTATCGCCGTGATCAAACCGTTTGTCAGGCATCGCTTGGCGAGTTCTCTCATGGAAGCGGTCGAGCTGCAGCGGTTCAACAATTCGATAGCGCTCAGCCTGTTGAGCTTGTCGGTCATATTCCTGTTCGGTTTTCATTGGCTGGTTGCGGGCTACATTTTTGCGGGCATGGTGGCATTGGCGGCTATTTGCGCAATACTCGGATATTGCATCGGCTGCACGCTTTATTATCAGTTTAAGCAGTGGAAGCTGCGCAGAAATCTGGCTTCCCGACAAGGCTAGGAACGGCGGAATTTCAAGATTCGGTAATAGTCGGATTTGTCTTTCAACTTTTTGAACAGTGAAACCGAAGGGGCAAAGTTGCTTTCGATGATCCAGACTTTGCCTTCCTCGTCTATTCCCATATCGATGCCGAACATCCGCTGTTTCGGATATTTTTGCCCCAACCGCTCTGCAGTTTGCAGGGCTAATTCTTTGAGACGGGCTTGGATGCTCTCGCTCGAAACCGTGATGTTGGAACGGTTTATCGCAGAGGCAACGGTTGTGACCGTTCCTTTGCTGCGCTTCACGTTGGTCACGATATAACCGGGGCCGGCAATTTTGGCCAGTTGTCCGGTAACCGTCCAGCCGGAGTCTTTGCCTTTTTGCACCATGACGCGAACGTCAAACGGGCGGCCGTTGATGCGCGCCAGCGGAATCCGCTGCTGAACCATATAGCTCCGCTTGTTTTTCCAGCTAATCAGTTGGGGATACAGCCGGGCACGTTCCGGGACGGTTGTTTGACTGGCGTTTCTATGCAGGGTGAAGCTGCCGTTTTTTTCTCTTGAAATCTGAATGATTCCCATGCCACCGTATCCCGAGGTCGGTTTCACAATCACTTTTTGATAGCGGTTCAGCATGCTGAACAAGTTTCCCTCTGTCAGGCTTAATGTTGCCGGGAGATGCTCGGCAATCGTCGGATTTCGCCGCAAATAAACCGTTCGCCACCATTTATATCCTTTTGCCAAGATCTTTCCTCCTTTGAATCAATGGGCCTCTCATGCAGTTTATGTTCCTGCTTCGAATCGGGATTAGGCGTTATGACCGGTTCATGTGAAATAGGCTGGTATAAGGGAATCTTGCTTCACAATGAGATATGAAAGTGTATAATCAAATTAAGCACAAAAAAAGAGCTGAACCGAAAAAAGGTCACAGCTCCTTTGCATGTTATCTGACGTGGTTTTGCAGTATCGGCAAACGTTTGATTTCAGTGCTCATTTGCGAGCTGCATAAAGGACAAAGCGGCTGATTTTCAAATGTAAAATCGTTTCGCATCCATCCGTTGCAGTCCTCGCTTGTGCAGGACCATATGGAGATATCGTCCTCCGGAATGACTTCAGCCTGTTTTCTGAACAAATTTAGCGCCTCCTAAGATCTGGTTTTGCCATATGATATATATATGTGCGATGCGGTATCGTCATGCCGGCTGCTGGAACGAATAGGCACATCAGGGGAAATCATTCTTAATATATGGAATTTTGAAGTCAAGTATACAAAAAAAGGCGGGATTTTTTTGAAGGCGATCCTGGTCAGGCAAGAGGAAGGCGAAAGCAGACTGGTTTTGGGTGAAGCGGAAAAACCGCGATTGAAGGATACGGAGCTGTTGGTTCGGGTAGAAGCGACCGCACTGAACCGGGCCGATCTCCTGCAAAAAAGAGGCTTATACCCGCCCCCTCCCGGAGCAAGCGAAATTCTTGGACTGGAAATGTCAGGTGAAGTTGTGGAAATCGGTGCATCCGTAAAGGGGTGGCACCCGGGGGATCGGGTTTTCGCCCTGCTTCCCGGAGGAGGCTATGCGGAATATGCGGCGGTACCGGCGGAAATGGCGATGCGAATTCCCGATTCTTTATCGTTTGTTCAAGCTGCAGCGATTCCCGAGGTATTTCTGACAGCTTATCTCAACCTGTTCTGGTTGGGCGGATTGAGCGAAGGCATGCGTGTGCTGATACATGCGGGGGCAAGCGGAGTCGGAACGGCGGCTATTCAGCTCGTACGCGAAGCCGGTGCGGAAGCGCTGGTCACGGCCGGATCCGATGAAAAGCTGCAGCGCTGCATGGAGCTTGGGGCGGCGGTGGGATGGAATTACCGCAGCGGTTCGTTCCTGCCATGGTTGAAGCGGCAAACGCAGGATGCAGGCGTGCAGCTGATTTTGGATTTTGTCGGGGCCCCGTATTTTCATGACAATCTGCAGGCGCTGGCCAGGGACGGCAAGCTGATCGTGATCGGAACGCTCGGGGGATCGCAAACAGAAGGCTTCAATATGGCGGCGCTGATTGCCAAAAGGCTGCAAATCATCGGGACCGCGCTGCGTTCCCAGCCGCTTGAGCGCAAAATCAAGCTTACCTGCGAATTCGCCGATTTTGCCCTGCCCCGCTTCGCCGACGGTCGGCTTGAGCCGGTGATCGACAGAATTTTTGCCTGGCAGGAAGCCGAGTATGCGCATGAATATTTGGAAAGCAATGCGAACATCGGAAAAATCGTTTTGAAGATGCATGCTTAATTTTCCTAGACAAAAATTACAAATATTGCTATAATTAATTTCACCTTTCCAAAATTATATAAAACTATGGTATGCGAAGGACGCAACTGCCGGATTTTCCGGGGTGCGTCTTTTTTTATTAGTTGAACGTTAGGAGGTTGTCCATGAACAGAAGAAGCCAACGATGGATCGGCCTGCTGTCCGCTTTGCTTGCCGGCCTGCTGGTTTACGGCATCTACCAATTTCAGCTGCGGCAGGTGGAGCTGCAAAAAACCGTTCAGGTTGTCGCTCCGAAGACGTTTATACCGGCAGGGACGATGATTCGGCCGGAGTTTTTGGATACGGTGACGATTTTTTCGGCTGCTTTTCAACAGGACATGATGCAAAAAATCGAGGACGTTGCGGGGAGCGAGGCTTTGATGCCGCTTGGCACCTCCGAGCCGATCTTAAGCTGGAAGCTGGACAGGATGCACCTGTATCCCGCACGCAACGAGGCGACCTTCCAGATTCCCAAATCCTATATTTTGTCGCTGTCCAATGAAATACGCGCCGGCGACCGGGCGGCGCTTTTCGTTTCCGGTCCGCAAGCCGGCTCCCGCAGACTGCTGGAGCGTCCGGTTACCGTGGCGTCGGTAAAATCGGCGGACAACAAGGAAATTGACGATCGCATGCAGACCAATCTGCTCTCCACGATGAGAAATGATCGGGAAAAGATGTACGTATCGCGCCGGGAGGCGAACGCCACGATCGATTCGATCAACTTGAACTTAAGCGAGGAAGAGTGGCTGATGATCGATAATCTTTGCAGCAACAAAACAAACAAGCTTGTGATCGCTTTCGACTCTTATGCGAATATTGAACCGGGAGGGAAAAGGCCATGAAAATCGGATGTGTGCTTGCAGATTCTCAACTGGTTTTAAGCCTTAAACAGAACCGTTATATGAAAGAGCATCAGCTTTATTTTTACGATAGTGCGGATGCGCTCGCCAATGAAGCGGGAAATAGAGGCTGGCAGGCGGTGATTGTTTCGCAGCAATGTCTGGGGCACGCGGTTTTTGCCGATTTTGTTGCCGATATTCGCATGCAGAACCGGCAGCTGCCGATCATTGTTTTGTTATCGAACGATGATGATCGATTGGATGAGTCGTATATGAGAACCTGCGTGACCCATCGCTGCGAAACGGTCAGTCCGGATTGTTCCGTCCAGGAGGCGGCGGAGCAAATCGTCCTCAAGCTTTTCGGATCCGATGCGGGGATGGGTTCGGGGAATAAAATTGTATGCTTTTGCGGTACGACGCCGAATATAGGAACGACGGTCGTTTCGTTCGGAATGGCGGCCATGCTGGCGCAAACAAGAGACAGCAGAATCGGATATCTCTGCTTGAATCTTAAAAGCTCGAAGCTGCACCGCTATTTGGGGAGAGATAAGCCCAAAGCGACATTGGACGGATTGAGGGCCGAACTGAAATCTGCCAGTCTGAAGCCCGAGCGGCTGCTTCATATGTGCGACCGCTTTCCCGAGCTGCCGAATCTATTTGTTCTATACGGCAATATGCTGAGAGAGCAAGCCGAATACTACACCCCCGAAGATATCGAGCATTTGCTGCGCATTGCCGACCAAACCTTTGATCTGTGCGTGGTGGAGACCAATGCATATTGGGATAATGCGGCCACTGTGTGCGGAGCCCGGATCGCCGATACAAAGCTGCTTGTGACCACGATGCAGCTGCCGCATTTCCAAGAGGATTTCTTGAGGTGGATTCGCAGCGCTGCCCCGATTGCGGGGATTTCCCCGGCAGATTTTGAAATGTTTCTTACGCAGAAGCGGGATAGTCGGGAGGCGGGCGGATTCCGTACAGGAGATGTCCGCAGGGATACAGAATTGAATATTTTCGGCGAGGTCGGATATTATCCTTTCACGGAAAATTATTTGAGTCAGGGCAGGCTGTTGGAGATGGTTACCAAAGAAAAGGAGCTGTTTAATGACCTTTTTGGGCCTGCCGCAGCTTTGAGCGAGCAATACAATCTTGCTCCCGGCAAGGTCCCTGACAGCTTCGCGGCACGACGGAGCTGGCTGACGCGAATTTTGGCGCGATCCTAAACACTGTTCGGGAGAGGAGTGATGATCATGAAAGAAGCAAGTAAGCAGCGCGGCAAATTTTCATTAAATGATTATTCGCGCTCGATTCAATCTGTTGAGCGGAGCAATCTTGATGTGAAAGGGCTGAAGCTTTACAAAGGAGGCGATCCGGAACAATTTTCGGAAATTGTCAATCAGGCGAGAAGCTTCCTATTGGACCCCAAGGGGAAGTCGGAGTCGGAGAAAGCGGCATTTCACGAGATGATCAATCTTTCCGTGATCGGGTTTGCCGGGGAGCGCAAAAAGTGCTTTGCGCTGATCAGCGACTATCTCACCAAGAAAAGATTTCAGGGGGCGGGGTTTCCGTCTCAGTACGATTCTTTGGCGGAAGCTGTTTTCGCCGAAGTGATCGGCTTGAATGTGCTGGAATCGATCGTAAAGCACGGCGCGGATTTAGAGGAAATTCAAGTCATCGGCACCAGGATCTATGAGGTGAAGGGCGGAGTCCCCGTTCGTTCCGCTTTTCGTTTTCCCTCCTTGAAGAGTGTTGAGCGGCTGCAGCAAAATCTCGTGCTGTTCAACAAGGACACCTTCAATCCGCGCAAGCGCTGGGCCGAGGTAATCCTTAATGATGGTTCCCGCGTTACATTGACGGGCTTTTCCTTTACCTCCGAACCGACGATTACAATCCGTTTTTATAGAGTCAAGCACTTCAGCCTTCAAGCGTTGTGCGAAGCCGACTTTGAAACGATCAATGAGCAGATGAGACTGGTATTGCTCAGCTTTATCCGCTCATATTTCAATCTGGTCGTGATCGGGGCGACGAATACCGGGAAAACCAATCTGATCAAGGCGCTGATCGCAGAAATGCCCGATCATGAACGGATTGTTACGATTGAAGGCCGCTATGAATTGATGCTGAAGCGCGATTTTCCGTTAAAAAATGTGATCGAATACGAGGTCGTTGACGAAGACCGGCTGCATTCCGGCGAACAAGCTTTCAAATTGGCGCTGCGCCAGTCGCCAAAGCGGATCTGCCATACCGAAATTCGTGAGCAGGATGCCAATTTGTACGTAAGAGCTTGCACGCGGGGTCACGAGGGGAGCATCACTTCCGTGCATGTCAATGAGCTGGAGGACGTGCCCGACGCGATTACGGATATGTGCATGCTGGACGGCAGAAACATGAATCCTGAAAGATTGCGCAAAAGAATCACCATGTACGTCACACAAGTGGGCATTGAAATGGCGATTGTCGGCGGGAAACGCAAAGTGGTGAGAATCGGCGAATATGCTTATGCCGAGGGTGAGGTAATCGTAAATCCCCTGTTTATTTATGATGAAAAGAAACGGGATTGGGAGCAAAGCGGCACATTAAGCGAAAGAACGGCCAAACGCATCCAATCATTGGATCCGGACGGCTTTGGGAATTTACAGGAGCTGGGGGTGATTGTCCCGTGATGACGGAACTTGCCTTATATTCGCTTTGTATGCTCTTGTTTATTCTGATCTTTATGTTTATCCGTTCTCTGCTTTTCTACCTGTTCTTCCGCTCCCGTTCAAGAGTGCGTTTATATGCCGGCAAGGAACGGTTTTCACAGCCGGGTGCAGCTGTTTCGATTCCGGTTCTAAGCCGAATTAACCAGCATTTGCACGATTTGCTCTGCTCCTCGGGCAGCAAATGGAGTGTCGGTGCCACAGCTGTTCTTAGTTTTGTCATGCTCTTTTCGGGTCTGCTTCTCGGAACCTTTTATTTTGAAAGTCTAAGAGGTGTTTTGACGCTCAGTGTGATTTTCGGAGCTTTGCCGTATTTGCGGTTAAGAATCCGACTAATCAGCGTTCATATGAAGTCGCGTATGGAACTGCTGCCCGCTGCGGAGATCTTCTATCAGGCGTACATGCTCGTCCCCCATAAGAATATCAGCTCGGTTCTGGAAGCGGCACTGCAGGGAGAGCGTATGCAGGCGTCGATGAGGACGATCTTTGCCCACCTTTATCATCATTTGATGATCGGCCGTGACAAGCAGGAGGGGCTGCGGATTTTTTCGCTCTCGCTGGGAAACGTTTGGGGAGACCATCTCGCTTCCATGCTGCATATGGCCATTGCCGAGGGGATGGACATCTCGGAAAATTTGCAGGAATTGATTGAAGATATGCGGCGCGCGCAAAGAGCCAATCAATTGGAACGAAACCGTCTGCTGGAAATCCGCATCGCCAATTTCACCCCGATTCTCTTTTTGGTCTTGTTTCTAGGGATTAATTTCAAACTGAACTATAGTCAATCTTACTACAATTATGTGCTTGACCCGGATGGGCGGAATATGCTGCTGAACGCGCTGCTGCTCATTTTTGCCTCATTTTTAATGGGGATATTTCTTTCCATGAAAAAAATGTGAGATGAGGTTAAGGAGGTATGCTTGTGATTTCATATGAACTGCTGCAGTGGATCGTGTTCCTTTGCATCGCAATCGTTTTTTTGCTGGTGTTTGCTTCTTTTTATCTACTGCTGCAATCGTTGTCCATGCGACCGGCGGGACGGACGATTTACCGTATGTTGAAGCGCAGGGAGCCGGCCATTTACTCCGGTATGCTGCACTGGATGCTGGGCCTGCCGCTCCCGCCGCAAAAAGCGGAGAGAAAAAGCCGTCTGCTGATGTTAAGCGGCATTAGAATGCAGCTTAACACCTATGAGATTCTGCGCCGTTCGATTCTGTTCTTTTCCGCCCTGACCGCTTTGCTTTGTATGCTGCTGTGGAGAAATACTGGCGGCCAGGTCAAACTTTACTGCTTCTGGATTGCCGCTGCCGCATTTTTGCTGCTGTTTGCGCTGCTTATGGACAAAACGCTGCTGCAAATGCTTCAATCCCGCAGAAAATGGCTTGTGACTCATGAACTGCACAGGATCAGCCGCCAGCTCCTGTACTTTAAAGGGACCGTTACAAACCTTCATTTTCAACTGCTGCAGTGCATTCCTCTCACCCATGCTCTGCGCGATGACCTTTATTTGCTGACGAGCGAATGGTATCACGATGCGGACAAGGCGATCCAACGATTCAAAAGCCGCGTTGCCACGGAGGAGGGTTACAGCTTCGCGGAAACGCTTCAGGCAATGCGCAGCCACTCGCACGGCAATTATTACGAGCTTTTGCGCCAACGCTTGTCCGACTATAAGGAACGGCTTGAAATGATGAGGGAAAGCCGCAAGGAAGTCACCTCCTATTTGCTGTTCGTGCTTGCCGGCATCCCGATCCTCAACACCTTCCATATTTTTATCTATCCGTGGGTGGTGGAAGGAAGAAAGCTGTTCGACTCCATTGGCTCCTAAATTATGAAAAGAAAGGGGGAAAGACAATGCGAAGCATTTTGATTACGGTGATGATGTTGATTGTGGTTGCCGTTTTATTTACGACATTGATTGCCGACGATACGACGGGCATCAAAGCGAAAATTGAGGAGAAAGGAAATACGGCAAACACGAAAATCAGTTCGCTGCAGACGAATTGAAGGACGGAAGTGGCCGGAGTCCAACGAATTGGACTTGAAACTTACTTAAGGAGGGATTTTGTGCGTTCGATCTTAATTACGGTCATGCTGATCATTGTGGCTGTCACAATCTATGTGAACACGATGGGAGGAAGCAGCGGAACGAACAACATCATAAAAGCACAAGGTCAAAAGATCAATCAGTCGATTCAGAGCATCAGTCCGTAAAAAGGAGCCAAGCCTGTGAAGCAGATCCTGATCTTTATTCTGTTCTCCGCCATGATGTGCTGGTTCATGTTTGCTCCGATTTACAAGCATGTGCTGATCATGCGTCAAGCGGTTCTGCAAAAGGAAGTCGATTATATGCTCGAAGTCGGCGCCAACGGGTCTCACGGCTTTGTAGACGCGCAGATGCTGAATGATTCCAAGCTGCGGTTGAGCGCCCAGGGCTTTGATTCCGCCAAGCTGCTTTATACGGTCACCTCTACTACCGGCGCAGACGCCATGAATCCTCAAGCGCCTTTGTTAAGAGGAACGGGTATTGCCCTGCAAATCAGCTATCCTTATGAGCATTTATTGGAAATTGACAGATTGATCGGGATTACACCGCCTGATGCATCAAGCAGAATGCGGGCAAGCGGGATGAAAATGAGCGAATATGTGCCTTAGACCTTAGAAAATGGAAGCATTTCTGGATAAGGAGGCCGCCCGTGTACAAGTTAATTCTGTATTTGTTCATTATCTTGTTTTGCACCATGCTGCTGTCGCTGCAAATGGACGAAGAGCTGGCTTTGCAAACCTTGTTTCAAGCCAAGCATGCCGTCAATCGGGCGGTGCATGCGGCCGCCCAGCAAACGGACAAGCAGAAGCTGTCTGCGGGCGTCATTTCGATCGACGGACAGGAGGCGCACGACACGGCCATGCTGTACCTGCAAAGCAATCTCTCGCTTGATGGAGCGAATCGTCCTTTGCCGGGCACTTTTTTGCGAGATCCGGTGGAAGTCCTCGTTTTCCAAGTCATTAACGACACTTACAGCTTTCCCTATACCTACGAGAACGTACAATATCCATATAAAGTGACGCTGAAACGCCCCGGCGTGATTCTGATCATCCGGCTCACATACCCCAGGGTATTCCGCATGCTGGGAGACATCGCCTGGGACATCAAAGGCGCGGCGGAGCTGTATGAAGCTTTCTGAAATCTAATGATCTTCGATGTGCCGAACAAGTAGATCGGCACATGGCAACACCTACTTGCCATATTGAAAAAATAACAGTTCCGCCGATTGATATCACGTTGGAAAATTTTAAAGTTTTTAGCGGCGACCTGGATCAAGACGGGAACCACCGAAATCGTATATTCAATCGATTCAGCGTTGATGGCAATGCGGAGCTGCTTTTGTA
>CAZESH010000090.1:0-13816 GCA_964514665.1 uncultured Caryophanales bacterium
AAAAAACGTACTTCACGCTAAATTCCTCCGGCAAATTAATAAGCGTGGGTGCTTTGAGTGGAACGGAACATAAAAAATAGCCGGGTATAGGATCCTAGGAGACTATCCTTAAACAACATCACTTGAATCTCTTCATCGGACAGACATCTAGCATGCAACTGCCATATTTTTAGCCGCACGATTTCCTGCCGTGCGGTATTTTCTTTTTCATTCTATAATAGAAGATAATCAAATCACGGAGGGATCACATTGGACGAATCGAAGATGAGGATCGGCAAATTGCAGGAAAAGCTGCGGCAGGCGGGGATTGACGGTTTCCTCGTTACGCAGAACGTCGATATTTACTATTTGGCCGGCTCGATGCAGACCGGATATTTATATGTACCGCAGGCCGGCGAGCCGACCTTTTATGTGCGGCGCAGCGTGCAGCGCGCGATGGAGGAAGCGGCGGTGAAAGTTGCAGAGCTCGGCTCCATGCGGACATTTGCCGACCGCCTGGGGGAGGATTACGGAGCGGGCTTGAACAGCGGTGGCCAAGCGCTGCTGGCAACCGAATACGATGTGCTGCCGGTGCAGCAGTTCGAAAGGCTGAAGTCGGCGCTTCCCGCTGTGCGCTGGACGGATGGATCACTCTTGATGAGGGAGCTCAGGATGATCAAGTCGGCACAAGAAATCGAAAAATTAAGATTGGCGGCTGCAGTCGTGGATCGCGCTTTTCAATACGGATTAAGCCGTTTGAAGCCGGGGATGAGCGAACTGCAAGTAATGGGAGAGATTGAACATGCGCTGCGCAATCAAGGACATATGGGTATGATACGTATGCGGGGTTACAATCAGGAGCTGATTAACGGAATCGTCGTCTCTGGACATGCCGCCGCCGTGCCGACTTATTTTGACGGACCGGCGGGAGGTCAGGGTCTGGGCGCAGCGAGTCCGCAAAGCTCCGGCAGAAAAGGGATTGCCGAGAACGAGCCGATCCTGATCGACATCGGCTGCATGCTGGACGGCTATGTAACGGATCAAACCCGCACTGTGGTGATCGGCGAACTGGACGCCGATCTGAAGGAAGCGTATATAATTGCGGAAGCGGTCCTGCGCAGCACGGAGCAGCTGCTGAAGCCGGGAACCCGCTGCGAGGATTTATACGCCGCGGCTCTTGAGATGGTTGAGCAGGCAGGATTAGGCGCCCATTTCATGGGCTTCGGCCGCGATCAGGTGAAGTTTCTGGGGCACGGCATCGGATTGGAGATCGATGAATTCCCCGTGCTCGCCAAAGGCTTCGGCTATTCGCTGGAGCCGGGCATGGTGATTGCCGTGGAACCGAAATTCACCTTTCCCGGGCGGGGGGTGGTGGGCATTGAAAACACTTATGCCATCACGCCGTCGGGTTTTGAAAAGCTGACATTGACACGTGAAGGGATTATCGGGCTGACGCTTTAAAAATGGGCGTCCGCCGGATTTGCCGGAAACTTCATAAATGATCGGTTTCGAAGTTGCCGATTGTGCGAGAATGATATAATATAATAAAAACATCTCAAGAAAGTAAAGGAGGAAGGCAGATGTTTCGTCTTGGACAGAAAGTGTGCATCGTTTCCGATAAGTTTGAGCAGAACCTTCCGATAGGCAGTTATGCATATATTATCGCTTATGAGAAGAATGCCGACAACGCGTTCGATTATGTGATCCGGGCGCCCAAGCACAACAAGCATTTTTATGTGCCCGCGGACGATATCGAATTGGAAGAGGTACTGATGCAGCAGGAAGCCGAGCGGATCGAGAAGGAAGCTCTGATCGATTTTGCATTGGCTACCAAAAACCAGGCCTTGTTCAACCGGGTGATGAACGGCGAAACGGAGCAAGCTCCCGAGGAGCAGCCGGAGCAAGCTCAAGCGATGAGCAAGGACGAATTCGTCAAACAGGTGAATTTGAAGGCATGGATTTAAAACAACCATTCATAACTGTGGAATGGAACTGCAGGACAGGCGCCGATGATGCGGCCTGTCTCTTTATTTTTTTAGGGCGGGGCAGTGCGTTGAGATAAATAATTCAGTAAGCTATAATAGGAACAATGATTAGAGAGGATTGGGAGGTAGACCATTTCATGAGCATTACGGTGCAAAATGTGGAACATGTGGCAAAATTGGCCCGATTGGAGCTGAGCGAGGACGAGAAGCGGCAGTTTACCGATCAGCTGAACAAAATACTCACCTTTGCGGAAAAATTGAACGAGCTGGATACGGATCAGGTTCCGCCGACCAGCCATGTGCTTCCTTTATCCAATGTGATGAGAGAAGATCAAGCCCGTCCGTCGTGGCCGATTGAGAAGGTCATGGCCAACGCGCCCGATCAAGAAGACGGACAATTTAAAGTGCCTGCGGTACTCGAATAGGATAGAAGGGAGGCATCATCTTGGCGTTATTGCAAAATTCCATTCAAGTGATTCATACGAAATTAGCTAATAAAGAGCTCAGCGTAAGTGAAATGGTACAAGCATCCTTGAACCGCATCGCTGCGGTGGACGGCAAAGTTCAGGCATTCCTGACGTTAAACACAGAAAATGCGCTCGCGGATGCGAAGAAAATGGACGAACGTCTGGCTGCCGGGGGAAATGAACGGGGGCTGCTGTTCGGCCTTCCCGCCGGAATCAAGGACAATATTGCCACCGAGGGCTTGAAAACGACCTGCGCCAGCAAGCTGCTGGCCAACTATCAGCCGATCTATGACGCCACCGTGGCGCAAAAATTGAAAAGCGCCGACGCTGTAACAATAGGAAAGCTGAATATGGATGAATTTGCGATGGGCGGCTCGAATGAGAACTCCGCTTTTCATGCAACACGCAATCCATGGAATCTAGATTATGTTCCCGGCGGCTCCAGCGGCGGTTCCGCCGCTTCCGTAGCGGCAGGGGAGGTTTACTTCGCCTTGGGCTCCGATACGGGAGGCTCGATTCGCCAGCCGGCAGCTTACTGCGGCGTGGTCGGTCTGAAACCGACCTATGGCCTTGTTTCCCGCTTTGGGCTTGTGGCGTTTGCTTCTTCGCTCGACCAAATCGGGCCCGTAACCCAAAACGTGGAGGATTCCGCCTATGTGCTGCAGGCGATAGCCGGTCACGATCCGCTCGATTCCACCTCGGCCGATGTAGAGATTCCCGATTATACGAGCGCGCTCACCGGCGATATTCGCGGATTGCGCATTGCCGTGCCGAAGGAATATCTTGGAGAAGGGGTTGATGCGAAGGTCAGAGAGCGCATCATGGAGGCTCTGCGAACGCTGGAGAGCCTGGGTGCTGTCTGGGAGGAAGTGTCTTTGCCGCATACGGATTACGCAGTGGCCGCCTATTACATACTGGCGTCTTCCGAAGCATCCTCCAATCTGGCCCGTTTTGACGGAGTACGTTACGGTGTCAGAACGATGAATGCGGACAATCTGCTGGAAATGTACGAAAAAACCAGAAGCGAGGGCTTCGGCCCGGAAGTGAAACGGCGGATCATGCTGGGTACTTATTCGCTCAGCTCCGGCTATTACGATGCTTATTACTTGAAAGCCCAACAGGTCCGCACGCTGATTAAAAGAGATTTTGAGCAGGTGTTTGAAAAATATGATGTGATCATCGGTCCTACGGCACCGACGACCGCTTTCAAGATAGGCGAGCAAATCAACGATCCGTTGACCATGTATCTCAATGACATCCTGACCATTCCGGTCAGCCTTGCCGGCGTTCCCGCCATCAGCATCCCCTGCGGTTTTGCCGACGGTTTGCCGGTCGGCCTGCAGTTGATCGGCAAATATTATGATGAATCGACTGTGCTGAGAACCGCCCATGCTTTCGAACAGCATACGGCTTACCATAAGCAGCGCCCTCAGCTGTAGGGTACAGACGGATCAATAAGGAGGGAAATCGATGAATGTGACAGAAACCCAATATGAAACCGTGATCGGTCTTGAAGTTCACGTTGAGCTGCACACGAAAAGCAAAATTTTTTGCGGCTGCGCCACCTCTTTCGGCGCGCCGCCTAATACGCATACCTGTCCGATTTGCCTCGGTCACCCCGGCGTGCTTCCGGTGCTGAACCGGCAGGCGGTGGAATATGCGATGAAAGCGGCGATGGCGCTAAACTGCCGGATTTCGACGGAGACGAAATTTGACCGCAAAAATTATTTTTATCCCGATTCGCCCAAAGCGTATCAAATTTCCCAATACGATCAGCCGATCGGGCTGGACGGTTGGATTGACATCGAGGTGGACGGGCAGCAGAAGCGCATCGGCATTACCCGTTTGCACTTGGAAGAGGACGCCGGAAAGCTGACGCACGACTCCGGCAATTTCGATTCCTTTGTCGATTTTAACCGGGTGGGCACGCCGCTGATTGAAATCGTCTCCGAGCCGGACCTTCGCTCTCCCGCAGAAGCGCGGGCCTATCTGGAAAAATTAAAGGCGATTATTCAATATTGCGACGTTTCCGATGTGAAGATGGAGGAAGGCTCGCTGCGCTGTGACGCCAATGTGAGCATTCGGCCATACGGACAGAAGGAATTCGGCACAAAGACAGAATTGAAGAACATGAATTCGTTTCGCGGCGTACAGCGCGGGTTGGAATATGAAGTGATGCGGCAAGGCGAGGTGCTGGACAGCGGCGGTGCGATCGTTCAGGAAACACGCCGCTGGGATGATAGCCAGGGACGGACGCTTTCCATGCGGAGCAAAGAGGAAGCGCATGATTACCGCTATTTTCCCGATCCGGATCTTGTCAAGGTGGTGATCGACGAGGCTTGGATGGAGCGGGTGAAAGCTTCGATTCCGGAGCTTCCCGACGCCCGCAAGCGCAGGTACACGACGGATTACGGCTTGCCGGATTACGACGCGGAAGTGATGACTTCAACGCTTAAGCTTGCCGATCTGTTCGAGCAAAGCTTGGCCTATACGAAGGATGCCAAAGCCGTCTCCAACTGGATCATGGGAGATCTGCTCGGTTACTTGAACGCCAACAATCTGGAGCTTGACCGGGTCCCGCTGAGCGCAGAAGGGCTTGGGGAAATGATCGGCTTGATCGAAAAAGGCACGATCAGCAGCAAAATCGCCAAAACGGTGTTCAAGGAAATGCTGGAAAGCGGCAATTCCCCGCAAACGATTGTCGAGGAAAAAGGCTTGCTGCAAATATCCGACGAGTCGGCCATTCTTGCCGTGGTGCGCCAGGTGATTGCCGACAATCAGCAGCCGGTCGCCGATTTCAAGTCTGGCAACGGCAAAGCGATCGGATTTTTGGTCGGTCAAGTGATGAAAGAAACAAAGGGCAAAGCCAATCCCGGCGTGGTCAACAAGCTGATCGCCCAGGAATTGAAATAACAGGCAGGCCGAAAAATTGGGGGTGCGTTCTTCGGAATCGCACCCTTATTTCTGAAAAAGGAGAAAATTGAAGCTTATGATCCGTCGTATTGATATCAGTCGGGATACAGATTTGGAGCAGCTTTGGCTGCTGCAGCATGCGGCATACCGGGTGGAAGCGGGAATCATAGGTTTTGCCAATATCCCGCCGTTGTCGGATACGCTGGCATCCTTAAGGGAATGCGGAGAAATTTTCTTTGGTGAATTTGCCGATGAAGAGCTTCTGGGGGCTGTGTCCTATGAACTGACAGAAGATGAAGCGGTGATTTGCCGCATGATGGTGCATCCGGCGCATTTTCGCAAGGGGATCGCCTCCCGATTGTTGGAATTTTTGTTCGCGAATTTAGACATCGACAAAATAAAGGTTTCTACCGGCAGCGACAATCATCCTGCCATACAGCTGTATACAAAATATGGGTTTAAAGAGGTTGGCCGCAGGGAGGCTGCTCCCCGCTTATTCATCACGCAATTTTTAAAATCCAAACCAGGTGTCAGGGAGGGGTAAGGATGGGGAATCCATGGATCATCGATCCGCTTCATGTCACGATTCGCCTGCTTTTGGCTTTGCTTCTGGGCGGGTTGATCGGTTTGGAGCGCGAGCAGAACAATCATGCCGCCGGCTTTCGAACACACATTTTGGTTTGCATCGGTTCGACACTGATCATGCTTTTGTCCATTTACGGTTTCGCCCAATTTGCCAATGAGCCGGGAGTTCGCATGGATCCGTCGCGATTGGCCGCACAGGTAGTGACCGGCATCGGTTTTCTTGGGGCGGGCGTTATTTTATTCAACGGTTATTCCATCACGGGTTTGACGACGGCGGCATCGCTGTGGGTCGTGGCGGCGATCGGCTTGGCGATTGGGGCCGGCTTTTACTACGCGGCCAGCTTATCGACGCTTCTTGTCCTGTTCAGCTTGTTTGTGCTGAACAAGGTGGAACAGCGGCTGCTGCATGCCAAGCGTCTGCATGTAATGAAAATCAAGGCGCTGGATCAGCCCGGATATTTGGGCAGGATTTCCGAAATGCTGAGCGCCCGGCATGTGATCGTCATCCGCTTTTCCACACAGGAGATTGCGGATCAGACGAATATGGAGTCCCCCATGATTTACATTACGCTTACCGTGAAGCTGCCCAACAAAAGCTCGGTTATGCACATTTCCGATCTCATATACGAACTGGAAGGGGTAAGCGAGGTAACGGTCGAATGAGGAGCAAAATTTACCATTCGAGTTCTTGGTCTGTCAGGTTCGGACTGGACATTCCCTGCATCTATGCCGGAAAGCAGTCGAATCCCAAACAGAAATCCGCCCCCGATTTTCCATTAGCCGACCAACCGGCTTTTTTTTATTTTTCAGAATTTGAAGGGAAAACCGTTTTATTTTCGTCTTAATTAATGAATGAGAGGGAAATCGATAGATGAATCGGGGATCGGAAATGACGGCGGAACCAAGCGACGAAGAAATCGTGGAACGGGTCGTTCTGGGCGATCAGGCGGCGTACCGCATCCTAGTGGAGCGCCATAAAAACTATGTGTACACGTTGATTTACAGAATGGTACCGCAGCGGGAATCGGCCGAGGATTTGGCTCAGGAGGTTTTCTTGCGAATGTATCGAAATCTTTCGCGTTTCCGTGGTGAAAGCAAGTTCACGACCTGGATGTATCGAATTACCGTGCGCATTGTTTTGGATTATACCCGTACGCAAAGAAAAAAAACGATCGGCAGTCTGCTGGATTGGATCAAGCAGCGGTTTGCCGATGGCGGAGAAGAACCGGAGCAGCGGCTGCTGCATGAAGAACAGCGTGTATTGATGAGGCAAGCGATGGACCGCTTGCCGGAAAAATACAGGTTGATCCTCCATTTATTCCATTATCAGCAGCTGTCCTATCATGAAATTTCCAAAGTCACCGAGCTGCCCCTCAAAACAATTGAAACCAGATTGTACCGAGGCAGGGCGCTGCTGAAAAAACATTGGCTGGAGGTGCAGGGAAATGATGAGCAGACATCTGAGTGACAAGCAGCTGTTGGCTGTCCTTTACGGAAGCGAACTGCTAAAGCCCGAAAGGCGGCAGCATTTGCACAGCTGCCCAAGCTGCCGGCAAAGTTATGCACTGCTGCGGGAAATGGAATTGCAGCTGCAGCAGCTTCCGCAGGATGCTGTTCCCGAACAATTTGCCGATAAGGTGATGCAATCGCTTCACAGCTTCCAACCGTCCTTTCCCAAAGCCGGTTCCTTCACCCGTTTCAAAAAGTACAATGAATTCATCCACGGCTTGATTGCCGCGGCAGCAACTTATTTTTTCGTCGCTTCAGGAATGCTCAATAAACTGATCCTTTTGGAAACAAACGGTGTCGGCGAGGGGATCCATACTAAAGTGGCATTCGTGCTGTTATTCGGTACCAGCTGGATTCATTCGGCTGCGGAGACCGTGATGCAATGGTTTTCATAAAATAGGGAGGGAATAAGCATGGAACATTCAAAAAGCATGGAACATTCAAAAAGCATGGAACATTCAAAAAGCATGGAACAGGAAAAAGATACACCCGTCCATGAGCCTTGGGAACAGAACCCGTATTTCGGCAATGAAGGCTTCCCGCCGTATCCGTTCCCCGGTTTTCGCAAAAAAAACAAATGGGCTGCGGGACTGCTCGCTTTCTTTATTCCTGGCACTGGACATTTCTATTTAGGTTTGATGCAGAAAGGGCTGCTTATGATGGCCTTGATAATCGCCGATATTGTTTCAATCGTTTATTTTTCGGAAATGGGCGCTGTACCGCTGATCCTATTATTTTCCCTGCTGATGCCCGTGATCTATTTCTACAATATCTTCGACGCGCTTCAATCCACGGATGCCCTGAACGAACGTCTGCTGTTCCATGCTTCTTCGGAAGTCGGCTTCACTAGGTTTCCCGGTCCGGTGGCGAAAGAGTCCGCCAACGGTCTGATCGGCTGGTTGTTTATTTTGTTCGGCGCCGTGTTTTTTCTCGTCAGCAAAAAGCCGGATTGGATGGTACAGCTTTTTGGCTTAATCGGCTCCTATGCGGGCGCGGCGGTTTTGATCGCAATCGGACTTTTCCTGTTTTTAAAAGATAAAAACACGAGATGATCGTGCCGTTGGGAGGCGACAAGATGATAAAGGCAGGTCATTATACCGCCGCGCTTTTGCTGATTGCGGTGGGAGCCATCTTAATTGTGGATCAGAGTACCGGCAATCATTATCTGGCAGGCGCTCTAAATTGGTGGCCGCTGATTCTTATTTCCTTCGGCGTTGAGTTTCTGCTGAAGAACCTGGGGGCTCGCGGAGGTCAGCAGCAGGTGAAAGTGGCTTTGGGGAGCCTGTTTTTTGCTTTGCTGGTTTCTTTCATCGTGATTGTCGCAACCGAATCTTCCAATCTCAATCTGAGATTTTTGAGCGGCATTCATTTAAACGGCGGCCCGTTTCAACTTGCTAATGAGAGCGGGAAGAAATTTGAAAAAGCGGTGGTCAACATTCCGCTTGGCAATTCCATGAAGAAAGTCATAATCAAGGACCTGAACGGAAATATCGCGATGAAAGCCGGAGATACGGCGGATATCGAAGTTCACACCACCTTGTATGTTTCGGGACTCAGTTCTGATGAAGCGCAGAAAATCGCCGATGCTTCGAAAATCGCATATTCCGGCAGCGGCGTACTGACCATCGAGGCCAGCGGAGCGGAATACAAAATTTTCGGCATCAAGCAAAAGCCGAGGATGAATCTGGATATTACGGTGCCGCGCGACCATCAGACCGATATGCAATTGATTTTGACGAGCGGCAGCATGATCGGCAGCGGACTGCCCATTGCCGATGAGCTGAACATCAAAACAGTAAACGGCAGCATTAACATCTCCGATGTCGACGGCAGTGTGGAAGCCGTTACGATCAACGGCACCGTAAAGGTCTCGGCTATTACAGGAGATGTCAAGCTGGATACGATCAATGGCAGCGTCGAGGCCGATACCATTACGGGAAATGTCAGTATGCATTCCACGAACGGCAGTGTCAATGGAGCGCAGCTAAAGGGCAATGTAAAGGCCAATACCGTAAACGGCAAGATCGTCCTGACCGAGGTTGCGCGAGGGATTGATGCGAAAACGGCCAACGGCGGTATTTCCGTGAAGAGTCATAGCGTCGGAGGGGATTGGAAACTACATTCGACAATCGGCGCAGTTCTACTGGACCTGCCGGCGGACGGCAATTACAAGGTGGCGGCTTCTTCGGGATTCGGCGCGGCTTCAAGCAACCTGCCCCTTGCGGTCGACAAGCATCATATCGAAGGCACAATCGGACAGGGCACCTTCCGTATTGACGCGGATACAAACGGCAGTCTATCTCTGAACGGCATCCAATAATGTACAGTTCTGTGAACTTCATTGACAAAAGGTTAGTTACAAAAGTAAAATGAGTTTAATTAGTGGAAGGGTGGGGACGGCTATGGGATCAAGATTCGAACAGGCGATTGAAAAGTTGAAAGAATCCGGTGTGCGGATGACCCCTCAACGTCATGCGATCTTGTCATATTTGCTGAATTCCAAAATGCATCCGAGTGCGGACGACATCTACAAATCTCTGGAGAAAAAATTCCCGAGCATGAGCGTTGCAACGGTTTATAATAATTTGAAGGTGTTTATCGATACCGGACTTGTGCGCGAACTCACATACGGAGACGATGCCAGCAGATTTGACGCCGATATGTCGGACCATTACCATGCCATTTGCGAGAACTGCGGAAAGATTTCCGATTTCGATTATCCGTCTTTGCAGCATACAGAAGAGGCCGCAGCCATACAAACCGGATTTGTTGTTCGCGGTCACAGATTGGAAGTGCACGGGCTTTGCGATCAATGTGCCTGCGCTGTACAGCATTAAGTAAGAGAACAGAATAAATTTTTAATTAGCAGGCAAGCCTGTCTTTCCACGTTTATGGAAGACAGGCTGTTTATTTTTTCACCAAACTTGCATATATTTAGAAGAACAAAAGTGATAGATTATTCGTTATATTAATAGAGGGGGTGAACAAGTGGAACTTCAATATACGCCGAGAAGAATCAGGCAGCCTAGAGGCGGGTTTGAAAAAGGCCCCTTCCTGCTTGTGTCAATATTCATTTTATTATTGCTTGCAACGGGCATCGTCACTTATGCAGTTTGGGACAAATATGCGCCTAACCGGCAGCATGTGCCTCCGGATTTTCAGGGCTTGGAGCATCCGATTTTTTATCAGGGAAAGCTCATGAGAGAATCTGCAATCGGCTCTCAGGAAAGCTTGAAGCTTCCTCTGAAAGTGATACAAGAGGTTTTGGACGGGAATATGATCTATGATGAAAAATCCGCCTCCGTGATTATTACGACAGAGCAGAGCGTGCTGCAATTAAAGACGGACAAGCTTACAGCCCTGCTAAATGACAAGCCGTTCAGCCTCTCCTTTCCGGTTGAACAAAAAGATGGAACCGTCTATGTTCCGATCCAACCGCTGAAAGACTATTATCATATCCATGTAGCGGAAGAGAAGGATACCGGTGCCGTTATTTTGCAGAAACAAGGGGATATTATTTCATGGGGAGAACTGAGCTCCCCGGGCAAAGCGAAATCCTCCGAATTTATTCGGCAAGCTGCCGATGTGAAAGCCCCGATTGTTGCGGAGTCGCCGGAAGGAACAAAGGTAATGATCTGGAAAGACCTCGGGGGCTGGATGTTTGTACAGCTGGAAAACGGGATCACGGGGTATGCCCAGAAAATGAACGTGTTGTTTAATCATGCCCAAGGCGTACAGGTATCGCTGCAGAAAGAAAAATCGATTCCCTGGCATCCGCTCGGCGGAAAAATCAATATGACATGGGAGCAGGTATTTCAAAAAAATCCCGACACCGCTAAAATCGGCGATATGCCCGGTTTGAATGTGATCAGCCCGACATGGTTCCAGCTTGACCAGGATCAAAGCGGACAGCTGTACATCAAGAACAATGCGGATCCGTCTTATGTCAAGTGGGCGCATGATCGGGAGTATCAGGTATGGGCGCTTTTTTCCAACGGCTTTAATCCGGATTGGACTTCACAAGCGCTGTCTACCTATGATTCACGGATGAACCTCGTGCGGCAGCTGGCGGGATTTGCCCAAATGTACGATTTGCAGGGCATCAATATTGATTTTGAAAACGTGTATGTCAAAGATAAGGATAAGCTTACCCAATTCATCCGGGAATTGACGCCATTTCTGCATGAACAGGGGCTTGTTGTCTCCATGGATGTGACCGTGCGGGGAGGAAGCGCCAATTGGTCCCTGTTCTATGACCGTCAAGCATTGGGAAAACTGGTTGATTATATGATCGTCATGACTTATGACGAACATTGGGCCAGCAGTCCCGTTGCCGGATCCGTGGCCTCGCTCTCGTGGACGGAGAAAGGGATAAAGGATATTATCGAGCAGGATCATGTATCCCCGCAGAAAATCATCATCGGGGTTCCCTTTTACACGCGGCAGTGGATGGAGGATACGCAAAACGGTCAAACCAAGGTGACCTCCAAGGCGGTGTTTATGAGCTATGTGGAGCGCACAATAAAGGACAAAAAGCTTGAGCCGGTTTTCGACGAAAAGAGCGGGCAGCATTATGTAGAGTTCAAGCAGGACGGCAAAACGGTAAAAATATGGATCGAGAACGCAACGTCGATGCAAGCGAGAACCGCTTTGGTTAAAACCTACGGCCTTGCAGGAGTAGCCTCTTGGCGAAGAGGCTACGAAACGCGGGATATCTGGAACGCGATTCAAGACACATTGCAGAAATTGCCATGATTTATGATAATAGGAAGCAGCGGAGCCTTTGATTGCTCCGACCTGAGGAACGGCAGTTTTGGAGGTGGATCTGATGCATCGAAAATGGGTGGAGAATGAAGGGAAAGGCTGGGTACGTCAAGGCATTATTTCCGAAGGGCAATACACAGAAATCGTAGCGCTCTATCCGGAAAAAAAGCATGCTGCAAATCTTTTTGCGATATTAGGCGGTATTCTGGTCGGACTCGGCATTCTAAGTTTTGTCGCAGCCAATTGGCAAACAATTCCCCAGCTTGTCCGCCTGGGCCTGATATTGCTGCTTATGCTCGGGTTTTATGGATTCGGACATCTGTTTTTTCGCCGCGGTCAGGAAGGTACCGGGACCGCATTGATCGGAGTCGGGTTGATCAGCTTTGGAGCGGGTATTTTTTTGACTGCGCAAATGTATCAGTTAAGCGGCGACCAATCCGTCTCGCTGCTCATATGGAGTTTGGCGGGTACCTCGCTCATGTGGCTGTATCGCAGTCGCTTCATGTTTATTCTCTCGCTTGTGATCGTGCAAATTGGCCAGATCTCGCTTTACGCGTCATACCGTGATTTTAGTTTTGCGATATTTGCCGTGCTTATATTCGGTCTTTCTACGTATGCATGGCGAAGAAAAGACAGTTGGATGGTACTGCTGGGTACGGCAAGCATAATCATACAGTCCCTGTTTCTCCTGGGATACCTCGGCGCATCGATAAAGTGGTCGCTTCTGATCTTTGCCGCCGTTTATACGTTCGGCGATTGGATGAAAGACAAAAACTTAAAGCAATCGCTGCAGGGCATTTCGCTTGTATCGGCGTATATTTTTGCCGCGGCCGTTGCTATTGCATTTAATGGGAAATATGATGTACCGGATATAATGGGCATTCACCCGCTGGTGTTTATCCCCATTTTTGCCGTTTTGTTGATGGTTTCGGTTTTCCTGAAACGAAGAAACCATGCACCTGCAACTGCTGCGGTGGATTGGATCATATTTCTTCCCTTGTTTTATGTGGGAAAAACGATGGATATTTATTATTTGCTGGATATGAGCATTTTTTCTTTGGCGGTATTGCTGCGCGGGTATAAAGCTCAGTGGCGCAATTTGATCAATGCGGGCACCGCATTGTTTCTCATCAGTATTCTTATCGCTTACGGAAAGCTTGTCTGGGGATTTATGAACAAATCGATCTTTTTTATTATCGGAGGCGCAATTTTATTCGGACTCAGCTGGTTGTTGAACCGGCAAAAGAATGAAGTGCTGAAGACGGATAGTCGGGGTGAAAAAAATGAGTGACCGCTTAAGAAAGATTTCGATTCTCGCTGTCGTTATTTTACAGGCGCTTTTTTTACTCGGACTTGCCGGATCCTATTATGCCATCGATGTATACGGGAAAGCGATCAAGCTGAAAACGGCGCCGATCGATCCCCGTGATATTTTTTACGGCGATTACTTGCGTTTGAATTATGAGATCAGCAGACTTCCTTTATCGTTGTGGCAGGGGAATAAAGAAGCAAGGGAAGGGCAGGCGGTTTATGTGGGGTTGAAGGGCTCGGATGGCATTTATCAGGCAGTGAACGTATATGCCGCAAAGAAACAGGCCGGTCCCGGTGAAACTC
>CAZESH010000091.1:0-13742 GCA_964514665.1 uncultured Caryophanales bacterium
GGGCGGATTTTATCTCCAATCCCGGATGCTATCCGACGGCTACGCTGCTTGGACTGATCCCGGCGCTCAGCGAAGGCTGGATCGATCATCGTTCCTTGATCGTCGACGCCAAATCGGGCGTTTCCGGTGCGGGACGGGGACTTAACCTGGGCACTCATTTTTCTGAGGTAAACGAGAATTTTTCCACATATAAAGTCAATAAACATCAGCACATTCCCGAAATTGAACAAACGCTGTCGGCGGTAGCGGGAACGGAAGTGGTCACGACCTTTACGACGCATTTGCTGCCGATTACGAGAGGGATTCTTTGCACGATGTATGCGAATGTTGAAGGTTCGCACAGCGAGGAGGACTTTATCGGGCTGTACCGCCAGTTTTATGAAGGACGCCCGTTTGTGAGAATCCGCGACAAAGGCAAATTGCCGGCGACCAAAGAGGTGGCGGGCTCGAATTATTGCGACATCGGCTTTGCATTGGACGAAAGAACAGGACGCTTGACGATTATTTCCGTGATCGACAATCTGGTCAAGGGAGCCGCAGGGCAAGCCGTGCAAAATCTCAATTTGATGATGGGCTGGGATGAAAGCGAAGGCTTGCTGATGTCTCCGATTTATCCTTAATTCAGAAGAACGAAGAGGAATGGTGAACACATGACGACGACAACGTCTTTTTCCGTTTTGCAGAACGGATCGATCACGACCCCGAAAGGGTTTCGCGCGGGCGGCCTGCATTGCGGCCTGAAGAAAACGGAACGCTATGACCTGGGAGCGATTGTTTGCGACATTCCCGCGCAGGCGGCAGCGGTGTATACGACAAACGTATTTCAGGCGGCGCCCCTTAAAATAACGAGGGAAAGCATTGCTTCCGAAGGCAGACTGCAGGCGGTTGTCGTCAACAGCGGGAATGCCAATGCGTGTACGGGCAAAGAGGGAGAACGGGACGCTTATCGGATGCGCTCGGCGGCGGCAACGATGCTCGGGCTGTCGGAGCATTATGTGGCGGTCGCTTCCACCGGCGTTATCGGAGAACCGATGCCAATGGATAAAGTGCTGCGTGGAATCGAACAGCTCCCGGCAAAGGTCAATGCGGACGGCGGGGAGGATTTTTGCCAGGCGATTCTGACGACCGACCTCGTGCAGAAGATGGTGTGCGTGGAGCTGGAGGTAGATGGTCAGACCGTGCATATAGCCGGAGCGGCCAAAGGATCGGGGATGATCCATCCGAACATGGCCACCATGCTCGGCTATATGACGACCGACGCCAAACTGGAGGAAGGGGAACTGCAGAAGCTGCTCAGTCAAGTGACGGAATCCTCCTTCAACATGATTACAGTGGATGGCGACACCAGCACGAACGATATGGTCGTGGCCATGGCCAGCGGATTGGCCGGAAATGAACCGCTGCGCCCGGGAAGACCGGATTTCGCCTCTTTTGAAGCGGCTTTTGGCTATGTAGCCGAGTATTTGGCCAAAGCGATCGCGCGCGATGGAGAAGGAGCCACGAAGCTGATCGAGGTTCGCGTTCTAGGGGCGCAATCCGAGCAAGCGGCGCGGGCGATTGCCAAAACCGTAGTCGGTTCGAGCTTGGTGAAATCCGCGGTATTCGGCGCCGATGCCAATTGGGGCAGGATTATTGCCGCCGTCGGCCGCGCCGGCCAGCCGGTAAATCCGGATACGGTCGATATTTATTTGGGGGGGCTGGCTGTTTTGGAGCAATCCAGGCCTGTGCGCTTCGATGAGGAAAAGGCTCTGGAAATTTTAAAAGAGGACACCATTGTGTTTGCGATAAATCTTCATATGGGGGATGGCTCGGCGGTCGGATGGGGCTGTGATCTCACCTATGAATATGTGCGAATTAACGCCGCTTACCGAACGTAATCCGGATGAAAGCCGGATCCTCATGAAAGGAGCCATTTAACAAATGTCAGCTTCATGCTTTGTAATGAAATGCGGCGGCAGCACGCTTGCTGCTCTTCCTGATGCATTCTATGAAGACCTCCATCGCCTGCAGGAGCGGGGAATCATGCCCGTGATCGTACATGGAGGCGGGCCGGCCATTTCCGAAACGCTGCAAAAGCTCGGGATTCAAAGCGAATTTGTCGGAGGACTGCGAAAGACCGACGAAGCCGTGCTGGATGTGGTGGAGATGGTGCTGTCCGGACAGATCAACAAAGAGATCGTTCGCAAGATCATTGCCGCCGGAGCCAAGGCGCTCGGGCTGTCGGGAATCGACGGTCACTTGATCGTAGCCGAGCCGGTGGCCAATGCCGACGAAATCGGCTATGTCGGCGACGTCGTTGATGTCAAGGCTGAACTGCTCGAGCAGGTAATCGCCATGGGCTATATGCCCGTGATCGCTCCACTCGGCATGGATGCATCCGGTCAGCGCTATAACATCAATGCCGATACGTCGGCAGGCGCTGTCGCTTCCCATCTGGGGGTTGAGCAGATGATCGTCGTCACCGATGTTCCAGGGATCATGAAAGAGAACGGAGGAACCAAGCAGGTGCTTTCTACCGTCACCGAAGCGGAGATTGAGGCCATGATCGGTACGGGGGAAATTTTCGGAGGGATGATTCCCAAGGTACGCTCCGCCCTGCAGTGCATTCAAGGGGGCGTCGGGCAGGTTGTGATTGTCGACGGCATGCAGCCGGAGATTCTTAGCAGGGTATTGGCCGGAGAGCAGGTCGGCACCCGCATTGTCAAATAAATAACGCTCTAAGCGTGCCCGTAAAGCCGGGAATACACAGGGAATGGGAGGAAAAATAATGAGTTCGCAGGAAAAAAGCGCTTTGTTTCAAACGTATGCCCGTTATCCGATCACACTGGTCAAAGGGGAGGGCAGCCGGCTGTGGGACGATCAAGGCAAGGAATATCTCGATTTTATGAGCGGCTTGGCCGTGACCAATCTCGGCCATGTGCCGCCGAAGGTGAAAGAAGCGTTGGTGGCCCAGTTGGGTGAGCTGTGGCATGTGTCCAATATTTACCATATTCCCAATCAGGAAAAGCTGGCCCGACTGCTGACCGACAACAGCTGCGCCGATGCGGCGTTCTTCTGCAACAGCGGAGCGGAAGCCAACGAAGCGGCGATCAAGCTGGCCCGCCGTTACAATCGCAAGGTGCTGGGCAACGAGCGCTATGAAATCATCACCTTTTTGCAATCCTTTCATGGCCGTACGCTGGCCACATTAACCGCCACCGGGCAGGATAAAGTCAAGGACGGCTTTGCCCCGCTGCCGGAAGGCTTTGTGTATGCGCCTTATAATGATCCTGCGGCCTTGGAATCGTATATCGGCGACAAAACCTGTGCGATCATGCTGGAAATGGTGCAGGGCGAAGGCGGCGTGCTGCCAGCCGAGCAAGCGTTTGTCAATGAGGTTGCAAGGCTCTGCAAAAAGTACGATCTGCTGTTGATCGTCGATGAAATTCAGACGGGAATGGGCCGAACCGGCAGCTTGTTCGCGTATGAGCAGTATGGCATCGAGCCCGATATTTTCACTTTGGCCAAAGGACTTGCCAGCGGATTTCCGATGGGAGCGATGCTGGGCAAGGAACGGCTGCGTGAAGCGTTTACCGCGGGAAGCCATGCCACGACCTTCGGCGGAACGCCGATTGCCACGGCGGCGGCGATCGCCACGGTAGAGCAAATGCTTGCGGAACAGCTGCCGCAGCGCGGCGCCATGCTTGGCCGGATAATCGAGCAAAGACTGACGGATGAGCTTAAGGACAATCCGTTTGTGAAGGAGATCCGCATCAAAGGACTGCTGATCGGCATCGAATGCAACGGTCCGGTTGCAGAGCAGATCAAGGAGGCCCAAAACCGCGGGCTGCTTGTCGTTCCTGCCGGCCCGAATGTGATCCGGCTGCTGCCGAACCTGTTGATCAGCGAAGCCGATTTGAACCGGGGCCTCGACATCCTTTGCGCGATATTGGCGGAAAAGGCCGTATCGACAAAGGTATAAGAAATAAGGAGATGATGGAATGAGCTTTTTGGCAAATCAAGAACTGGCCGTGAACCTCAAGGGAAGGGATTTTTTGACGCTGGCCGATTACACGCCGGAGGAGATCAAGTATTTGATCGATCTGGGCATAGATTTGAAGAGAAAGCTGAAGGCCGGAGAAACTTATCACCCTTTGAAAGGGAAATCGCTCGGCATGATTTTCGAGAAATCCTCCACCCGTACGCGCGTGTCTTTTGAGGTCGGGATGTTCCAGCTCGGCGGTCAGGCGCTCTTCTTGAGCAAGAACGACATTCAATTGGGACGCGGGGAAACAATTTGGGATACGGCAAAAACGATGTCGCGTTATTTGGACGGGATCATGATCCGCACGTTTGCCCACCGCAACGTGATCGATCTGGCGAGAGGCGCGACAATCCCCGTGATCAACGGCCTGACCGATTTGTCCCATCCTTGTCAGGCACTGGCCGATTACATGACCGCTTTCGAGAAAAAGGGCAAGCTGGAAGGGCTGAAAATCGCCTATATCGGAGACGGCAACAATATGGCGCATTCCTTGATGATGGGCGCGGCCAAGCTGGGCATGCATATTTCCGTGGCCTCTCCGGAAGGTTATGAACCCGATCCGGAGGTAACCAAACTGAGCCAAGAGCATGCCGGGCATTACGGCGGCAGCGTTCAGGTTTGCCGCGATCCGCGGGAAGCCGTGGAGCATGCGGACATCATCTACACCGATGTATGGGCGAGCATGGGCTTTGAAAGCGAACAGGAAGAACGGATGCGGGCATTTAACGGCTACCAGGTGAATGAGCAATTGGCCGAAGCGGCCAAACCCGATTATTTGTTTATGCACTGTCTCCCGGCCCATCGCGGCGAGGAAGTCAGCGAAGGCGTCATTGACGGAGAGCATTCGGTTATTTTCGATGAAGCGGAGAACCGCCTTCACGCACAAAAAGCGGTCATGGCCGCGATGATGTAATTTCGATAAGAATGGAGAGCTGCTGCAATGGCAAAAGAAAAAATCGTGCTCGCCTATTCCGGCGGGTTGGATACATCCGTAATTCTGGCCTGGTTGAAGGAAACCTACGATGCCGAGATCATCGCCTTCACGGCGGATATCGGGCAGAAGGAAGAATTGGACGGCCTTGAGGAAAAAGCGTTGAAAACAGGGGCCTCAAAAGTATATATCGATGATCTTCGCGATGAGTTCGCCCGTGATTTTATTTATCCGATGTTTCAGGCGGGGGCTCTGTATGAAGGTCAATATTTGCTCGGCACGAGCATTGCCCGCCCGCTGATTGCCAAGCGGATGGTGGAAATTGCCCGCGCTGAAGGCGCCACGGCGATTGCCCATGGTGCAACAGGAAAAGGCAACGACCAGGTGCGCTTCGAGCTGACAGCAGCCGCTTTGGCTCCGGAAATCGCAGTGATTGCTCCGTGGCGTTCGGAAGCTTTCCGCGAGCAGTTTCCCGGCAGGGCGGAGATGATCGCCTATGCCGAAAGTCACGGGATCAAGGTACAGGCCAGCGCGGCCAAGCCATATTCGATGGACCGCAACCTGCTGCATATCAGCTTTGAAAGCGGGATGCTCGAGGATCCGTGGTTTGATGCCAGCGCGGAGTCGAACGAATCGATGTATGTGCTGAGCGTGTCTCCTGAGCATGCCCCGGATCAAGGAGAAGTCATCGAGTTGGATTTTGACAAAGGAAACTGCGTCGGTTTGAACGGCAAGGCGATGACGCCGTTGCAGGTGATGGACGCCCTGAACGAGCTTGGCGGCAAACACGGCATCGGGCGCGTGGACATGGTTGAAAATCGCTTTGTCGGGATGAAGAGCCGCGGCGTATATGAAACCCCGGGCGGCACGATTCTGTTCACAGCGCACCGCAAAATGGAGTCGCTGACGATGGACCGCGAGGTCATGCATCTCAGGGATTCGCTGATCGCGCGCTACAGCTCGATTGTATACAACGGCTTCTGGTTTGCTCCGGAAAGACTGGCGCTGCAGGCGCTTGTGACGGAAAGCCAGAAAAACGTAAGCGGCACCGTACGGCTGAAGCTGTATAAGGGCAATATCATCGGCGCGGGCGTAAAAAGCCCGGTCAGCTTGTACAATCCGGATATCGCCACCATGGAGGCGGATCCGTCCCAGGCTTACAATCAGTCGGACGCAAGCGGCTTCATTCATCTCAATGCGCTGCGTCTTAAGGTGCAGTCCGGCGTAGAGCAATCCAATAAAAAATAAACCGATTCTGACGCATTTCCCCGCACTGCGGGGAAATGGTTTTGAAGGGAGCAGCAAACGTGTCAAAATTATGGGGTGGACGTTTCACCAAAAATACCGATCAGCTGGTGGAGGCATACACGGCTTCCATTTCGTTCGACAAAGAGCTGGCCGATGAAGATATCCAGGGCAGCCTTGCCCATGTCACCATGCTCGGAAAATGCGGGATTTTGCCGCTCAAGGATGTGGACAAAATCAAGGAAGGGCTGCACAATGTTCAGGGCAAGATCCGCCGCGGGGAAATGGAGTATTCCGTTTCCGATGAAGATATTCACATGAATATCGAAAAAACGCTGATCGAGGAAATCGGTCCCGTCGGCGGCAAGCTGCATACGGGACGCAGCCGCAACGACCAAGTGGCGACGGATATGCACCTTTATTTGCGCAAGCGCGTCACGGAAATGGTCGACCTGCTGATCAAGCTGCAGGAAGCGCTGATCGGCCAAGCCAAGGTCAATATGGAGACGATCCTGCCGGGCTATACGCATCTGCAGAGGGCACAGCCGATTTTGTTCGCCCATCATATGATGGCTTACGTTTCCATGCTGCAGCGCGATGTGGAACGGCTGCAGGACAGCTACAAACGGATCAACGCACTTCCGCTTGGAGCGGGTGCGTTGGCGGGAACGACTTTTCCCATCGACCGCGAATTTGTCGCCAAACAGCTTGGCTTCGAACGGATTTACGAGAACAGTCTGGATGCCGTAAGCGACCGTGATTTCATTCTGGAATTTTTAGCCGGCTCCTCCATCTTGATGATGCATTTGTCGCGGATGTGCGAGGAGTTGGTGCTCTGGTCCAGCACCGAATTCGGATTTATCGAGCTGGATGATGCGTTCTGCACCGGCAGCAGCATTATGCCGCAGAAGAAAAATCCCGACGTGGCCGAGCTTGTGCGCGGCAAAACAGGCCGTGTATACGGCAATCTGATGGGGCTTTTGACCGTGCTCAAATCGCTGCCCCTTGCCTACAACAAGGATATGCAGGAAGACAAAGAAGGCATGCTCGATACAGTGGCCACGCTGCAGGGTGCTTTGCAGCTGATGGCTCCGATGGTGGCCACGATGAAGGTAAATCGCGAGCGCATGCGGCAGGCGGTCAATCAGGATTTTTCCAACGCTACCGACATTGCCGATTATTTGGTCAACAAGGGCATGCCATTCCGCCAGGCGCATGAAGTGATCGGCAAGCTGGTGCTGTACTGCATCCAGAACGGAAAGTTTCTGCTTGATTTGACGATAGAAGAATACCATGAATTCTCCAAGCTGTTTGCTGCCGATATTTTTGAGGTGCTGCAGCCCGAGCATGTCGTCAATGCCCGCAATGTGTTGGGCGGCACTGCGGCCGAACAGGTGCAGGCGGCGATTGTCCGCGCGGAAGCATGGGCGGTTGAAGCGGACGCATGGCTTCAAGAGCGTTTGCCTAAAAAATAGACTGAGTTCAAAATCTTGCTCAGGAATGTCCGTTCTGACGCACTCGAAGACTAAGTATAGGAAAATCGGTTTTCTGAATGGCATGGCCGGAAGTACGTATCAAGCCTGCTGCTATTGCGGTTTTCCGAATTGCATGTCTGAATCTCGCTCCGGATCGGCGGTTTGAATTGCAGATTTAATAAGCGGACATTATGGGGTGAAACAGCCCTGCAATGTCCGCTTATTTGTTGTTCCCCGGCTTATATTTACCGCTCCGCAACTACCAATTCGGACCATCCACCCCGTCCTCGATGAGCGGCTTTTTCCCCGTATTCTGCTCCTGTACGATTGATCCGTCTTTTACTGCAATTAATGTGGCCTGCGGCTTGTAAGTGTCCCGTGAGAGCTTTTCGCGGCGAATGATGCTGCCGTTTTTCCTTGCGATCCGATACGTTTCCACCACATAGCCGATTTTTCCCTGCCTGATCAACTGCTGTGTCCCCGTCTCAAGCTGCGGATTTTTGACATACTTGAGCGGTGCCGGCAGCGTGCCGATCCGCTTGGTTTCGATGCTGTAGGAAATGGTTTCGGGTATCGAACCGAACAGTTTGATCGTCAACTGTCCGCCGGCGAGCTCGCTTTTGACCAGAAGATAGGCCTGCGTACTGTTGCGGAATTTGAAATTGATCACACCCTCGGCAAAGGTGGCGTCACGTCCCAAAGGCAAATAGCCGACCGGGCGGGAATGGTTTTTGCGCTCTACAATATCGAGGCCGCTGAGCAGCGCCGCATTGTAAAGCGTGGAAGAAACCTGGCAGATGCCGCCCCCGATTCCCGGTACCAAGTGGCCGTTGAGGATAACGGGGGCCTCTTGGTAATCATGGTTCTGTCTCGTTTGTTCGATCACGGAGCCGAAGTCAAACACCCCGCCCGGCGGAATCAGCATGCCGTTTACGTTTTCTGCCGTAATCCGGATGTTGTGCAGGCGGCCGCCTCCGCTCCCAGCCAAGGGGGTGGAGAACTGTGATACCTTCCTTTCCACCCGCTGGCTTTTTAGATCCTCAAGGGTAATCTCGGGAGGAATCAAGCGATAGGGGATGGAGATGCCCTCAGGAGAAAATCCGGCTCCGCCGGTAAACAGCAGTCCCGCTTGTGCTTTTAAAGTACGAACCAGCGCAGCTTCATCCCATTTAAAACCCGTTGAACCCGCCTTATAGCGTACGGCATCGTCCGCAGTGATAATTCTTGCGGCGTTTTCGGGTGCGATCAACAGGCTTCCTGGCCAAATCCGTTCCAACGTTTGCTGAAGCTGCTTGCGATCCACAGAGAAATTTAAACGAAACTGCTTTTGCATGCGGAAACGGTTGATCAGTCTGCGCCAAACCGGTCCCTGACTGATGCGGTCCACCTCACGGAAAATAGGGGCGCTGTCTGCCTGCAGTCCGAGCTCTTTCAAACTTACATATTTTACCTTATTACGATTTCCCGGGAAATTAGTGTAAAGTTCGACAGGCGTGCTTTCAAGAACTGCGATTTTGCTCGAAAAATGCCGGGAAAAGTCCTCGACTGACATCTTTCCCGGTTTCCAGCCGCTGATTTCCACACCTTTTGGCAGCATGTCGCGATGCAGCGAAATGAGCAGCAGAATGAAAAATAATGCGGCTGCCGTCACCAGCAGCATGCCTTTTATACGTTGAGTTCCCGCCGTTTTATTATCCGGTATATGTTGGAAATTTCGTGTCATGCGGAACATCTCCTTGAAAAGTCGAAATTTGCCGGGAATATCGCAACTTTTTGGTCGTTCTTGCTTATATATATGCAGGACAACCCAAATCTTTCATTTCAAATTCATACAAACTCTTGCATATTCCATGCTATAATGAAAAATGTTGGGGAATCGTGTATGCTCCAACAGGAATTTCTCTGGAAATGTCGAATTACTATAAGCTATCTATCTATTAACAGGAGACGTGATAATGTGATAGAAATGCAGGATGTGTGGAAGACGTACCCGGACGGTACCCACGCATTAAAAGGCATCAACGTAAAAGTGGATCGCAATGAATTCGTTTATATAGTCGGACCTTCCGGTGCAGGGAAATCGACATTTATGAAACTGATATACCGCGAGGAGGCTCCGAGCAAAGGACACCTTTTTGTGAACGGCTTTAATCTGGAAAAGCTGAAGCAGCGGAAAATTCCTTTTCTGCGCCGAAATATCGGGGTTATTTTCCAAGATTTTCGCCTGCTCCAAAAACTGTCCGCCTTTGAGAATATCGCCTATGCCATGGAAGTGATCGAAGCGCCCAAGCGGATTATCCGCAAGCGGACGATGGAAGTGCTGGAATTGGTAAATTTGAAGGAAAAAGCCAATTCGCTTCCCAATCAGCTGTCCGGCGGAGAGCAGCAGCGGGTGGCGATTGCCAGGGCGATTGTCAACAGTCCTTCCGTGATTATTGCGGACGAGCCTACCGGAAATCTCGACCCGGAAACCTCCTGGGGCATCATGAAGCTGCTGGAGGAAATCAATTTCCGCGGAACGACGATCATTATGGCTACACATAACAAGGATATTGTCAACAACATGAGAAAGCGGGTCATAGCGATCGAAAAAGGCATGATTACGCGCGATGAAATGCGGGGTGAATACGGCTATGAAGATTAGCACGCCAGCCCGCCATATTCGGGAAGGCTTCAAAAGCGTGGCGCGAAACGGTTGGATGACCTTTGCCTCAACCAGCGCCATTGCAATATCTCTGCTGATTTTGGGAATTTTTCTGTTATTTGCATTAAATGTGAATCACTTGGCCGATCAAATCGAGAAGCAGGTGGAAATTCGCGTTTATCTGGATGTCAATCTTCCGCAGGAACAGATCAGTTCGCTGCAAAATGAAATCGGGATGATTCCCGAAGTCAGCAAAGTGACGTTTGTCTCCAAAGAGGAAGGCTACCAAATTCTCAAGAAAAATTTGGGCGAAGACGGCAAGGATTTGCTGCAGGGCTTTGACGGTGCGAACAATCCGCTTCCGGATTCGCTCACTGTGGAAGTGCATCAACCCCGGGACGTTCAACAGGTAGCCGATCAAATCAGCGCCCTCAATAACGGCAAAACCCCGGAACCGATCACGAAAGTCAATTACGGCCAAGGAACGGTGGAGACGTTGTTTAAGGTGACCCGGCTGATGCGCAATATCGGATTGATTTTCGTCGTCCTGCTGGCTATTACGGCGATGTTCTTGATTGCCAACACGATCAAGCTGACGATCATCAACCGGCGCAGGGAAATTTCCATCATGAAATTGGTCGGCGCAACCAACAGCTTTATTCGTTGGCCCTTTTTCATCGAAGGCGCGCTGCTCGGACTGATCGGCTCGATCATTCCGATTGCGCTTTTGCTGTATGGGTATTCACAGCTGATTGCCGAGAGCAAATTTCAGCTTGGGTTGATGATGGTGCGGTTGATGCCGCTGAATCAGGTTGCTTTTGATCTTACGGTGCTGCTTTTGGGACTTGGACTTGTCATCGGTATTTGGGGAAGCACCATTTCCGTCCGCAAGTATTTAAAAGTGTGATCCAATATTTTCAATGAACTGACAAGGAGGCGCCCGATTTTGAAAAAACAGTTTCTGGCCTTCATTTCCGTCGTTGTATTTCTCTGCTCCATCCTGTATCCTCAGCATGGAGCAGCAGCCTCAAAGCTGGATGAAATCAACCAGGCCATTCGCGAATTGGAAAAACAGAAGAATTCCATGGCATGGCAGCAGAGACAGACTTCGCAGCAGCTGAAGCAGATCAAGCATAACAAGAATCAAGCGCAGCAGGATCTCAATTACATTCTCAATGTGATGGATCAGGTTTCCGCAGACATGAATACCTATCAGGATAAAATCGATACGACTACAGGGAATCTCCAGCAGGCCGGACAGCAGCTGGATGATGCCACGAAGCGGGTAGCGGAAAGAGATCAGCTGTTAAGGGACAAGCTTCGACTGATGTATACGAACGGATTTGTCAAATATGTCGATGTTTTGCTGAATGCCAACAGCTTCGCCGATTTTTTGGACCGTTTCAATTCCTTGACGATGATTGTCAGCCAGGATAAGGATATCCTTCAGGCGCAAAAGAAGGATCGCGACTTGATCGCCGCCAAGAAGCAGGAAATCGAGTCGGACCTTTCAAGTCTGAAGGAATTGTATACAAAGATGGAAAGTAAGAAGCAGGATTTGCTGGAGCAGGAAAAGAAAAAGGATGTGCTGATTGCAAGCCTGGGCGATCAACAGGATCAACTGGAGGAAATCTCCGCCGAGCAGGAACAGCAAGTGATCGACTTGGCGGCAAAGGTTTCCAAGCTGAATAAAGAAAAAAGAAATTTGTTGATCAAGTCCGACGGCAAGCTGATTTATCCGCTGCCCCAGATCTATCCCGTTACATCCCCGTTCGGTTACCGCATTGATCCGATAACCGGCAGGAGAGGCGCATTCCATAACGGAATTGATATCGGCGCTCCCGGAGGCACGGATGTGCTGGCCGCTGCTGACGGCGTGGTGCTGGTGGCCGGATGGTACGGAGGCTTCGGCAACTGTGTGATCATCGATCACGGCGACGGCCTTTGGACGCTGTACGGTCATATGCGGACAGGCTCTTTGAAGGTGAAAAAAGATGACATGGTGAAAAAGGGCCAGGTGATCGGCGATGTGGGCAGAACCGGCCGCGCGACGGGAAATCATTTACATTTTACGGTTTATGAAAATCAAAAAGCGGTAAGTCCGACGAAATATGTGAGATTTAATTAATCCTTAAATAAGTTTGAGATGCTTGTCATATACTGGTATAGTAGGAGTCGAGCTCTTTAGGGCAGGGATTCATAAGGTGGTGTTTCCATGGTATTTAAAGGCCGCACGGTACTTGCTTTTATTCTCATAGCGATGTTCGCAAGCAGCATCATTACGGTGACCTTCATCGGCGCTCAAAATGGTGGGGCAATTCTGGCCAAAGACAAATCGTACGGCGGCAAAGCAACGAATCAACCGATTCAATCGGCGGCGGCAAATTCCGGGGCGGACAAAACGGCAAACGGATTGACGCAAGCGGAAATGGACAAGATCAATACCGCTTATCAGCTGATCGAAAATAAGTTTTACCATAGTGTCGATCGGGAGAAAATTCTCGACGGAGCGATTCACGGCATGATCGCATCTTTGGACGATCCGTTCTCAACGTATATGACCAAAGAAGAAACGAAGCAATATGAAGAGAACGTGAATTCCTTCTTTACCGGGATCGGAGCGGAAGTGACGATGGTGGACGGCAGGGTAACCGTCATGTCGCCGATCAAGGGATCACCGGCGGAAAAAGCGGGAGTTTTGCCCAATGACATTATTCTTTCCGTCAACGGGGAGAAGCTGGACGGCTTGAAGCTGACCGATGCCGTAATGAAAATCCGCGGTCCGAAGGGAACGCAGGCACAGCTTTCGATCTCCCGGGCAGGTATGAAAGAAGCGATTAAAATCATCGTCGTTCGCGACAATATCAACATAGAAACCGTCGAGGCCAAAATGCTGGATCAGCAAATCGGACTCATCACCATCAGCCAGTTTTCCGGCAATACGGTTGACCGCTTTAAGCAGGAGCTGACCAAGCTGGAGAATAAGGGCATGAAGGGCCTGATTATCGATGTGCGCAACAATCCGGGCGGATATTTGTACGGAGTCCTTGAAATCATCAATCCGTTGGTGCCAAAAGGGAAAACACTCGTTCAAGTGGAATACCGCGATCAGCAAACGGAAAAAACGCAATCAAAAGGACCGGGCAAGGATTACCCGATCGTTGTGCTGACCAATCAGGGAAGCGCAAGCGCCTCGGAAATTATGGCGGCTGCGCTGCGCGAATCCGCAGGGGCCACGCTGATCGGAGAAAAAACCTTCGGCAAAGGCACAGTTCAGACCACATACGAAAAAGAGTTGGGTGACGGCAGCAACATCAAGATGACGATCGCCAAGTGGCTCACGCCGGACGGAAGCTGGATTCATCAAATAGGGATCGAACCGGATTTTACAGTGAGCCAGCCCGATTATTTCAAAGTTGCACC
>CAZESH010000092.1:0-13659 GCA_964514665.1 uncultured Caryophanales bacterium
TACCTCAAATGACTGAGGTTGAGAGTTTACACAAAATATTTTACAGACTCGGACTTTACGGTATCATCACTTTTAATGATTAGCTTACTTGAATCCCCAATCATCTGAGTAACATTTTGCAATGTCAAATCAATTATTGGTCTACTGTATGACTGGTAACTTAAGCTCAGCACACATTCTTTCTCATATACCGAAATAGTCAATACGAGTTTAAACCCCAACGTGTCTGTTTTACTGTAAATAAACATGCCTGCATCTGGCTCTGCAACTGCTACAGGTTCATTTTCAAATAATTCTAAGAGTTCACTTTCATTATATCTAATAAACATTTTTCACCTCTATCTCGGGATAACAGTTACTACCTTTCCTGACGTATTTGTAACAATCGTTACTTCATTGCTTGTATAAACAGTGGTTCCTGGCGTATTGCCTGCGGTCTTGGTTCCGTTTTGAATTGTTGATTCGACTACATTAGGCGTGATTCCTACAAAATCATTATATTCTCTTGTACCAGGCTGAAATCCTTTTTCGGCAGCTTTCTTGTACGCTCTTGTCGTTAGTTCTGCCCGAACCTCCGCTGTATTAGGCGCCATTCTTTCTAGTGCATGCTCTGAGTATGCTCGTCCGTTTATAGTTGCTACATTCTCAGGCATGCTCCAGCAGACTTTTCTCGCACCCTCTGAAGCTTTCTTCCCCATTAATTCATCAAAGGTCAGACGGTCTGTATTGCTGCGCATGGTATAGGCTGCAATGTCATCTGTTGTCTTGAGCAGCTTTTCAGCATCCGCGATCTTGTTTGCGCCTTTGAGCAGGTCAACACCGAGTGTAATCAACTTCCCGCCTTTTTTGATGAGTTTTAAAGCCTTTCCCCAAGGCGTTATTGTAACTGCGGCTAATGCTCTTTGCCCGGATGACGAATTCGGTGACAGTAACGCTTCCAGATCGTCTCCAATCGCGAAATTGAATACGCCCACAAGTCCATTGTCCGCCTTCTGCCAAAACTTCTCCAGACTTGTTCTTCCATACGTATCCTGCAGCCATCCTATATACTGCGTAACGGTAGGAGTGATGTTATTGAGATCATATTCGTATTGTTTGAAATAGTCGTAGGTGACCTGGTTTAACCTGTTATCGGAGGTGATGGCCTTCCCGTTCTTCAACTGTTTCGGTACTGTCAGCCGATGAACCATTTGATTATAGATTTGATCGACTTCATTCCCGCTGCTGTCAAAAAACGAATGCAGCGTTCGGATGAGTGTGTCGTTTCGTCTGAAGTCCCCCAAACTTTCGTATTGATCGCTGTCTATAACAGCCGATATCGTTTCCCTATTGGCTTAATGGTTTTCTGCAGGATCATCAATGGAAGTAACTTTCTTGTCTGCGATTCCGTATTCCCAAAGATGGTCCGAAACGTCTCTCATTTCTGTCTTGCCGTTCTGATACGTAAATGTCAATTGCGTAACGCCAAAACTGTCCTTCACGGCAGTGACCTGATTGTTGTTGTTATAATTAAAAGATGTTGTGCCTTGTTCGCCATTGACCACTTCTGTGATGCGGTTGTGATCGTCATACTGGTAACCTGTGGTCCGTCCTTGCGGACTCTTGACCTGTATCAACCTTTGGCTGGCATCATAGCTGTATGTATAAACCGCGCCTGAAGGATCGGTTGCGGAAGATATGAGTCCGTTGTTCCAAGTCAATTTAATGATTCTGCCCACTGTGTCGGTAATCTGAATCGGTCGTCCTTCGTCGTTGTAATCAATCGTGATCGCATTGCCGAAACGGTCCTGCATTCTAAACAATTTTCCGGCCTTTGAATCCTGACCGGTTCGCCAAGGCGCATAATAGCCATAGTAGGTATACTTTATCCCTGATCGTGTTGTGACAAAGTAATCAAATTGACTATTTCTTTGCAGTTGGTCTCCATTCAATTTTAAATAGTGGCCCTTGTTGAGATCATAATTGGTATTTTGATCCCCATCGTACGAAAAAACATACGCATTCGGATCGTCCTTAACAAATGTATAAGAATTAGTGGTTCCATCCGCGCGGGTCTCGCCCATGGCATATTCAGCGTACATCTGCAGCTGCGAATTCCAATTAAAATCCCATGCCTTGCCGAATGCCCCCGCTTGCGCCAGATCAGGATCGTATGTTCTTATCAGCATAAAATCAAAACCGATGCCCTGCACTTGCATATCGGTGGAAGTTAAATTCAACTTTCCCGTCTCCAAATCAACAGGATGAACCAATCCGTCATCGGAAGCGTTAATCGATGTTGGATCCGCTCTTGCCAAAGGCGCCGTTGCACTTGGCATATTTGCAGTACCACCGGATATAGGCTGCGGTATTTGCAGATAAATCCCTTTCAACGGATCTGGAATTTGAGGAGCAATATCCGCTGCCTTACCCGAAATCCGGGACAATATTTCTGTCGGGTCCAACACTTGCGGCAGGTTTTCAGTGATTTCTGCAGAGGCAGCCAGCGGAACAGTATTTAAAATAATCAACATACCCATCATTAGAATAAAACCTTTTCTCCACACACGAATCTCCCCCGTTTTTCCAACAAATTTAACATCAAAAAAACCTTGCGCAAGCCAATTGGCCAGCACAAGGTTATGGTCAGAGAAGTCGTGATGTTGAGGCAATCAACTACCTTGGCGACCTGGCAATCATGGTCCTTGATGGAAAAGGACTTTAGACCCATGGCTTTGCGTCGTCTACTTTCGCAGACTTTGCCTTTATCATGCAATTATTGGATATAATTGAAATATATTTTTTTATTGTAGGCCATTATTCCTGGTTTTTCAATACTTTTTGTTACAAAACAGGAATTGGCATCCGACAAAATACATCACCATTCATCATTCGGAAATCACGATCATCCGAAAGGCAATTCCGCAAGTCTGAACTACTTTAATAAATCAGCCCTATCCGCAAATCAATCTAAAATAGAATTTTTTGTTTTCATGCAACGTTTTTCCGCTTTCGATTGTCTTAACTGATAAGACTAGTTTTGGGGGTGTTGACGTGTTCGGAAAACTCATCAAAGAAAAAAAAACCGTACAAATTTTCGACCATCAGCTGAAGCCCGTCATTTCCGGGAAAATCACCGGCTTCAATGCGGAGCGGGGGTTGATCAAGATCAATCACAGTCTCGTATTCCCGGTCGGGACCGTCGCCAAGATTCAAGTTTTGGAAGACTCGCAGGCCGACCGCCGCAAATCCGTCGGCATGTAGAAGCATCGACATCATCCGCACCGCTTCCGTTTCCCCGTGCAATCATGCCAGTTTATAGCGGTATTCATTTTTGACGATTTTGATCACATCTCCCGGTTGAAGCGCAAGCGCCTTGTAAGGAACCATTTTCTCTCCGTTAAGATAGCTTCCGTTGATGGACCCCAGGTCCTTGACAAACCATTTGCCCTGCTCCGCAAAAAGCTCACAGTGCACTCTCGATACGCCCGGCGTCGAGTCCAGCAAATGGGCATGCCCCGCCCTGCCGATGGTAAATCGCCGGCCCGTGATTTCCGTATTCTTCAGCTCACCGCCGATCGCGGATTCAAGATACGGCTTTTCAGGCTGCAAGACGGCATGCGCTCCCAGGAACACGGTAGCCTGCGGTGCGTTCAGCATTCCCGTCGGCTGTGACAATATGGGCTTTTCCTGTTCATTTTGCACTTTTTGCACCCCTTGTCCACCCACTACTTTGAACAAGACAAAAAATACATCAGCTGCCAGCAATGTAACGCCCAGCGTTACATACAGCTTTGCTTCCATCGGCTTGAGGGCGAACCAGGCCCATATGTCGGCAAGCAGCATAGATTCCAATAAGCCGGAGATTATCAAGCTTCTCCGAGGTTGATGCAGCCATCGTTTCCTGCTGCTTTTTTGCGGTACACGCTGTTCGGCAATCTGCGGACCTTCCTGTATTTCGCCGGCTTGACCCTCGGGCGCCTGCAGCCACTTTCTCGCAATAGCCCTTAACTCCGGCAGACCGATGCTTTCATCGTGAACGGAACGGATCAGCTCGCGAATGCCTTCGCCGTTCATCGGCCCGACATAAGCGATCATCCTCAGGATCAAAGCTTTTATCCGCTTCACCGCAGGCTCGGGACAAAGAGGATTGGACATCGGCAAATAGCTGAGCCGGATATCGTCAAAACCGTTTCCCACAAAAATAAAGCTTTCTTCAAGCATCAGATTTCCGGAATCCAGCAGGTAATGCTGAAGTTCTTCGAGCGCCATGAGAATCCGGTTTAATAAAAGAAAAAATTGATATGACGTGAGATTGCCCATCTGGAGTACCTGCGAAAGCATTCTCCTGCCTTCGATCCGGAACAAAAATTTGATTTGCAGATTGTTCATTTCCGTGCTCAAAGGCAAAAACCCGGGAATTTCCCGGTTATAAAGCAGCATCTTGAGCTGCAGCCCGGAAATATCCGCAACGGTCATCGGCTTTTCGCGGAAAAGGATCATATACGTTCCGTCTTGATCAATAAAATCAACCTGAAGTCCTTTCATTTGCTCAGCTCCTTTCATAGTCCCAATCCGCTGATGATGACGGCCGGAAGCACGGCTATCATGAACGGAAAAGTGGTCAGCTCCTGCGATTTCATCGGATCGAACATGCAAATGCTCCTATAAACAAACAGCAGCGCCAGCTGCCTTTTTAGCCAACTCAAACGCTGCAGCAAAAGACGCCTGATCAGCAATATCAGGATGCCGATAAATCCGGCAAAGATGATGGAATAAATGAATATATCCGCCGTTTGCTGCGCGCCAACCAACGCTCCGACCGCCGCAAACAGCTTCACGTCGCCGGCACCCACCGCGCCGAGCAGATAGAGCAGAAACAAGGCCGAAAAACCGCACAAGCTGCCAACCGCTGCAAACAGCAATCCCTGCCACGATTCGGCAATAAAATGATAGATCAAGCCGATTGCTGCTCCTGTAACGGTTAATAAATTCGGGATTTTTTTCCTGGTCATATCGGTTATAAACGCCGGTGCAATGACAAGCAGCAGAAGAATAAATGAAAATTCCATTTCCATTACCCCGCTTTTCCGATCCATCCGCGTTCCACAGCCCTGCTGCGGAACATGATCGTCTTTTCATAAAAAGGGAGAGAAATATGCATGGCATATTCCGCCTCGATCCCGAACAGAGCCTGCTCAGAATTTGAAAAATCCGGCAGCATAAGCTGGAGGATATGAACATTGTCCTGCTTCAGCCACCTTTTTCTCGCGGCTTCATCGGCATTCAGCCAAATCACCGGAACGACCGCTGCATCGACGGCTTTGCGCAGGGAATCGTCCCATTGCCGCTGCAGCTTCCCCTTGTACCGCTCATTCAAGGCAAATAGATCGGAAATAGATGAGGAAATCCAATAGGAAGAATCGCTTGACGCCTCTGCCGTGGTCGGCTGGTGATGGTCCATTTTCAACTGCTCCCATGATAGCGGCGCAGCTTTATGCCCCGTTTGGTCCAACTGCTGCTCAATAAAAAGCTGCGCCGGATACATGTGTGTAGCGATTTCTTTTACAGATTCATGTACAGATGTTTGAAAAGCCAGAAAAACGCAGCAAATTCTGATGATTTCCAGCAGCGCCAGCACAAACACCATGAAAAGCGGCAGGATTAAAGCGGATTCCAAGGTAATGCTCGCTTCGCTGCCGCCTTCGCAAGACAAGCCCCGGCAGTGCTTAATAGGAAAAAGCAGCGGTCGTTTCCATTTCATATTGTTTTCCTTTCACTGTTCCGTAAACGACTCCCGTTCCATGCAGTAAACGGGGAATGGCCGGCAGAAACCACAACCGCACGGAGGTGGCCGTTTTCGACTGAACATATACAGATGTTTTTTGTAAATCCCTGTCCGTATTTAATTGAATCAACGCCATCATTCTGGCAAGCTTGCCTTCTTTTCCCCCTTGCAGCAAAAACAAGCGCAAATAATCTGGATAGGTCAACTTAATCCGCTTCAGCTTGGCGGAAAGCTCGACCGGAGTGCCTTGAGTCAGCAGCTTCATGTCCTCGTATGCCTTTGCCGATCCTTCAGCAATTGCCGTCAGCGCGATCAAAAGAGGGTGGCCTTCCGCCGCTTTTTTCGGATCTGTCAAGGCTTCCACGGTACGAATTGCCAAACGCAGCGAGTACATTTCCGCATATGCGGCCGAAAGATTGCCTTGACAGGTGGAAAGCCCGTACAAAACATATTCCGATTCCTGGTTATGAATAACATGAGAAGTCTGCGCCCAACTTTCTACCGCCTCTTTACGGGCAGATAAAGTCCGGTAATTAAAATAAGTCAGCACATATTCATCCAGATACATCCTGTCGCGAACAGCATCGATCCCATTCAACATGCGGCTAAGCCAAGCGATTGATTCCATGCCGAAATCTCCGGGATTTTTGGACAGATTATGATTGTTGATAAAATCATTAGTTTCCGTATTCGTGGATGGGCGATAATAAGCCGCTAACCCGTTCTTGCCCGTCAATCTCCGATAAGCGTTCGAATCGGCACTGCTGCATACGGCTGAACCGGCAGCCTGCTCCACTTCTGAAAATACGTCCTGCGCCTTTTTTTGCTGCTCGTTTTTTAACCGCTTGATGCTGCTTTGGCGGCTTTTTCTTTTATCCGCTTCTACCGACAGGCTTTGGAACCACTGCGAGCTCCGCGCTATTCCTGATTGGCAGGTGCTGCTTAACTTGATCGCATCGGTTTGCGGTTTAGCCTCGGCTGTCATTTGCAGCACGACACCCAAAGCGGAAAGCGAAGCCCCGATCGCGGATTTAAAAGCAAAAAAATAATCGTCACCCAATATTTCGATATGATCGCTTACTTCGTAAGCTTGCGGATGATCACTATGTTCGGCCTGTGAACGCATTTTTTCAATTTTTTGCTGTATTTGTTCATCGAGGCTTCTCGCTTGATTCAATACGACGTAAATATCCTGTGCTTGCTGAGTAAGCCGCGTGAAATCGTATTGTGACTTCTGGCTCAGTCCTGACAACAGGGCATCTCTTCTGCCGAATAGAGACAGCATCTGTGAAAGGGCCTGCAGCTGCCGGCTTTTATCCGACTGCGCTTGCTCGCTCTTGACTTCCATGCGGGAAATGGCGGCCATTTGCTTCATCAAATCTGCCTTGTCCACGCCTTGCAGACGGGATTGCAGGGTGGAAAGTTCTTCCGCCATGATTGCGCATTGCGACAATGATGCCCGTATCCCTTCGCTTAGCTTCAGCGAGCTCTGCAGGGCGCTGTCTAGCTGCTGTTCCCTTTTGTCCAGCAGCTGCTCCATTTCGGAAGCAGCTGAGACAAAATGTTCGGCCGAGGCTACCGTCTCACTCGACGATCCGAAAGCATCTTTCACATTTTTGGCAAAAGTGACAGGTGCCTTATATTTCATATCCTCAAGCACTTGTTGATTGAAGACGTCGGGATTCCCCAAATCATACAAAATTTTCAGATGCACCGGCTGTTCGCCCTGCAAATGCACGCGAATCAGCGAGAAGGGCGAGTCGACGGAAGCGGATAAATTGCCGGAAACGATCTCATGCATGATTTCCTGCTGCTCGTAGCCGGAAAGAGCGATTCCAAACAGGCCGTACTTTCTTAATTCCCGGTCGTATGCGGAAAAGATCGAACGCAGCCCCGCTTTTGCCGCAAGCTCGCTGTCATGCTCGGCCAGCTTCATGCGGGAAAAATCGATCAATACCGAGACGAACAAAAAAATGGCGGAAACCACGATGATCAAATATACGGTAACGGATCCTTTCGTTTCTTTCAGCAACGGTTTCAACGTATCCTATCCTCCGTCCTCGTCATGAATCACGATAATAATGCCGCTTCGTTCCAGTTCATTCCGCAGCTTGGCAGATAAACCGATAGAATCGTCTTTTTTCCTGCGAAAAAAATGCCAAACGACCCCTTTTACCTGAAGCTTGCGCATCAATTCCAAATCCTTGGCCAGCTGTCCGCGAACCTCTTTTGAATAGGATTGAGTGCCGTAATAGGCTTGATGGGCGACCCCTCCCGAATCCAGCGCATCCACCATCCGCCAAGTACCGTATTCCTCGGTGGAAAAGTGTGATTCCCTGCCATGAACCAAGTGCTGAAGATAGCGTTTGGCCTGGTCATGCGTATCAAAGGATTGAATGCGGTCGGATCCCGTTTCGCCCGAACGAACCGGCTCGTCTGAATTTTGATCATTCTGCTTTTGAGCTCCTTGTTTCCCTATCCATTGTTTGACCTCCGGCGCATAAGTTCGCACAATATCCACAAGGCGGATAAATTCAGCCGGTTCCGTCACTGCAGAACTGGTTTGGCCGCTATTCACCCAAGCCGGAAAAAGGGACTGAAGCGGTTTGGGCGCAGAAAACAGCGTCTGCAGCTGAACGGAAACCTTGCGGTTCAACCAATGATTGTAGTATGCCGTTTGACCGGATACCGATGGCGGAAGGATGGCATGAATCCGCTGCAATTTTCTGCCGATCAGTGAAGCACCGATTGTCAGCGTATCCTTGCTGCCGAACGACAGTTTGTTTGCGTCCGCAGCGTTGGCAAAACCGAGCCAATCCAAAGCCCCGTCATCGGTTGTGCGCCAATACAAGCCGTCTTCAGCACCGACATAATAATCTCCCGTAAGCAGCGACTTATGACTGTTGTCCCAAGTAAAGGCCAGTCGCTCGGAGGCCTGCACCGCATTAAAATAAATAAAAAATTGAAGATACAAAAACATGCCGAAAAAAATCATCGCGAGCGTGATCAGGATGACGACGGGAAAAAGCAGCGAGCTTTCCAGCGTAAAATTCCCCTTTTCTTCTTCCATCCATTTTCCGCTGCCCATGCTTCACACCCTACTTGTCGATGTTGAGATTGACGTCATTTTGAAAATCCGACAGCTTGTTGTCCGAATTGTTCAATAGCTGCTGTACCCAGTGCACAATCCATCTGCGGAAAGCAATTGCAATTATTACGATAACCGCGATAATCAAAATGATTTCCAAAGTGCCCAAGCCGTCTTCTTCCTTGAAAAAGCGATGCCATCTTCTCATTAAAGCGTTCATGTAATGCCTCCTTTTAATTGTTCATCATCAATATCGCCGGTGCGGTAACAATCACCATGATGACGAAAAAGACGATCACCATCGGAAAAACCATTTTTGAAGAAGCTTCCTCTCCCAGTGTCTTCGTGATGTTCTTGCGCTTCTCCCAGCCTTCCCTCGTTAATTCCCTCAGCTTCAACACGATTTCGTCGCCGCCCCGGCGGTAATGAATCAACGCAGCCGACACGAACATTGAAACCTCCTGAACTGCACACCTTCTGGAGAATTGCTCCATCGCCTCGGGAAAGGTTTTCCTGAGTGCGACATCCCGCTTCATTTCCGACAGCTCCTGAAGCAACCTGCTGCTTTTGTTGCGATCACTCCCGTCTGCACATCGCAAAATCGCGCTCTGCAGCGTATCTCCGGCATTGACCATCAAAGCAACCTTGGTCATCAGCTCCGGCAAGTCGATTACGATCGAACGTTTGACACGATCTGCCTTCGTCTTCAACTCACGAATCATAAGCATCGGCACAAAAATAAAGAAAATCGGGCTGATCGCGATAAATAAATGATCCTGCATGAGAACATCCATTAAAATAAAAGCCCACTGCAGTGCAAAGGAAGCAAAAAGCATCTCTCCGTATACCCGTTTCGTCAGCGCCATCACCTGGTTTTTTCTAATGCGGTATATAATCATAACGCTGCTGTTGACCGTTAAGGTCAACGACGAGAAACGTTCAGCCATACGAAACCGCTCCACCAGCCATTGAAAAGGACTTGCAGCCGCTGTCAGCAGCGTTTGCTGCGGGAATGGATGCACAAGCGGCGGACGCTTGCGCAAATTGAACCATGCTCCCAAATACAGCAAAATTTCCACAATTAAGATAGTTAACGGCACGATCTCAGCCATAGCAGCATCAAACCTTCATACTCATAATTTTTTGGGTCATCCAATAACTGGCGGCAAATGCCAGCAAAGCGGCACTCATGATTACCCGCCCCAATCCTTGGTACAAGGGAAGCGCATAGTCCGGAGAACTGAAGGTTATAAATGCAATAATCATAAACGGCAGGATGGAAAGAATATGGGCTTCGAATTTTTTTTGTGCAATCAAAACGTTAATTTCCTGACTGATCTCTATTTTTTCTCCAATCATATGGGATGTTCTGCCGATCACTTCGACCAGATCGCCGCCTGTTCTTTTGCAGGACTGAAAGGCTTCGGAAAAATTAACGACATCTTCTTCATCGATCCTGCGGCTCAACTCCAGTACGGCCTGTTCAACCGGTATGCCGTTCTTGACCTTTTGATTGATGATTTCGATTTCGCGGATCATATCATTCTGCGGATCGCCATAAAGCAGCTGCAGGTCTCCCACGATTTCAAGAAAGCCGTTTTCCACCGATTTTCCCGAACCGAGTGCGGCAGATAGCGAGTACAAGGCCGTTTTAAACTGATAAATGAACGTTTCCCGGCGGCGCTTCAGCTTCTTTGCGGCGAGCATTTTCGGATAATAACAGCCAAGCGCGCTGAAGCATAAGGCTATAATCAAGCTTTTATAGAACAAATAGCCGATGGCGAAAAAAAACGGTAGCGAAATCAACAGCGCAAAAAGTGTTTCTTTCCAGTTCAAGCGGTAGTGGCCATAGTCGTCAGAATCCTGTTTTTTCCGGTTTTTCCGAGCTGCTGAGCGCTGATACATCCCGATAAAGAACCAAACCAACAAACCTGCACCAAGAGCCGCCAAGATTACCACGAATTGATCACCTCCGCACCGATGAAACCAGATCTCGCTCACTAAAACCGGACATTTCCAGCTTTCGCAAACGCTTTAGCGAACTTCCCGACGGCTCCAGTGAACCGATAATGCCGCCATCGGGACTTTCTCCTCGCTTGGCAAAACGGTAAAGCGGATTTAAAATTACTTCATTTTGCTTAAAATCAACGATCTCGGTAATTTCCGTTACCCTGCGGCTGCGGTCCTGAAATCTGGAAAGATGAATCATGATGTCCACAGCGGAGCTGATCTGCTTACGGATTACGGGAATGGGCAAATCGGCGGCGCTGTGCACCATCGTCTCCAATCGGCCGATCATGTCCGCGACATTATTGGCGTGACCGGTGGACAGCGAACCGTCATGGCCGGTATTCATTGCCTGCAGCATGTCCAAAGCCTCGCCGCCCCGCACCTCGCCTACGATAATCCGGTTTGGCCTCATTCTTAGTGAAGCGCGGATCAAATCGCGGATGGGAATGCTGCCCTTCCCTTCCGAATTGGGATTTCTCGTTTCCATCCGAATGAGATTGGGAATCCCGACGATGTTCAATTCCGCCGAGTCCTCAATCGTAATGACCCGTTCGTCCTTGGGAATGCATTCCGCAAGCGCATTAAGCAGTGTCGTCTTCCCGGAGCCCGTTCCGCCGCTGATGAACAGATTATAGCCGCAAATCACCAGTGTTTGCAGAAAAGACGCGGCTTCTTCATTCAAGGCCCCCTTCTGTACGAGCTCCTGCAGGGAGAGCGGATTTTCCGGAAATTTGCGGATGGTGAGCGCAGGTCCTTTCAGAGCGACCGGCGGAAGCACGATATGAACCCGCGAACCGTCCTGGAGTCTGGCGTCGACAATCGGCGTCGATTCATTGACGGTGCGATTGATTTTTCCGACAATCGACTGGATGATATCCTCCAACCGCTCGGAACTCTCAAACTTAGCCGGATGAAGCAGCAATTCTCCCTGTTTTTCAATGAAAATTTCGTCATGCCGGTTAACCATGATTTCAGTAATAGTCGGATCGTCAATCAAAGGCTGCAAAATGTCCAATCCGCGAAACGAATGATAGATTCTGTCAATCAGATCTTTTCTTTGATGGAACGGCAGGTAATCCTCCAAGGATTGTTCCAGCACGGCTGTTTCGATCAGCTCCATCAATTGCTCATCGCTCAGCTCCAGGCCCGATTCGAGCTGCTGTTCAATTCGCTGCTTGAACATCCGATACCGTGCTTCCATTCACAACCCCCCACAGCATCTTGGCAAGCTTATCAGATAAACCAGCCAACGATTTGTTGAAAAGTTCCGAAGCGAATAGCTGCTCACCCTTATTCATTACTTTCCAGGCCGGTTCATAAGGAAGCTCGTATGCCAATTCGTACCCATCCGTCCATTGTTTTGACGTTGAAACGAATGCCTCTACCCGCTTGTTCATCACAAACCAACAATTGGACATAACTTTGGACTCGAATTTCTCCTTCCACTGCCTTTGCAAGCTTTGCAGCACCTTCAGGTTCTTCTCGCGGCATTGGAGATGATCGGTAACCAGCCAGACAATCTGCCGGCTAAGCGGGAAGGCTGCCGCAAATGCGCTGCGGAATGAAGAATCGATATCCAGGATTACCGCATCATACTGCGCATGCCCGATTAAGCCCTTGAGCAGTTCCTCCACCTCGGAATCCGATAATTCAAGCCATTCATCCATAAATTTCGGCGGAACAAGAAAATCGAATTTATGCTGGGGATGGCGGCGAATAAATTGTCCAATAACGGAATTCAGCTTGCTTTTATCGGCTTTGAGATAATAGAGCAGCTTCATGCCGTCATTTTCATCATGACAGGAAAGCAGTTTGCAAGCCGCCTGATTAAGCTCCATGTTCACATATAGGGTTTGCAGCCCGCGTACTGCGAACTGTTTGGCCAAATTCAGGGCAACCGTTGTCTTGCCGCTGCCGCCAGTGGCTGAATAAACGGAAATAAGCTTTGTACCGCGCCGTTCCGAGCCTGTATTCAGCTCTTCACGCGCTTCGAAGCAAATTTCCATCAATTGCGACAACAGCCGCTGCAAAGACTGGTATTTCAATACGTAACGGGCTTGCTCCTTATAGCGATGCTCATGCTCATTATCAATAAGTTCGACCTTGACCGCGAAATCGTTATTTGCACCAAAATCAGGCTGATCCATCCCTTCGAACAAATAAAGGTCGGCTTTTTCTCCTGCAGCACATGCCTGCTCGAATAAATCCATTTGTGTAAAGGACTGCATGGCCAGCTTATGGTGAAATTCCGAAGTGTTCACATATCTGACCAGCATCTGCAAATACGGCTCATCGCTCCCGCAAACGAAAATTTTAAGTTTCCGCAAATTTCCCCCTCCTATCTCCAACGCATTAATCCGCTATCAGCAGCAATATTCCGCTGACAATCAGGATGAAAGACACCGCCATTACGACAAGCACCCATTTCTGTTCCTTCCCGTTCAAATTCCACACAGCTCGATCACCCGCCTCAACATAAAAAGCACCGCAGTACAAGAACGAATTCTTGACTGCGGTGCTTCCGCCGTTTATATCAATTGGTAAAAATGTGCTTTTATTATACTGGATTCCCATTTCTTTTGGCAAGCCCCCAATTTATTTTTGCGATCGCCGCAAAGCGCCTTCGCTTTTTCATCCGCGGGATCTTTGCATGGGGAGCAACTTCCTCAATAAACGGAGATATGGCAGGATCGAGACGCTTGGCAATCTCCTCGCAATCCTGCGGCGTTTTATTATTCCCAATGGCTTCAAGCAGCAGCTCGAGAGGAATTTCGGGCAGTGTACAACTTGGCGG
>CAZESH010000093.1:0-13531 GCA_964514665.1 uncultured Caryophanales bacterium
GCTTGAACTACATCGTATGCATGTCAGGCGGGAGGGAGCAGGCAGTTGTTCCATAGCCGTAAAAAAAGGTCTTTGTTCCTGCGCAACAAACCCATTCACTTGCGAGATTTATAGCTATGAAATGAGATCGAGTTCCTGTAGGCGCCGCTTCATCGCCTCGCCGGAAATCCCGGGAGTATAATGCGTCCGTATATGATGCATCCCGTTTCGCGCGATCATCTCGCGCCACTCCGGATCTTCCACCAGCCGGTGCATATAACCCGCCGCATGCTGCAAATCGGGTTCCGCCCAAAGCTGATGGCTCCCGTAAACGACCTGATTGTTGGAGCCCAGGTCCTGTCCGATTTGCACCAGTTGATAATTCACCGGACAGGAATTTTCTTCGTTCATGAAATCCGTATTGCCGGAATAATTCGTGCCGATGACGGGTTTCCCCAAAAACATCGCCTCGGCCAATCCCAGCCCGAAGCCTTCCGCCCTATGCAGGGAAATGTAGCTGTCAGTCACGTTCACCAACGAATTGACTTCCAATCTGGACATCGTTCTGTTCAGGATGTAAATGTTGCTGCGGCCTTCTATCAACTGCTGGAGCATTTCCATTTCGGACGGATCATATTTCAAATTATTGAGCTTCAAAACAAGACCGACGCGGGGATCGTTTTTGTCGAAGGCCGAATAAAAGGCTTCAAGGGTACCGCGCGGGTTTTTCCGCAAGGAATAGCTCTGCAGATCGTACATCATCAAAAACAGAAAACGGTTATCCGGAAGTCCGAAATAACCCCGGTTCATGTCGGGTGAAATCTCTGCATGAATGCCGTGGGGAATTTTGATGACCGGAACGGGTGAAGATTTGGCAATCGATTCTTGCACAAAGTTGGTCGGCGTCCAAATTTCCTGCACATAATTCAGGCATTTCTTGTCTTCCTCGCGCATTTCCGGGAGTTCCCAATGCCAGTAACCGATATTAAAGCGATTGTTCCATAGGTCCTCTCCCAGTACGTCACGGACGGTCTGCAGGGAATCCGCATTGACATGGAACAGATTGACGGGGTAAAGCGGAACGTCGCTTTCCTTATGGCTCCAGGTCAGATCGTCGCTAGGCACCGGAATGGGGAAATTCATCACGGCAAAGGGCATTCCCACTGTTTCCAGAGATCTTGCGGCCATGCGGGACGATTCGCCGACGCCGATTTCAGCGCGGGAAAATCCGATCAGATTAATGCCTGGCGCTGCAGGCGGATCGGGTTCGGCAGGGGGAAGCGGTTCGGCTTGGTCTGCCGCTTGCGGTTCGATCCGGGGTACATGCCGTTTCCGCTTTCGGAACAGTGCTTTTTTCCTTGAATTTCGCCGCTTTCTTTTTCCGGAGCTTGAAGCGATTTTGCCGCTGTTGGATTTTCTCTTTTTTAACAGCTTCCGCTTTCTTGTTTTCATAGTTTTTCCTGTGAGCCGTCTTGATTTCTTTCTTCTTGCTGTCAATCTTTTCTTTTGAAATTTGCCTGTTTTCGCCAGCTTTAACTTGCGCCGTCTTTTTCTGTTCACTCTTATTTTTCCGGTTTGTTTTTTTTTCGGATTTGAAACGGCTGAGGCGCTGCTTCTCTTTTTCTCTCTTGTGGCGAGTAAACTCATTTCCTCACCCTTTCATTTGTTTTTTCGGGACTTATGATTTGGAACGCCAATCATTTAGCAGATCGAGCAAGGTTTGCTTAAACGGGATTTCCGGCTTCCATCCCGTAGCTTCGTGAAATTTCGTATAATCGCCGAGTAAAATCTCCACATCGGAGGGACGAAGCCGCAGGGGATCTTGTTTAACCTCAATTTTGAGCTGGCTGCAGGACAGCAGCATATCAAGCATCCCCTGAATGGTGCAGCACGTTCCCGAAGCGATATTGTAAACTTCCCCCGGCTCACCCTGCTCCAATGCCAGCCAATATGCCCTGACGACGTCCCGCACATCAGTGAAGTCCCGCTTGGCTTGGAGATTTCCCACATGCAGAACAGGCGGCTTTTTTCCTTTTTCGATGTCGGCGATTTGTTTGGCGAAATTGGAGGTGACGAAGTTCTCGCCTCTGCGCGGACCGGTGTGATTGAATGTTCGCGTGCGTATGATGTGAAGTCCGTAGCTTTTGAAATACTGGTAGCCCAAATAGTCCTGCGCCACTTTGCTGACCGCGTAAGGACTGAGCGGACGCAGCGGATTGCTTTCTTTAATGGGGGTTTCCTCCGGTTCGACATGCCCGTACTCCTCGCTGGAACAGGCAATCTGCATTTTCGTGCTTAAGTCGCAGCGCCGCAGGGCTTCCATCAGATTGACCTGTCCGGCGACATTATTGTGGATTGTATCGATCGGCGAGTTCCAGGAAGTGGGCACAAAGCTTTGCGCGGCCAGATGGAAGATCAGGTCGGGCTTAGTATCCTGTATTAATTGCTCAGTTGAAAAAGGATCTCTTAATTCACATTCAATCAAGCGAATATCTTTCAGATGGCTGATATGCTCCATTCTGCTTCTTTGCCGGATTGTGCCGATTACCTCCACGTTTTTTTGCAGCAAGTATTCCGCCATGTGGCTGCCTACAAAGCCCGTAATTCCGGTTACAAGAGCTTTCAATGATTTGTGTCCTCCTTTTCCTTTGGAATCTCTTTGAAAATCTCCTTTATCCGCTGCTCGGCGGATTTATGGCAGACCAGAAAGCCGTTTTCCGTCGCGACGATAATGCAGTCCCGCATGCCGACGGTGATGGTTTGGAAGAGCTCGCTATAGATGATGCTGTTCGCCGTATCGACAACATGCACGTCGCCGAATGTAACATTGCCGTTTTTATCTGCCGCGTGCACCCGTTGCAACGAGGACCAAGAGCCCAAATCATCCCAAGAAAAAGCAGCCGGAATGGTGTATACCTCGTCGGCATGTTCCATAATGGCGTAATCGATGGAAATTTTGGGAAGACGAGCGTAAACTTGCTCCGGATCGGGCGAGTCAGCCAGCAAATTCCACATGTCCTTCTGATGAAGCTTCATATAATGGGATATGGTCGAAGGCTTCCAGATGAAAATGCCGCTGTTCCAAAAAATGTCGGGACGGTTAAATAGACTTAGCGCTTGTTCCAGAGGCGGCTTCTCGATAAAAGATTTTGCGCTGAGCACGCGATCACCGATTTTTGAGGGAGTGGTTTCGATATAGCCGTATCCGGTTTCCGGCCGTGTAGGCTTGATGCCCAAGGTCACAATGGAATGCTTCAGTTTTGCAATTTCTTCGGCTGCAAACAAAGCTTCGAAGAAGCGGTCCTCATCGGCAACATAATGGTCGGAAGGAGTGGTGACGATCACTTCGTCATCGTTTTGCCTTAAAAAATGCAAGGCCGCAAGTGCGATGCAAGGTCCCGTATCCCTTGGTTCGGGTTCAATGATCAAACAGCCGGGATTTATCTCCGGGAGCTGCTCCAATACAAGGGACAGGTAAGATTTGGTTGTGACGATAAAGATGTTTTGTGCGGGAATGTATGAACTGAACCGGTGATACGTAAGCTGCAGCATCGTCTGATCGGATACCAGATTCAGGAACTGCTTCGGCTTTTCCTCCACGCTTTTCGGCCAGAATCTTGTTCCCTTTCCGCCCGCCAGAATAACCACTTTCATCATCCATCATCTCCTCTCCCCGAAATTGATTGTGGGGACGAAACAGGGGCGTTCCCCACATACTATGCGGTTGTGGTTGAATGAAAGTGAAGTAACGGCCTAATGGAAGCCAGAAAAAGGCGCTTGTCTTATCCCAAAATGAAAAACCGGCAGGTCATTGGACCTGCCGGTTGCAGATTTTCAAAACTTTATAACAGTTGCTGATCGATAACCATTACCATTTGAGGAGTAAGCCCGCAGCCACCAGACCGCCGCCGAAGCCAATGAGCATCATGGTGTCTCCGGATTTTATTTTATTTTCTTTAATGGCAAGGTCGATGGCCAGAGGGATGCTGGCGGCGGAAGTGTTGCCGTAATGCACCATGCTGTAAAGCGTCCGCTCCATCGGAAATCCGCTTTTTTCACAAATCGATTCAATCATCCGCAGATTGGCGCTGTGAGGGACAAACCAGTCGATGTCGTCAAAGCTCAGCTGATTTTGTCCAACCAGCTGCCTCATGCCTTCCGGTATGGTGCGGACCGCCCATTTATACACCTCGCGGCCGTTTTGTACCAGCTTTCCGCTGCCGGATAACGGCGTGTCCTTCCATTTGTCAGAAAGCCCGGTTCTGTATACATGCTTGCCCTCTCCGCCTTCGGTCAGAAACCAGGGCGAGCCATAAAATCCGGGATTGTCCGCGTCTGCTTCAACCAGAACTGCTCCCGCGCCGTCTCCAAACAAGATGCAGGTGGAGCGATCGGTATAATCGGTAATTTTGGAAAGCGTTTCGGCACCCAGCACAAGGATTTTACGGTGAAAGCCGGAGCTTGCCATGGCATTGGCCAAATGCAGTCCATAGGCAAATCCCGCGCATGTTGCACTTAAGTCCATTGCACCCGTGCTCTTTATCCCGAAATAATCCTGTATGCGTGTTGCCGTGCTGGGAAAACCATATTCGGCGGTGGAAGTAGCGACGATGATGAAGTCGACATCCTCCATGCTTTTATTGTATCTGCGCTGCAGGTCCAAGACCGCTTGAATGGCCAGATCGCTTGTATATTCATTGGATTCGGCGATTCTTCTTTGCGATATCCCGGTGCGTTGGACAATCCACTCATCGCTCGTTTCCACCATCCGTTCGAGTTCCTCATTGGTCAGCACCCGTTCCGGAACAAACGTTCCGATGGCTGTCAGCTTTGCTTTTGATTTGGCTGCCGTGATGTTTTCATTCATTATCAAAGGTATCGCTCCCTTAAATTTAGTACCTGATACTAATATCTAGTTATAAAAATCATAACGCCGCTTTTTGAAACTGTCAACATTATTTTGGGCATATTAAGCTCGAAGTAATATGAAAAATAAAGGAGCGATAAAAATTGGGCAAAAAACAAACCGATTATATAAGGAAAATTTTTCTGGCAAGTCTTGTATTGCTGTTTATGAGCATCTCGATTTCGTCTAATGCCTCAGCTTTTGGAGTCGGCTCGAAGGGGCCGGATGTGTTCGCGGTTCAAGGGATGTTGAAATCACTCGGTTATTTTTCCGGGAATATCGACGGCATATACGGTCCGGTTACCGCGAGCGGAGTCCGGCTTTTCCAGAAAAAATACGGGCTTCCCGTTACCGGGGCGGTTGACGGCAAAACGCTGCAATCGATTTTATGGGCATATGGCGAGTTGAAGATTCCCAAGCAAAAAACCCCGCCTTCTCCTCCTTCCAAACAGCCGCAAATTCCCGGATTAAGCGCGGAGGAGCAGCAAATGGTCAATTTAGTCAATGGAGAGAGGCAAAAACGGGGACTGGCTTCGCTCAAGGTGGATTTGGAGCTGGCTCGTGTAGCCAGATTCAAGAGTCAGGATATGGTAAGCAACAACTATTTCTCGCACCAGTCGCCGACGTACGGCTCGCCTTTTGAAATGATGCGCAAATTCGGACTGTCTTTCACCGCGGCAGCGGAGAACATTGCCTGCAACCAAAGCGTGAGCACGGCGCATCAGGCTTTGATGAATTCGCAGGGGCATCGTGATAATATTCTCAATTCCGATTATACGTACATCGGCATAGGCATCGTGAACGGGGGCGCTTGCGGCAAAATGTTCACGCAGCAGTTCATCCGCAAATAGCTCGTTTTTCCAGTCCCTACGGAACAACATTGCCTTTCAGATCAAACACTGCCAGGGTGATGCCGGGAGGGGCTTCCGCACTGAAACCTACCGGGGCATCGGGGGAAACTGTGTCTCCTTCGACCCCCCATGGTTTCGGAATATTGAATACGTTGTCGTAAACTTGAATTTGGCCTTCCGCGGGAACAGCGATTCCTCCTTGATTATAATCAAGGTATACGGCCAGATTTTCTCCCTGATTCGGATTATTGACAGTATTTTGTTCAATTCGAATTGCCGGTAATTGTTCAAACCCCAGAGAATCTGACGGAGGAATGAATGTGACCGCGCTGCTGGTGGGAATCTCTTGGGTCACATACTCTATCGTATTGCTGTTGACAGTCAATTCTTCGATATTCTGGACTCGGGTTAGATCGAGGCGGGTAAATTCCGAATGACTGCGGGCCAGATTTCCGTCTATCCGGATTCTGCCGCTTGTCGAGAATTGCTCCGAATCTCCAATAGTTACAGCGGTTCTGCTATATACATCTCCATTAAAGACATTGCGCTCAATTGCTGTGGTACCCCGGGCCACTTGGATATTAACCGAATCGAGGTCTCCACTATGCACGAACTGCGTATCCCGGAGGGTCAAATTTTCCGCGGCAATTTCGGCGTTTCGCCGGCCTCCCTGGATAACCGCGCGTTGAATGGTAACATTCTTGAAATATTCTTCAGGCGCCTCCGCTTTCAGCGGAATTTCCAGCATCCAGTTGTCTCCTGAAGAAGCAGTGGCGACAATAAAATGGATATCCTCCACCGTGACATCGTCGGCTTGGACACGGAGTCCTATCGGTACGGCAGGGTCGAAGTTCACGACTGTTTGCTCAGCCGACGTGCCGCGAAGAGTCAACGGCTTGTCAATGACCAATTCGTTCGGTTGTTCATATGTCCTGGACAAAAGCTCGATCGTTTCATTCGGGGCGGCGCCAGCTATGGCGTCGTTAATTGTGTTGTAAAAGGTATTTTGACTGGGGTTAAAGGCGGCATTTCCGGTCAAGACCGCGCTGACGTCGGCATGAAAAGCCAGCGAGGCGGGATTCGGGAAGCCGGGATATTGGTCATAATTCACGGCCAAAAAAGATAATACGATTTGATATTTGCCTCGCGGAAGAGTACCCGTCGATACGGTATAAAATCGGATGTTCTGCCAGTTATAGGGGAACTGCGGCTCTTCAACCGTAACACCTGTAACCGGATCCATGTTTCCGTCCTGCAGCAGAACACCAAAAGGGGCGGAGGATATGACGGTACCGGTTGCGGCGTCAAGCAAATCGATTTGCGCTTGCAGCGCGTTGTCGGCAAAAGCAGCCATATGGATCGTAAAGTTGGTGCTCTGCTGAAACGTATATGCGGCGGTCGCGGCTGCAAATCCTTTGCTTTGAGCCGAAGATGTGATTTGATCCCATACAAAAACGGGATTTTGCCGCGCAGGATTATACTTCAGAAATAAACTGTTGTCGTTCGTGAAATGCTCCAGGGTCGGCCATGTCGAAGTTCTGGGAACCTCCGTTGCCAGCGTTCCGCTGCCGGAAATTGCCTGAGCCGCTGCAGCTTCCCTCGTATTGGCAATATAGACATTCGCGGGATTGCTTATGATTCTTTCAAGTAACGCCATGAATGAATTTTTCACCCTTTCGGTTAAATTATAAAATTAATTCGCGCTGATGTCAGCGAAGAACGATAGTGCAGCCGGATTCGGAAGTCCATTGAACTGATCGTAGTTGACGACCCGGCAGGAAATGGCGATCCGATATGAACCCGCAGGCAGGCTATCCGTTTCTATGGTGTATACGCGGATATTCTGCCAATTATAGGGGAATTGTTTCTTTTCTACTGCAATGCCGGTAATTGGATCCATGCTGCCCTCCTGAAGGAGTACCCCCAATGGTGCCGCAGAAATAATCTCCCCCGTGCCAGCGTTCACAAGATCGACTTGCACCTGCAGCGCGTTGTCGGCAAAAACGGCCATGTTGACCGTAAAATGGGTTGCTTGCTGGAAGGCATGGGAGGAAGAAACCGCCGCCAATCCAAGGCTTTGTCCCGAGTATGTGGTATCTGTCCATACATACGTCGGATTCTGAGGAGCGGGATTAAACTGCAAGAAACTGACATTGTCGTTGGTGAAGCGCTCCAGTTTCTGCCACGTCGGGGTTCGGGGAAATTCCACTGCCGCCGTTCCGCTTCCCGAAATGGCCGCTGCCAAAGCTTCTTCTCTCGTGTTTGCAACATAAACATTTGCAGGACTGCTTACAATCCTTTCTAATAATGCCATTAGAACCATCCTTTCCCGTTATAAATTCCATTAATTATATTCAGGCAAATCCCAATGGATTGGACAAATATCTTGCTTTCCCGAATCATTTGATCGTTATTGGTTGTTTTCTCCAGTATAATTGTCCGAAAAAATTCAATGCTAATGATGGAATGCAGGATAAACTTAAATTGAATGGAGGATGGCAATTTGAAACAGCATGTTCTAAAACTTACCGTCATTGGTGCCTTGGCCTTGACTTCACTTACGGCATGCATGAATAATCGGGATGGCGTCGGCACGACCGATCAAGTCAGGAATCAAAGTGTGCGGCCGTACGGCAACGGTGCCGACCGGCTGGGCATGAACCGTTGGGACAATCCGCGCGGAACCAATTTTACAAGCCGTCATAACAATACGCGGATGGAAATGAGCCAGGACATCGCCGATCGCATTGCGGCCATGGGGGATGTGGATTCGGCTTACGTCCTGTTGACGGATAAGAACGCATACGTAGGGGTGGTCTTGAATAATAACAACAGAAACGCCTTGGGAACAAGAGGCAATATGAACATGACCACACCCAACGGTAATTTGGGGACAAACGGGAATATGAACCGCGGCACGACAAATCGACCTTACACCGGCTTTGGCGCTGCCTTGAACGAAAGGGAAACGGGAATGAACGGCACCGCCGCGAATGATATTCCGGAATCGGTCAAAACCCGCATTTCCGGTGTAGTCAAATCGATGCATCCCGGTGTCCGCAATGTGTTTATTTCAGCCGATCCCGGATTTGTTGACCGGCTTAACGGATACTCCGTGCAGTTTCGAAACGGCAAGCCGATCCGCGGCATGATACTTGAATTCAACAATATGGTTCAGCGCATGTTTCCGGACCGGGTGAGAACAGACGTAAACCGCCCGGACATTCCCAATCCGAACCCGGTAAGGGGCACCCGCTAATTTACTGTAAAAATAAAGGTCCGGGAAATAGCTTCCCAGACCTTTATTAGTGCTTATTTTATGCCCATTTTTTTTCGGATACATCACCACTTGTCGCTGCCCTTCATATTATAAAATTGACTGTATCCCTTAACCTTTTAATACAACACAGCCCGAGCAAGGAGGGGTGACACTCTTGAAGGGTAGTGACCACAAAAGTAAATTTTTATTAACCAATCGAGAACGTGAAGTCTTCGAGCTGTTGGTACAAGACAAAACAACAAAGGAGATTGCGCAGCAGCTTTTCATCAGCGAAAAGACGGTACGTAATCATATCTCCAATGTGATGCAAAAGTTAAACGTCAAAGGTCGTTCGCAAGCAGTAGTCGAGCTTATCAGGCTTGGGGAGTTAAAAATTTAACCATGCTTAGAAATTGCATCCTTCAAACCTTCTTTTTATTTCTGCGGCAGCGGGAATAATCAGAAGGTTTTTTGAGTCCGATGAAAGCAGTCGGATCGAGCTTCATCGGAGGATCATCGGGGCTTAAAGTCCTGACGGCTCAACATAAGGCTTACCCTGTTCATCCAGCAGCAACTTCAAGGAGGGATTGTTGGCCAGCTTGACGTTGCACAGCTTGAGCAGCCGTTCATCGACTTCGATCAGTTCCCAGTCGTGTTTGTTTGCTGCATTCATCTCATCAAGGAAGCTTTCACGTTCTTGTTCGGCCTCCTCTCCGTCATCCCAATACTTCGTCCCGTAATAGTACAGGTTGTATATATTTTTTAATGTGGTCGTGAACACTTCATCTGATTCGCGGTGCTTCAAAATAAACGGCATGTACTCATCTCCTGCTTCGATAATGGCTACATTATACCATGTTTCTCCTTTTGCGTAACAGGAGTGCGCGTTGTCCGGAGATAGTGAAAAAGGTACAATAGGAAGTGTCGATTATGGGAGCAGGGGGACAAAGTACAATGGAGAAATGGTATGAAGAAAGCTTCAAGGAAGATTACTTGATTGTATATAAGCACCGCGATATTCAGGGAGCCAAAGAGGAAGTCCGGGCGATGGCGAATTGGCTTGAACTGCCGCAGCAAGCTGACGTGCTTGATTTGTGCTGCGGCATGGGACGGCATTCACTGGCATTGAATTCCTTTGGCTATAAGGTGACGGGCGTTGATTTGTCGGAAGTGCTGCTGGCCGAGGCCAAACGTCTGGACAGCGGAGGCGACGTGCGCTGGGTGCATGGGGATATGCGCGATGTCCCTCTGGATGAATCGTTCGACGCAGTCGTCAATTTGTTCACTTCCTTCGGCTATTTTGACGAGGATGAAGAAAGCTTCCGCGTCATAACAGAAATCGAACGACTGCTGAAGGACGGGGGGAAATTCATCATCGATTACTTAAATCCGGCTTATGTCGCAAGCCGCTTGAATCCTTATTCCGAACGCAAGCAGGACGGCCTGTTGATTCAGGAAAGCAGGAGCATCGAGGACGGTTTTGTGCGCAAGCGGATTACCGTCAAGGATTCCCGCGGGGAAGACAGGAGCTACCTGGAGCAGGTGCGGCTTTTTGGGTTGGAGGAGTTCCGGGCGATGATCGCTCGCTGTGCGCTGCGAATCGAGCACGTATACGGCGGCTATGATGGTTCCGACTATGGGCCCGATTCTCCTCGTTTGATCCTGGTTGGACATAAACAAGGAGGAGAGCAATGAAGTCGAGCATTGTACGGATTTCCGAAGAGATTATGCAAGTCAAGGTTCCGCTGCCGTTTCCCCTGCGCTGGGTCAACAGCTATCTGCTGCGGGGAACGGACGGATGGACGCTGCTTGATCCCGGCATACATACACAAGAAGCGGTGCAATTTTGGCAATCGGGGCTGAAACACGCCGGTATAGCGCTCAGTGAAATCCGTCAAATCGTGCTGACCCATCACCATCCCGATCATTACGGCTTGTCCGGGTGGTTTCAACAGCAATGCGAAGTTCCCGTGCTGATCTCAAGAAGCGGACTTGAACAAACGGAGCTCTTGTGGGGCGAGCGGCGCACGCTGACCGACGCGCTCATGGATGTATTTATAAAAAACGGTTTGGAGGCAGGCGAGACGGGTCCGATGCGCGAGCATATGGAAGCCTTTATCCCTTTGGTTTCACCGCCTCCGCAGTTGACTGTCGTTGATCATGGACAGAGGGTCGATCTCGGCATCCTCGATTGCATGGCCATAGAAACGGCCGGACATGCCAAAGGGCATCTCAGCTTTTGGCATGAAAGCGGACAAAAGCTGTTCTGCGGCGATCATCTGCTGCCGCAAATTTCTCCGAACATTTCCTTCCTGCCGGGCATCGATGATAATCCGCTGGCCTCTTTTTTGGATGGTTTGCAGTTGCTTGCAGAGCTTCCCTCCCGGGAGGTTTACCCGGGACACCGCGAGCCTTTCGCTGACGCGGCGGGAAGGGCAAGGGAGCTTGCGGCGCACCATGAAGAGAGGCTGGATCGTTTTCTTTCTTTGATGGATACGCCGAAGACAGCCTACACGCTCTGCCGTGAAATGTTCGGTTCCCGTTTGTCGCTGCATCAGCTTCGTTTTGCCTTGGCGGAAACGATTGCGCATTTGGTTTACCTCGAGCAAAAAGGGTCGGCAATGCAGGAAGAAATCAGAGGGACGATTGTATACAGCCGTTAATCCTCGTCTTCAGTAATGCCTTCTTCGATCGATGCCTGCTTGCGGTGTGCGATGCGGCTGCTGGCTGAAGCCGCAATCGCCCCTACGATGTCGTCCAGAAATGTATGGATATGAGGGCCTGATTTGTCGTTTAATTTTTTTAATATGCCCGGCTTCAGCTTGTCGACATAGCCAAAGTTGGTCAAACCGATACTGCCGTATACGTTGACGATGGAAAGCGCCAAAATTTCATCGCAGCCGTATAAGCCCTCGTCATGCCGGATCATATCCAACAGCGGCGGCAGCAAAGCATGCTGCTCGGCTAACAAATCCATTTGAATTCCCGTTAACACGGCATTCTGCACCTCGCGCTTTGACAGCACTCTTTCTACATTCTGAATGCATTCCTCCATGGTTAATTCCGCAATGTAATCCTTCTGCAGTAAATAAACCAATTCGGCAATATCCGTTATGGCGACTCCCCTTTTCATCAGCCAATCCCGGGTGGCGAGGGCGACTTTTTTGCTGTTCAATTGGTAGCTCATAGCTTTCCTCCTAAATGTTGGACTCGCATTATGCAGACATTCTATTTGTTCAAATCATTGAACACTTGCTTGCAATTGGCGGCGGCACGCACAAAAAAAGAGTGGACAAAAGTGGTTATAAAATACGGAACGGCTCGTATACATAATACTACAATAACCACTTGAGGAGGAAAACGATATGGCACGATACAGATGGATTCGAGGGGTCGCGCTGGTTGGTCTCATCAGCTTGCCATTTTTGCTGGCGGGGTGCGGACTGTTCAAATCGGCAGATTCAAAACAGCAAATTGACCCGCCGCCGGCAGAGCAGGGAAGCAGCGGGCTGAACGACCAGACGATGAATCCAACTACTCAGGATACGTCCGCAAAGTCGGCAAAGATCACGTTGTATTTTAAAGATGCGAACGGTTATGTTGCACCGGTTACGATGAATTTGCCGTTTGTACAGAGCATTGCCAAGGAAGCCCTGCAATATATGGTACAGGGCGGACCTGAAGAGGGCAACCTTCCTGCGGGCTTTACCGCCCTGCTTCCGAAAGGAACGATGATTAAAGGAATCAATCTCGACTTGAACCAGCAGCTGGCCGTCGTCAATTTTTCCAAGGAGTTTAGCCATTACGACGCCAAGGACGAAAGAAAAATTCTTGAGGCGATCACCTGGACGCTGACCGGCTTCCCGAGCATTAACCAAGTGCAATTATGGGTAGAAGGTCAACCGCTGAAGGAAATGCCTGTAGCTCAAATGCCGCTCGATTCCCCGCTGACCCGTTCCATGGGCATTAATTTGGAGAGGACAGCCGGCATCGACTTCAGCCAATCGACTCCGGTGACGCTTTACTTTGAAAATCAAACGGACGACAACTTTGATTATCTCGTACCGGTTACGCGCATGATTGCTCGTACGAACGATATTGCCTCGGCGACACTGGCACAATTGATCAAAGGTCCAAGTCAAGGCTCCAAGCTGCAGGGAGTAATCGCTGCGCAAACACAAGTATTGAAAGTCAAGGATGCAGAAGGCCTGGTTACCGTGAACCTCGGCGATCAGATACTGGGACTCGATCAGAAAGTGCCGGCGAAATCGCTGCAATCCGTGGTGCTTTCCTTAACGGAAAATACGGGCGATTCGAAGGTACAGATCATGGTCAACGGCAGCGTGAAGGTCGATGCTTCCGATGCAACGAATTTAAGCCAGCCGGTAAGCAAGCCGGAGCATTTAAACCCTTATAAATTATAATCGGGATACAGCATGATCTATTCATGAATTTTTCAATCTAAAAGGAGAGGGACTGGGTACACTGGTACCCATAGACTGGACACTTAGAAAAAAAAGTGCCAGCCTATGGGTA
>CAZESH010000094.1:0-13499 GCA_964514665.1 uncultured Caryophanales bacterium
TCAGTATCGTCAAGAAGCCCTTAAAAAAGTTGTCTGATTTACTGTTGACAATCCACTACCCATCCCCCATCAGAACAGAAAACGTAACTTGTGGCACAATAAAGGACCGTCAGGTGAATTTCCTGACGGTTTTTCTTAACGCACACAATTAAGCAATGAATCGGGTTTCGTGAAATTTTTTTAATATTTAAATATTTTGTAGAGGAAAGAGGCATGCGGCTACAGAATCAATAATTGTTGAAAAATTAAATAAAAATTCGAATAGGAGGAGTAAGATGTCAAAAACTTTGGAATGCAGTCGCTCCATCTATGCATTCAGTTCACAACACGAGCCTGTCATGAGAGTAACATCAGGGTCGACGATTGAAATCGAAACGTATGATTGCTTTACCAATCAGTTAAAATCATCGGATCAATTTCAGTCTATGGATTGGAACCAAATTAATCCAGCCACAGGACCTATTTTTGTTGAAGACGCTGAGCCAGGCGATGTCCTTGCCGTCAAAATCGAAAAGATTGAGTTAGCATCTGAAGGCGTTATGGCTGTTGGACCGGGGCTTGGCGTGCTGGGAAAAAGGCAAGAAAAATACGAAGCGAAGGCAATTCCGATTCAAGACGGACATGCAATTTTTAGTAAGGATATCCACATTCCATTAAACCCAATGATTGGGGTCATTGGTGTAGCTCCAGTTGGAGAACCAGTATCATGCGGAACTCCCGGAGACCACGGCGGAAACATGGATAACACCATGATTACAACCGGCGCTACGGTATATTTCCCTGTTTTTGTGCAGGGCGCATTATTTGCGCTGGGAGATTTGCACGCTGCAATGGGAGACGGGGAAATTGGCGTTTCCGGAATCGAAATTCCGGCCAAAGTTACGGTCACGATCGAGGTAAAAAAAGGAAAATCGATACCTAGCCCCATGCTGGAAAATGATGATTCGATCGTGACAATTGCATCCGCACCAACGCTTGACGAGGCGGTAGCCCGTTCTGTTGAACAGATGGCGGACTTTCTGGCGCCGAAGCTTCCTATGCCTTTCTCTGAATTGACTATGCTGTTAAGCGCAGTGGGCAATACCGAAATATGCCAGGTCGTCGATCCATTGATGACAGCCCGTTTCGTTATGCCTAAATTCATATTAAGAAACTTTTCGATTACTACTTTCTAGCCAACATTAACATTATTTAGGGAGGCTTGAAAATGTCCGAGCAAATACAAACAAATGCTTTAGAAAAGATGGGGTACAAGCAAGAACTAAAGCGAAGCCTGACAACATGGGATTTGATTATTTACGGTCTGGTGTTCATGGTGCCGATTGCGCCGATGGGGATCTACGGCTATGTAGCTGAAGCCTCAAACGGTATGGTTGTACTAGCATATGCCATTGGACTGCTGGGGATGATTTTTACGGCATACAGTTATGCCCGCATGTCGGAAGCTTTCCCGATTGCCGGTTCTGTCTATTCTTATGCTCAACGCGGAATTAACAGCAGTGTTGGATTTATCGCGGGCTGGATGATTCTGCTCGATTATATCCTGATTCCTGCACTTCTCTATATTGTTGCCGGTACGGCTCTCCATGAACTGGTTCCGGCTATTCCAACGGTAGTATGGATTTTGATCTTCATTGCCATTAATACGATTGTCAACATTCTCGGGATCGAAATAACGGCAAGAGCGAACAAAATTATCCTAATTGGACAATTGATCGTTCTTGCAATTTTCGTAGTTGTTGCTTTTTGGGCAGTATTTCAAGGAGTTAATGGAGCACATTTTACCTTTAAACCGATTTTTGACCCGAACGGATTCAGCTTGGCGATGGTTGCCAGCGCAACCTCAATGGCCGTATTGAGTTTTCTCGGTTTTGACGCGATTTCAACTTTGTCTGAAGAAACAAGCGGAGGGAAACAAGCTGTAGGTAAAGCTACCGTCTATTCACTGCTTATTGTTGGAGCATTATTCATGATTCAAACTTATTTAGCTGCCTTAATCGTACCCGGCGGTAAATTCAATAATTTGGATACTGCTTTTTACCAAGTGGCTGAAATTGCAGGCGGACCATGGGCAAAAGCGATGACGCTGATTGCGACAATCATCGCTTGGGGAATCGCGGATTCTCTCGTTGCGCAGGCGGCCATTTCGCGCGTCCTCTACAGTATGTCCCGCGATACCATGCTGCCAAAGTTTTTATCCAAAGTGCATCCGAAATACAAAACGCCTTATGCCAGTACATTGATCGTGGCAATTATCTCTGTTATTGTTGTCAATCTAATATCTTTGGATAAATTGACATCCCTTGTGAATTTTGGTGCTTTAACTGCTTTTCTTTTTCTGAATCTATCAGTCATTATCTATTTTGTCTATAAAAAGAAATCAAAAAGCTATTTGAAACATTTGGTGATGCCATTGCTTGGTTTCGCTGTGATTTTCTACGTCTGGACGAAGTTGGACACACTGGCATTTAAACTTGGACTTGTTTGGTTTGTCGTTGGCCTGATCGTATTGGCAATTGCGACGAAAGGTTTCAAACGCAAACCGCCGGCGCTGGATTTTAAAGAATAACAAGCATGCTGCAATCATACAGGTTGATTCTGCCTGAACAGACACAACATTCCTCCAAGCAAAAGCAGGAAATCGTATAATCGTATAAATGAGCCGTCCGAATCTCTCTTCGGACGGTTTTTCTTATATCCAAAAGAAGGAAATATGTCGAAGACAACGAAAATATTACTTGTAAGTAAGACAACTATTTCTTCAATTGAGGAATGTGATTTTGTTACAGCAATAATGACTGAAGAACCTGATAAAAACAATTATGCATATTACTAACTTGGTTACGCCCAAGGCATCAGAAAGCCCATATTTCTATTAATAAATAGTAAAGTGCACTTACCAATAAATGTTCAAGGTACACTAGCTGTTGTGACCGGGTCAAGAAATATAAGAGATTAATAAAGAAAGAAGACCGATCCGTTAATAGCAGTGAAATTGTAAACAAATTAATCGAGCTCAGGCATACTGAATTTCAAAGTCCAAGTATTCTTTTTGAAGAAACCCTTTTTAATCATTTCAAAGCTTGAAACTGGATGAAGTGGTCAAAAGTGAAATTGCAGATAAAGCAGTAGATTTTGCTCTTTGGGTTAACGAACTTGAAAGCGAGTTCGGAAATCCCATCCTAACAGGGTTGATTGTTTATATGGATTAAGGAAGGAAAAAATTTTAATTTAACTAGTTCAATTTCCGGAATTTTTGTAATTGAAGCGACTGAACTAGCGAATAGATTACAGAAAGAGTCATTTGCTGAAATAAAGTTGGATTTAAAGAACAAAGCCTTCGGTCCTGAGGAGGGCTTGTAATGGCACGAATATCGAATAAAAAAATTAAAGATTTTTTTACAATTGGAGATACAGCTACTACTACGACAGAAAAAGGAAAAGCATTAGAAGACTTAACGTGTTATGTGTTCGATAAGATACCGGGTATCTCCGTTACAGCTCGAAATGAACTAAATATGTTTGATACTGAGGAAATTGATGTCGCCTTTTGGAATGAGCAAACCCAATTAATGTAAGAATTGGTCAAACGCAGTGGGCAGCTCGGAAGTGAGTTGGTTTGATCGTAAACTTGAAAATCATGGGCAGAGTTTCGGCATCTTAATTGCGGCAAATGGAATAACGGGATCCCCCCAAGAGAGAAACCGTGCTCACGAGATTGTTAGGGACGCATTAAAACAAAAGAGGCAGATTATTATTGTTACAAGATCTGAAATAGAAGCATTGACTTCAACGTCTGAATTAATTAGTTTAATAAAGAAAAAATTATGCCAACTTGCTGTTTCAGGAACTATTTTTAATTCTAGATTATTATAGCTACTATATAATTACCAAAAGACTTAAGAAAGCCTTAAGTCTTTTTTTGGTAAAAAATAATTGTTTTTAAATTAATTCTCCGATGAACCATGACTAACTGTTGCTGCTTCAGGTTTAGCATATCAAGCACTTTCATCAGACCGTTCGTCCGTTCAGTGCGATCCGTATAAGCATGCATTTTTCTGAATAATGCAAAATGGCGTTATTTCTCAATATTTATGAAGCAATTGCCCATAAATTAAGCTGTGAGCATTAGAGTTTTCAATAATTATGAAACAAACTTATTGATTTCAAGGCGTTCGTGAGCACGATTTTCTCATCTAATATGACGAATCACAATTATAGTAGATAATGAGATTGTGCTATGCCTTTATTATAAATTGTGAGGAATTATCTCCTTTTCAGTGGCTTGTGCTTCCGACTTCGATTTAGCGTTTTTGAAACCGGCGCCCTTTTTGTCTGATCCTGCTCAATGAAGTCCTCTTTCTTATCGATACTCTCGTTGTCGGCGACCGGATTGATTGTATTTTCGGCTCCTGCGCTCTTGTCGTTACCCGACGGTAGGGCAGGAGCGACTGAATCCGATTTGGAGAAGGAATTCATGAATACCCGAATAAGAGGCGCGAGTTGAACGAATATTTTGATGATTTGCGGAAATTTAGTGAGGGTCGATAGGATTCCGCCTAACGCCTGAACCTGCGCTTTATCTGCATGATACGAGTGTGAATAGCCTCTTTTCTTCCGGAAATGTGCCTGTCGCATTCTTCTTTTCGGCGCTTTGACTGTTCTCATACCTTACCCCTCTCGTAGCTTGTATAACAGTATATGTTTATTTTTCAAGATTGGTATAGTCAACTGACAGGGGAGAAGGAAAATGGGATCGGAGATGAGTGTTGCAACTCATTACGGAATATTTTGATGCGAAGTTACAATCCCAAGTGGGACAGCAGAATCAGATTCATCCGGTTTCGCCTCTTAGCAGGAATATCTGCATTCGGATTTAGCTTCAGAACTACGTGCACGAAAGGTTTATGAAGAGCTGCACCGTCACGTCAATGATAAAGGAGCTCGGGAGTTGTTTGATTTCCTCCGCCAATGTATGGATTCCACATGCAATAAAAGATTTGATTCACATAGATTTTGCTGGTTGACCCGTGCGGGTTTTAATCTTCCGTGTATAAAACAGTGAAAGGAACACGAAAATGAGTGATAACTATAATTTGCATTTTGAGAAGCTTTGCACTGATTTAGAACTTGGCGAGATCATCGGTATAACGGAAACGGTTTCAGGTGGTCTGTTACACAGAAACGAACAAAGGGAAGTATGCCGTTAAAGCATTAAATCTCCAAATAATGGGTAGATCTATGGCAATTTGATAAATATAAAAGAACATCAACACATTACGCTGGAAGGGCAATCATTGCTTTAGCTTTTGCTGTGAAATAAGGAGCAAACTAGCTTCCAAAAGAAACTATTTACTATTTGTGATAACATAATAGAATAGTTTGAAGATAAGGTGGAGGTGTTCCCAGGTCATATTGCATTCGATGCGGCCTCACAGTCGGAAATCGTTATTCCGATCGTAAAAAACAATCAGCTAATTGAGTCTGGAATTAAGCGGTCGGTTTGCAAAACCTATTGTAACAAAATTATTTTGCAGCCTATCTACGCGAACGGGAGTATAGCGCAAGAAAACGGGAATCGATACTTTCATGATGTGGAGTAACAGGATGAACATAAGAACAATTCAAGCCGAAGATAACAGCGCCATAGAAGCGATTATCCGGCATTGCTTGATCGAGTTTGGCGGAAATCGTCCGGGTTTAGCATGGGAAGACGAAAGTTTAAGCCATCTGTCCGATTATTATAACCAGGAGGGCAGGGCATATTGGATTGCACTTGATGCAAGCGGCAAGATGCTTGGCGGCTGCGGGATCGCAGAATTCGGTCCGCTTGAGGAAGGGATTTGCGAGCTTCAGAAGATGTATATGCTTCCAGAAGCTAGAGGAAAAGGTGTTGCAGCGGAACTGCTGCAGACCGCACTCCGGTTTGCGGAGCAGCATTACAAAGCTTGTTATCTGGAGACACTGCAAACTAAAAGATGAGGTTCCGAGAAAGTCAGAACTACCGTTGCGACGGATGATGGTCAAGTTGAATATTTAGTATGAAATTTCATACAGGAAGCTTCTAAATAGTGTTCAAAGTGGAGAATCTGTATGAAAATTCATATAGATTCTCCGATTCTATTGCCTAAACAAAAATTCTGTATGAAATTTCACACAGAATCTCTGTTTATAGGTGAAAGTAGTCTTCCGCACCTGCAGTTCATTTTTCGCACCTTCAATTTCATTTCATGTAGCTGAGCAAAATGGATGGACACGATTTGTATCTATGCAGAATCATTTAAACCTTATTTATCGTGAAGAGGAGCGGGAGATGCTTCCGCTCTGCAAGGAAGAAAAAATCGCGGTCATTCCTTACAGCCCGCTGGCAGGGGAAGATTGGCGCGGGAGGCAACAACACATCGTGCTGAAACCGATTAAATTGCAAAACAAAAATATGATGCAACTGCAGATGCGGATCAATTGGTGGTAGACCGGGTAACGAGTTTGGCGGAAAAACACAGCGTTCGCCGCGTTCACATCGCACTTGCGTGGCTTTTGCACAAAGAACCGGTAACTGCACCTATTGTCGGTGCTACGAACATTTCTCATCTTAAGGATGCGGCTGCTGCCTTGTCAATTACGCTAACCCCTGAAGAAGTAGCGTCGTTGGAAGAGCCGTATGTACCACATCGGATCGTCGGCCACCAATAAAATGGGAAAAGGCGGACCATTGAAGTAGTCGGTGGTCTGCTTTCACTGGTAAGCAACTCATAACGAAGATGGAGAGATGAAAACACATATGGAACGCCTATGGACGAAAACCTTTATTCTCATGACTCTAGGTATGCTTTTTCTATTCACCGGTTTTTACTTGCTGCTTCCGACGTTGCCGCTGTTCATCAAGCAGATTGGTGGCAACGATTCGCAGGTGGGTTTGACGGTTGGTGCGTTTATGCTGTCTGCCGTTATTTTTCGCCCGATCATCGGCGGTTTGTTGGATCGTTTCGGTAGGCGGCTGTTTATGGTTTGGGGACTGGTTCTCTTTATCGTGTCGATGTATTTGTATAACTGGGTCGGGGGAATCGCGGTATTAATTTGTCTTCGATTATTGCATGGCGTTAGCTGGGCAGGTTCGACGACGGCAATGATCACGGCGATTACGGATATCATCCCACCTGCCCGTCGCACGGAAGGCATGGGATGGTTCGGGATGGGGATGATACTGGCTATGGCAGTGGGGCCATTGCTCGGGATCTGGATTACGCAGAACCTATCGTACTACGCACTGTTTCTTATTGCTGTGAGCCTTTCTACTGTAGCCTTGTTCCTGACGGTTGGGGTGAAATTACCGTTCCAGCCGCAAACCAGTTCGAGGAAAATCCAATTATTCGAGAGATCGGTCTTGCCCATTACTGCGTCAGTCTTCTTTCTGTATATGGCCTATGGGGGCATAACCACGTTCGTTCCACTGTTTGCGGATTCAATTCGGGTCAATTCTGGTCTGTTCTTCTTTGTTTACGCCGCAACGGTTGCCCTAAGCCGTCCGATTACGGGAAAGCTTTCGGATCGGTACGGAGAGTCGAATGTAATCATGCCGGCTTTATTGTGTATAATCATTGCTTTACTTGTTTTGAGCGTTTCATCCGGGTTGCTCGGTATGCTCGCATCGGCGGTTTTGTTCGGGGTCGGACTCGGTTCCGCCCAACCGGCGCTTCAAGCGGCGACGATCCGTCTGGCTCGGCCCGACCGCAAAGGGGTGGCCAATGCCTCCTTGCTGACAGCTACCGACCTAGGCATCGGAATGGGAGCAATCGTCTTGGGATGGGTGTCGCAGCACGTGAGTTATCATGTATTATTCGTGGTCAGCTCAGTCTCGGTGGTTGTTTCTTTGATATTCTTCGCAGTATTTGTGAAACGTTTGCTGATACAAAAAAAACAACAGCCCCTTCAAACTAGTTTATGAAATCACAATGTCCAAGCTTGTTTCATCTATCCTCCATCCCCTTGTATTGAAAGACGCATCCAGTGAAAGAGCGTTTGCTGTAAAGTAAGGAAAAAACTAGCGTCCAAAAGAAACTATTTACTATTTGTGATAACATAATAGAATAGTTTGAAGATAAGGTGGAGGACAAATTGTTTCATAAAGAGAGTGCGGAGCTGCAGCGAAAAAAATAGAGACAGTTCGATTCGAGGATGTCCACTTGTTCTCAGGCCATGTTGCATGCGATGCGGCCTCACAGTCGGAATCGTTATTCCGTTCGTAGGAGATTCCTGCTGCCTATCTAGGCCCGCTTGAGGAAGGGATTTGCGAGCTTCAGAAGATGTATATGCTTCCAGAATCTAGAGGAAAAGGTATTGCAGCGGAACTGCTGCAGATCGCACTCCGGTTTGCGAAGCAGCATTTACAAAACTTGCTATCTGGAGACACTGCAAAATATGCAAGCAGCTAACCGTTTTTATGTTAAACATGGCTTTCATAAGCTGCAAGCACCGCTTGCTGGTTCCGACTATTTTGCATGCGACGCCTGGTATGTGAAGGTGACCGGCTTATCTTCAACCGTATCGTATAAATGATGAGGTTCCAAGAAAGACAGGACTACCGTTACAACGGATGATGGTGAAGTTGAAATATTAAGTATGAATTTTCATACAGGAAGGTTCTAAATATCGTGACAAAGGTCAATTCTGTATGATTTATCATACAGAATAATAGGAGTTAGTGTTCAAAGTGAAGAATCTATATGAAAATTCATACAGATTCTCAGATTTTATCGCCTAAACAAAAATTCTGTATGAAATTTCACACAGAATCTCTGTTTATCTGTTTATAGGTAAAAGTAGTCTGCCCCTGCAGTTCAGTTTTCGCATCTTCAATTTCTTGTCCCGTCACGTACCGGCAACCCTTGGTATGGTGACCCCAACCTGACCAGGATGCTGGCGTCCTTCCCCGTAGATATCAAACCCGATCAACGTTTTCTCGTTAAGAAGAAACCGCCCTTATGGCAGAATGCAAGTACCTTCAAACATTCCGAAAGGAGCGGTTTCTTTGTTTCTGCTTACTTTAATATTCTCCTTTAATTATAAAAAACGAGCCCCGAATGGTTCCAGCCAGTTTAGACTTCTGCCTGGCAAACTTAAACTTCCCATCTAACTCCTTTGGTACCTCCATCCCCTCAGAAAGCTTAAAACCAACGGCCCGCTTCTTAGGGTCATCAACCGTATACATGACGTTGACCACAAGACCATCCTCATAAAAGACGTAAGCCATTTTGATATTTTCCACTTGAAAACGCGATGTCTCTAAAGGTTTGGCCGCAAACTCAATGTCACGTTCTTCTTTCAAAATCCGGTTCACATAATCCAGGGTCTCCCGGCTTTCGCCAGCTGGTACAACCGTAAATTCATGCTTGTATTTGTTCATGAAGTAACGGGCTTCATTCGCACGCAACCCGGCAAGCGCTTCGGCAACAGGTGAAGACTCCAAGCCAACCTCAGACACATTTTTGAAATCAACGACATCGAACATTTTGATTCCTCCTTATTTCCTGACAACAGGAATCCACATTTCGCCAAAAATCAAACCGTCTCGCCGCCCCATCTCAACCGTTGCGTTTGGCCCGCCAACATAGGCAAAATCCTTCGCTTCTGACAAGACTTGACCAAAGGCAAGGCCAGCCAGCTTATGATTCAATTCATCAGCCGTCTTCCCTTCCCCTTTAACAACGAGGTATTCCCCCTTGGGAAATTGGATAACTCTGGCTTCTTCTGGCGCCGATGCCTCTGTCATGACGCCGGCATAATGCATCATCTTGTTATTCACCGCTTCGTTCACGGCAAAAACGTAGTCATTTGTGGCCATGGCTTTTAAAGTATCAAGCCTTCCATCTTGTCTGACGGCCTCCCAAAAGTCTGACTTTTCCTTGTTTATGCCAGCATAGTCCGTGTAATCGCTCTTAAGCTCAGTTCCTAAACCTAAAACGATAAAGCCGTCTTTTTCTTCCAGGGTATAATCTGCCATGTTCAAAAACCTCTCTTTTTTTAAATTTATCAAATGACTTGTTTTCATCACTTGATGAGTATATGATAGCCTTAAATCATGTCAAAAAATGGTACTGTTTAGGAGTCCCGATGAAAAAAGTTGAACGGATTAATATCATCATGCGGTATATCAACAACCGCGCCCACTTTACAATTTCTGAAATCATGCGGGAATTTGACATCTCTCGTTCGACAGCGATTAGAGATATCAGAGAAATTGAGGCCATGGGGATGCCGCTTGTCGCTGAGGTTGGAAGGGATGGGGGGTATTTTGTCATGCACAACTCTGTCCTGCCTGTTGTCCGCTTTACCGATAATGAAGTCAAAGCTTTATTTATTGCCTTTATGGCCACAAGAAATCAACAGCTCCCCTATCTAAAGAGTCGTCAGTCTTTAGCTGAAAAATTACTGGGCCTCATCTCGGAAAACCAGCAAGATGACCTTGTTCATTTAAATCAAGTCTTGCTTTTTGAAGGGACCAACCCCCATAATCCCGACCTGCTTGATCTTTCAGACCTCCCCCATCCCATGTTGGAAAAACTCATCCAAATCCTTCTTTTGGATCGCTATTTATTGATTACTATCAAAGAAGAGGAGATAATAAAGTCTTATCCGATTTATCTCTTGCACCTATATCATGAAAAAGGCCTTTGGCTGATTGAGGGCTTTAACTTAATGGAAGAAAAGAAGCAGATTTTTCCTGTCGACCCTCTCACCAATGTCGAACCCTGCCCGTCGGAAAACAAATTAAGTGAGAACAAGATTTTAGAAAAGCTAAGCAAGCAGGAAGAAGCAATCAACCTTGTCCTTGAACTTGGTCCAAAAGCGATTGCCCAGTTCAGAAAATACCATCCTTTAAAAGTTTCACTATCCTATACGAATCCTTACCAAACCACAGCCATTCTAAAGACTTTTATCAATGTTGATAAGCCAAAAGAATTGACCGAAATAACAAATTGGCTGCTTTTCCTGGGTGGGGATATCAAGGTCAGGGAAGTGCCAAAAGAAGTCTTGGAAGGTTTACAAGAGAGATTAAAGCACATCTGCTGCAACAACGCCGCTGATATCTCCTTCTAATTCAATTACCCGATATGCGGTTGTATGATGGTCACCATCACTATCTTGGCGGAGCAAAATAGGACAAGCCCTTTGGGCTTTTTTTATTTGCAAAAAAATCCAATTGGAAGGTTTTTCTTTCTATAAAATCGAATACATTAAGCATGAAAAGGCTTTCCCTTGTCGGGGAGATGCGGCATTTACTAGAAACCAGATAGGAGGATGTAAAGTGAATCACATGAAACCGATTGTGCAAATCTCTCTGGATCTAACCCGAATACGGGATGCCTTGGAAATGGCAGAGATCGCCGTAGAGGCGGGAGTCGACTGGATTGAGGCCGGCACGCCGCTGCTGCTTGGCGAAGGACTTCATGCTGTCGCCGCATTAAGGGAAGCGTTTCCCGATCATCCTATTGTAGCGGATTTGAAAACGATGGATGGAGGGTACCTGGAAGCTGAGATGATGGCCAAAGCCGGGGCGACTCATGTCGTTGTCATGGGTGCAGCCCATCCCGCGACGATTCGCGCAGTGGTCAAGGCGGCGAAGCATTACGGCATTTCGGTAATGGGGGATATTCTTGCTGCGCCGGATCCGGTTGCATGCGCCAAAATGCTAGAAGCAAACGGAGTCGATTACGTGATTGTACATACCGGATTTGATGAAAGAGGAGAGGATCCGAAGCGTTCGCCGTTCGACCATTTGCACGAGGTGGTAAAAGCAGTTTCCGTCCCCGTACAGGCCGTTGGCGGACTCTCCATCGATCAGGCGGCGAAAATGCCCAAGCATGGGGCTCCTCTTGTTGTGATCGGCGCTCCGCTCGTTATCGACAATCAAGAGTTTAAGCCCAGTACCGACAGGGAAAAGCTGAAACAGATTTTGACCCGGTTTGTGGACCGGGTGAAGAACGGATAGCGAATCAAAGGGAGGATGCGGAATGAACCTGTTGCAGGAAGCCCGAATCGCCGTTTTTCCGAAGGGATTCATCGAAATGCTGTCGGACGGGAGAATGAGTCTGTTCGAATGGATTGAACAGGCGGGTACGCTCGGGGCGGACGGTTTGGAAATGTACCCGCGTTTTTTGCCCAGCTTGGCCGACCAAGACTTGCTGGCAATCAAATCGGCTGCTGAGCGACTGGGACTCCAGATTCCGATGATGTGCGCGTCGCCGGATTTCACCCATCCCGATGCCGCCTTTCGCGCCGACCAAATCGAACATATGAAACAAATGATCCGGGTCATGAGTGTGCTTGGTCTGGAAACGTTTCGCAGCTGCCGGGTTTTGTCGGGACAGAGGAGGCCGGAGGTTACCCGCGAGGACGGCATCCGCTGGACGGTAGAAGCGATTCGGGAGCTGCTCCCGTACGCCGCGGAACACCGGGTCTGCCTGGTGATGGAAAATCATTATAAGGACGGATACTGGACCGCGCCGGAATTTGCCCAGCAGTCGGATCGATTTTTGGAAATCATCAATCAGATCGATTCTCCCTGGTTCGGTGTGAACTATGATCCTTCCAACGCCCTTGTGGCGGGCGAGGATCCCCTTGAGCTGCTTGCGAAGGTAAAGCACCGCATCATCACCATGCATGCAAGCGACCGCCATTTAAAACAGGGGTACAGTTTGGAGGAAATCAAACATCATGACGAGCATGGATATTCGGCCGCCCTGCTTCACGGTGTGATCGGAGAGGGATTGAATGATTATGATGCAATTTTCACCCATCTGCGCTCCGTACGCTTTCGCGGTTGGATCTCGATTGAAGACGGGGTAAACGGTTTGGATGAAATGCGGCGTTCGGTCACATTCATAAGACAGCAGATAGGGCAATATTTGAAAGAAGGTTGATGTTCATGAAATCGGTCGTAATCGGGAATACAGGAGAGCGTTCTTACGTTGCGGCTGCCGAGCTTGATAAGCCGGGCCTGAGGGGCCCGCAGGATGTGCTGATCAAAGCGATCTGCATCGGGCTTGACGGAACGGACCGTGAAATTATAACGAAGAACTTTGGAAGACTGCCGGCCGGGCAGACGCAAATGGTCATCGGCCACGAATTGCTGGGGGTTGTCGAGCTGGCCGGTGAACAGTCGGGTTTGAACCAGGGCGATCTTGTAACGGCTTTGGTAAGAAGACCTTGCAACGATGAAGCCTGCATCAATTGCCGCAATCAACGGCAGGATTTTTGCGAGACCGGCAATTATTTGGAGAGGGGCATCAGCGGGGCGGATGGATTCTTATGCGAATACGTGATTGAGGATGCGAGCTATGTGGTCAAGGTTCCGTACGAATGTCTGGAGTACGGAGTGCTGGTTGAACCGCAAAGCATTGTGGAAAAAGTGTGGAATCAAGCCCTGAAAATTCAGCAGCGCATGCTGTGGCAGCCCAAAACAGCGCTTGTTCTGGGCTCCGGGCCGCTTGGCATTCTGG